>NZ_LIQZ01000055.1 GCF_001418655.1 Streptomyces phaeochromogenes | reverse complement strand
GCCGTTGACGACGTACTTGCCCTGGTCGCCGGCGTCGTACCAGCCGCCCTGGACGTCCAGGGAGTAGTCGCAGGTGCCGGGCAGGCAGGGCACGTCCGTGTCGCCCTTGTTGGGTGCCACGCCGAGGTGTCCGGCGGGCCGGGCGTAGGCGTCACCGGCGTACCGCGCCTCGATGGGCGTGCCGCTGCGGACGGCGTAGAAGTAGTCGAGCGCGTCCTTGCGCAGCGGCGAGTACGGGTTGTCCGCGATGGCGAACGGGTAGCTCGACGCGTCGCCGACCGCGAGCGTGTAGCCCGTGCCGGCCTTGCGCACCGAGCTGAAGTCGGCGATGTGCACATGGTCGCCCGAGGCGGTGTCCGTGCCCTGGACCTCGGTGCGGCCAGTCTTCACGGCAGCGCCCGAGGCGTCGAGCAGACGCCAACGTACGGGCTTCGTCGAGGAGTTGACGATGGACGCCTTCTTGGGGCCGTGGGCGGCGTAACCGTACTGGTTCGTGCGCACCGGGGAGCCGAAGTCGCGCCCTCCGCCAGGGGCTATCGCGCCTCCGGTGAGGGAGACGTCGTCCAGGCACAGCGTGAACGGCTGGGTGGCGCCGCCCTGTTGGAACTGCAGCTGGGCGTGCAGGCCGGCGGTCGTGGAAGTCCCGGTGAACTGGAAGGACTTGGGCGCGGTCGTGACGGCGACGGTCTTGTTCAACGTGGCTGGAGTGGCGGGCAGTTGCACCACGGCGCGGATGGACACGTCCCGGGTGGCGGAGGCGGTGAAGCGCAGCGTGTAGGGCCGGCCGGCCTCCAGCGGGATGTCGTTCTGGCCGATCATCGAGTCCCATGGGTTGACGGTCCCCGCGGGGACGTCGGCGCACAGGCGGCCCAGACTGACGGCGGACGGCGAGTTGGCGCTGCTCCACCAGGGGCTCTTCACGGTGTCGAACGTGCCGTTGAGCACCCGTTCGTATGCCGGTTCCGCTGCTGCTCGCGCGGTGTGCGCGGGCGTCGCGCCCAGGGCGACGGTCAGGACGGGTGCGAGGAAGACTGCACCCCATCTGGCTCTGTGGGACATGCCGGGCCCTTCTCGGTGGCGGGGTTCCCGGCTCGATGCGGCGTCAGTGCCAGATGTTCTGCGGGGGCGTCCAGGCTGTCAAGCCTTCACGCACATCAGCATCTTCTGCGTCCGAACCCTTCACAGATTGAACGCTGCACTTCTAGTCTGCGACCGTAAGCGCTTCCAGTTTTGATCCGAAGCATCACGCGGAGACCGGCCGAGCTGCGGCGTCAACCCAGCTCAACAGCGACATTCGAGTCAAGGACGAGAGCATTCCGATTGTTAGCGCTCTCGGAAGTCACATCGGTGGAGGTACAACTCAGTGAGCATGTTCGATCCCGGCTTCCTGTGGGGCGCCGCCACTTCGAGCTACCAGATCGAGGGCGCGGTCGCCGAGGACGGCCGGGGTCCGTCCATCTGGGACACCTTCGCGGCGACTCCGGGCGCCATCCAGGGCGGTGACACCGGCGCCGTCGCGGCCGACCACTACCACCGCTTCCCCGGGGACGTGGCGCTGATGGCCGGACTCGGCCTGCGCGCCTACCGGTTCTCCCTCGCCTGGCCCCGGATCCAGCCCACCGGCTCCGGGCCGGTCAACCAGCGCGGCCTCGACTTCTATCGCCGCCTCACCGACACCCTCCTCGACCGGGGCATCCAGCCCTGGCCCACCCTCTACCACTGGGACCTGCCCCAGCCGTTGGAGGACCGCGGCGGCTGGCCCGCCCGGGACACCGCCGAGCGGTTCGCCGAGTACGCCGCCCTCGTCCACGAGGCGCTGGGCGACCGCGTCACCCACTGGACCACCCTCAACGAACCGTGGTGCTCGGCGTTCCTCGGCTACGCCACGGGCCGCCACGCCCCCGGCCGCCGCGAACCCGACGCCGCCGTACGCGCCGCCCACCACCTGCTGCTCGGCCACGGCCTGGCGGCGGAGGCGATACGGAGCGACGACTCGCACGTCGGCATCACCCTCAACCTCACCCACGTCACCCCGGTCGGCACCGAGCCCGCCGACCTGGACGCGGCCCGCCGCATCGACGGCATGCAGAACCGCCTCCTCCTCGACCCGCTGCTGCGTGGCGCGTACCCCGAGGACGTACTCGCCGACCTCCGCGAGGTCACCGGTTTCGGGCACGTCCACGACGGCGACCTGAAGCGGATCGGGGCTTCGCTGGACCACCTGGGCGTCAACTACTACGCGCCGATGCTGGTCGGCGGCAGCTCGACGCCGACCCAATCCGCCTATGTGGGCTCGCCGTTGGTGCGGGTCGCCGACGGTGGCCGGCCGAGGACCGCGATGGGCTGGGAGATCGACGAGAGGGGGCTGCTGGAACTGCTCCTCCGTCTCAAGGACGACTATCCGGCCGTACCCCTGTACATCACGGAGAACGGTGCGGCCTTCGACGACGTGGTGGAACACGACGGAGTGCACGACGCGCACCGCGTCGCCTACCTGGACGGCCATCTCCGCTCCTGCGCACAGGCGATCGGCCACGGTGTGCCGCTCAAGGGCTACTTCGTCTGGTCGCTCCTCGACAACTTCGAGTGGTCCTTCGGCTACGGGCCCCGCTTCGGCATCGTGCACGTCGACTACGCGACCCAGCACCGCACCCCCAAGGACAGCGCCCGCTGGTACGCCGAGGTCATCCGGCGCGGCGGCCTGTGACGACGCCGACTCCGTTCGCGCTTACAGTGCTGCTACTGCCCACCCCATCCGTACGCACTCCGCCCACTCCATCCGTACGAACTGGAGCCGCCCCACATGACCAGACGGCCACCGACGCTCGACGAGGTGGCGCTGCGCGCCGGGGTGTCCGTCGGAACCGTCTCGCGGGTGATCAACAACCGCCAGCACGTCAGCAAGAAGGCGCGGCAGGCGGTCGAGAGCGCCGTGGCGGAGCTGGGCTATGTGCCCAACGTGGCGGCCCGTTCGCTCGCCTCGCAGCGGCGCGGCGCGGTGGTGCTTGCGATCTCCAGCGACGATCCCGCGCTGTTCGCCAACCTCTTCTTCGCCGAGGTGATCACCGGCGTCAACGCGGTCATCGAGGAGACGGACCTCGAACTGCTGCTGGTCCTGGCCGCCTCCGAGCGGGGCCGGGCCCGGCTGGCCCGCATCCTGCAGTCCCGGGGCGCGGACGGCGTCATGCTGCTGGCCCTGCGCGAGAACGATCCGCTGGCGAAGGTGGCCGAGGCGGGAGGCGTCCCCGTCGTGCACGGAGGCCGCCCCCTGGACCGGGCCCCGCGCTGGTACGTGGACGCGGACAACCGGGGCGGGGCCCGCCAGGCCGTGGAGTACCTGATCTCCAAGGGCCGCCGCGCGATCGGTACCGTCACCGGCCCGCAGGACATGCACGCGGGCGTCTCCCGCTATCTGGGTTTCCGGGAGGCGGTCGCGCTGGCCGGCCTGAAGGACCACCGGGTGGCCCACGCCGACTTCAGCGAGGCGGGCGGCGCGGAGGCGATGGCCCGTCTCCTCGACGAACACCCGGACCTGGACGCGGTGTTCGTCGCCTCGGACGCCATGGCGGCCGGCGCCCTGCGCGTCCTGCGCGAGCGCGGCCGGGCCGTCCCCGAGGACGTCGCGGTCGTCGGGTTCAACGACATCCTCACCGCCCGGCACACCCAGCCGTCCCTGACGACGATCCACCAGCCCATCGTGGCCCTCGGCCGCGAGATGACCCGCATGCTGGTGCGCGTGCTGGGCGGCGAGGAGCCGACGCCCCTCATCCTGCCGACGGATCTGGTGATCAGGGAGTCCGCGTAGCGCGACCGTCCAACCGTGGAAGGTGCGCTCTGCCTTGCACCCACCGCGCTCGGCCCCTGTGCCTCCCTCTCCCCGGCGTCACCCGGCAGCAGCGCGGACGGCACCGGCCAGGTCCGGCGAATCTGGCCGTCGGTCATCGGGGACGTGTGCTCCGCCGGGCCCTGCTCCAGGCCGAAGCCCATGAGCAGAGCCTCGGCGCAGCAGCGCGAAGCATCGGGGGCGATGTCCTCGGTGCGGTCGGCGACAGCGCCGATCATGTGCAGGAAGGCGTACACGTCGGGACTGGCGAAGTCCTCGCGGACGGCGCCCGCTGCCACCGCGCCTTCCACCAGTCCGCCCACCCGACGGCCGAGATCGTCGCGCATCTGCGCCAAGGGGCACCGGCGGACTTCAGGCGATCGTCAGCCTGCCTTCCGCACCCGAAGCCGGCTCCGATCCCGACGTCGCCCCCGACGTCGACGAACCTGGGCCGGAAGGTGCTCTGCCGGCGTGATCAGCAAGGCGTCCTCGGCTGCGCTCGGGGCGGCGGCCCAGCCTGCCGATGCCTCGGGCTACCGCCGCACCCTCGGCATGCCCAGACCGATCCACGAGATGATCTCGCGCTGGATCTCGTTGTTGCCGCCGCCGAAGGTGAAGATCACTGCCGAGCGGTAGCCGCGTTCCAGTTCGCCGTGGAGCACGGCTCCCGCGGAGCCCTCCTTGAGGACACCGGCCACGGCGACGACCTCCATGAGCCAGGCGTAGGCGTCACGGCGGGCCTCGGAGCCGTACACCTTCACGGCGGAGGCGTCCTGCGGGGTGAGCGTGCCCTCCTGGACGGCGTTCACCATCTGCCAGTTGAGGAGTTTCATCGCGTCGAGCTTCGTGTGGGTCTGGGCGAGGCGGCGGCGCACCCAGGGGAGGTCGACGACGCGGCGGCCGTCGGCAAGCTTGGTCTCCATGGCCCAGCGCTGTACGTCGTGCAGGGCACGGATGGCCATGGTGCCGTGTGCGGCGAGGGTGACCCGCTCGTGGTTGAGCTGGTTGGTGATCAGCCGCCAGCCCTTGTTCTCCTGGCCGACCCGGCGGGACGCGGGGACACGGATGTTCTCGTAGTAGCTCGCGGTGGTGTCGTGCGAGGCGAGGGTGTTGATGATCGTGCAGGAGTAGCCGGGGTCGGAGGTCGGCACGAGGAGCATGGTGATGCCCTTGTGCGGCGGGGCGCCGGGGTCTGTGCGGACGGCGAGCCAGACCCAGTCGGCGGTGTCGCCGTTGGTCGTCCAGATCTTCTGGCCGTTGACCGTGTAGTGGCCGGTGTCCTCGTCGCCCTCCCTGACCGCCTTGGTCTTCAGGGCGGCCAGGTCCGTGCCGGCGTCGGGCTCGCTGTAGCCGATCGCGAAGTCGAGTTCGCCGGAGAGGATCTTCGGCAGGAAGTACCCCTTCTGCTCGTCGGTACCGAACTGCATGATCGTCGGGCCGACCGTGTTGAGCGCCATCAGCGGCAGCGGTACGCCGGCCTGGGCGGCCTCGTCGAAGAAGATGAACTGTTCCATCGGGGTCAGACCCCGCCCGCCGTACTCCTTCGGCCAGCCCACGCCGAGCCACCCGTCGGAGCCGAGCCGGCGGATCGTCTCGCGGTAGAAGCGCTTCTGCGCCGCCGGGTCGCCGTAGCGGGCGTACACGTCGTCGGGGACCAACTCGGCGAAGTAGGCGCGCAGTTCGGTGCGCAACCGCTGCTGCTCCGGCGTGTATTCGAGATGCACGGCGCCTCCTGGCTCCCACTGGCCCGCTCGTTCGGCCACCCGGACCTGACGGCGCACACCGTAGAACGTGTTCCAGAAATTGGGAATGCCGGTGACGTACACACTCATGCGAAAGGGCCCCGGGAATGTGCTCCCGGGGCCCCTTCGGCTGCGCGAACGGATCAGTGCGCGACGGGAGTTGCCCGCCCTTCGGCCGCCTTCTCCTCATCGGCCCGGGCCGGCTTGGGAGCCAGCACGCGCTCCGCGAGCAGACCGAAGACCAGGCCGTACGCGGTCCACAGGGTCACCTGGATGGCCAGGGTCGCCAGTCGGTACTGCCACAGCAGGGTGGCGGGGAAGCCCTCCGGCGCCTCGCTGAAGGACGGCAGGAACGCGTACGCCAGGCCGACGGCCAGGACGAAGGACGCGCCCGCCGCGAGGGTGGCGTTCCAGTTGCCCAGGCGCGGTGCGAGGCGTTTGCCGAGGATCACCGCGGCGACGGCCAGCAGCACGCTGAGCACGATCATCAGGAGGAACAGCGCGGTGCGCTGGTTGAGGGTGTCGGGGTCGCCGACGGCGGGCGGGTTCGCCGGGTACTTGAGGAACGGCACCAGGTAGACCGCGACCAGACCGGCGCCCGCCAACAGCAGCGCGCTCGCGCGCGGCCCGAAGCGGCCGATCCTGCCGAGGGCGAAGCAGTACGCGAGGGCGGCGATGCCGCCGAACGCGACCCCGTAGACGAGGACGCCGGTGGACAGGCCGCCGGTGGACTGCATGGCACGGGTGACGAGTTCCTCGCCGCCGTGTTCGTGGGCGTGGGCCTCCTCGAACGCGATGGCCTCGTCCACCCGGGGTTCACCCAGGAAGTAGGCGACGACCAGGGCGAGCACGCCCGCGGCAAGACCCGCGAGCATGCCGCGCACCAGGAGATTTCTGACGGTGACGGAGTTCATTGGGTTGTTGTCCTGTCGGTTCTTTGTCGCCGTCAGTGGCAGGGGAAGCCGAGCAGGTGGCGGGCGTCGTGCACCCACTCGTGCACGCCTTCGCCGGAGACCAGGGAGGTGGCGCCCTGTTCGGCACCGACGAAGTAGAGCAGCACCAGCATCAGGATGCCGAGGAAGACCGCCCAGGGAGCGATCGCGCCGATCGGCAGCTTTGCGGGTACGTCGGGGGTGGTTACGGTCGGCTGAGCGACGGCGGACTGCGCCATGGCAGGACCTCCTGGGGGAACTCGCGTCCCATCTCGGTGGTGCACAGGACGACGGCCACGGGTCTGACTTGCTCGACCTCCGCCTTCCCCCGGTGGGAGGCGGTTGTGCGGGGCTTACAGTGGCGCGACCGTGCCGGATTCTCACCGGCTTCCGTCGTACCGTCGTCAATATCGACGAGAAGGTACCGCGAAGCGGAGGCGCGGCCAAGGGCGCACGGAATGCCGGGGGCGCGCCGGTGCCCTGGTCACGCCCCCAATTCCCGGTACGGACAGGGGTGTTGAGCACGTGTGGAACGCGAGGGCGAGCCGATGACCAGCCGAGTGATGTTGATCTCACCAGCGATGAGCGCGGCATTGCGGGAGGCGCGTTTCGACGACGGATGCCCCCTCGACCCGGCCGGGCTGCGGCTCGCCGAGGCTGCTGCGGGCTCGCTGCCGGCCGCCGACCAGGTCCTGGTCTCGCCCACTGTCCGCTGCCGGGAGACGGCGGCGGCCCTCGGGCTCGACGCCCTCGCCCTCACCGAGCCGCCGGAGCTGGCCGGCCTGGACGTGGGCCGCTGGCGCGGGGCGACCCTCGCCGAGGTGAGCGCCGGCGAACCGGAGGCCGTGGGGCGCTGGCTGGCGGACCCGTCGTCCGCCCCGCACGGCGGCGAGTCGGTGGCCCGGCTGTGCGAGCGCGTCGCGAAGTGGCTGGAGACGGTGGCGGATCCGGGTTCGGGGGCTGCGGGGTCCGGCTCAGGTTCGGCCGGGGGTTCAGGACCGGGCTCGGTCCGGATCATCGCCGTCGTCGAGCCGGAGATCGTACGGGCCGGGGTGGTGCGGGCACTCGGGGCCCCGGAGTCGGCGTTCTGGCGCGTCGACGTGCCGCCGTTGGTCGCCACGGAGTTCAGCGGGCGGGCCGGGCGCTGGAACGTACGGGTCGGGACATCGCTCGGAGAGTGAGGCCACGGCGGGCGCCGCCCGACTGAACGGCTCTTCGGGACGCGGCACCTCAGCTCGGGACTCACCGCGCCGGACCTCACCTCAGCAGGGCGAGGAACTCCGTGCAGGCACGCGCGCAGGCGCGGCAGACCTCGGCGCCCTTCTCGGCGCCGGGGTTCCGGTCGAAGACGTGGGCGGTCTCCAGGCAGACGGCACGACACCACTCCACCTGGGCGCGCATCCCGGCCTCGGCCTGCGTGACCTGCTCGGCAAGGGCGCGGCAGGTCGCGTCGCAGACCTCCGCACAGAGGATGCCCTTGCGCCTCAACTCCTGCTGGTCGTCGGGGCCGTCGAGTTCGGCGAGGCTCGCGCGCAGGGCGCAGACCCGTGCGCACTCGGTACAGGCCTGCGCACAGGCGAACCGGTCCTCAAGGAAACGAACGAGTTCCTGCTGCTCTGTTAGTGACACGCGGCTCGGGTAGCCGGGCAACGCCATACCAAACCCGCCTTCGCACGGCACGGGCCCGGCACAGACATGGGCACGGCGGGGCCAGAAGTGGCTGAGCATGTCGAAGTTATTGACGTGGTCACGACCGCACTCTACGTTCTGACCGGTTTACCGAACCATGTTCGGTATATCGATCCGCTCGTGGCGGGTGCGCACACCCCGGCAACCAACCCGGTGTGTGCGACCACTGACCCGCGACAACCTTCGGATCGGCAGACAAGGAGGCCTCGTGCGCATCGCGGGCATGCTCACCGGGACAGTGTTGAGTGCCGTGTTGGCGACGATGGTGCTACCGACCCCGGCAGCCGCGGCGTCGACCATCGTCGTGGCCGTCAACGGGAACGACTCGGCCGCCGGCACCCTCGACCAACCGCTGCGGACCATCCAGAAAGCCGTCGACAGGGCGAAGGCGGGCGACACCGTCCTTGTACGGGGCGGCACTTACGCCCTGACCGACAACATCACGATCACCACCTCGGGCACAGCGTCGCAGCCGATCTCCCTCGGCTCCTACCAGGGCGAGCGCGTCGTCATCGACGGCGAACAGCTGCCGGCCAGCCACACCCCGGTCGGCGGCAGCATCCCGCGGGCCGAGCGCGGGGCCGTCCACCAGGAGGCCTCCTACTGGAAGGTCTCCGGTCTGGAGATCGTCAACGGCCCGTACGGCTTCTACTGCGACGGCTGCAACAACAACGTGTTCTCCCGCCTCACCACGCACGACAACTACGAGTCCGGCTTCCAGCTCCAGGGCGCCTCCGCGGGCAACCAGATCCTGAACCTGGACAGTTACGGCAACCGTGACCCGCGCAAGAACGGCGAGAGCGCGGACGGGCTGGCCATCAAGGAGGGCAGCGGGAGCGGCAACGTCGTGCGGAGCGCGCGGCTGTGGAACAACGTCGACGACGGTTACGACGCCTGGAAGTTCACCTCACCGATCGTCGTCGAGAACACGATCGCGTACGGCAACGGCTTCAACCGGTGGAACTTCCCGGACTTCGCGGGCGACGGCAACGGCTTCAAGCTGGGCGGCGGGAGCCCGGCACCGGCGGTGGCCCACACCCTGCGCAACTCGCTCGCGTACCGGAACGCGGCGCACGGAGTCACCGACAACGGCAATCCGGGCGCGCTCGCCCTCAGCCGCACCACCACGTTCCGCAACACGGGCACGGGCTTCGACGCCGACGGCTCGGGCGGAAAGGCGGTCCTCACCGCCAACCTGTCCGTCGCGGACGCACGGGCCGCGGCACTCGGCTCCGGTACCACGTCCACGGGCAACTCCTGGAATCTGGGCGGAACTTGGGACGACTCGTCGGTCGTGAGCACGAACACGGGCGCCATCACGGGACCGCGTTCGTCCGACGGCTCCCTGCCGTCCGCCCGGGACCTGCTCGTCCCGAAGAACGGGACGGCCATCGGAGCCCGCTTCTGAACCACCCCGTGGGCCCCGGGACGGACGACCCCGGGGCCCACGGGACTGGCACATCCAGCAGCACCAGCAACACAGTCCGAACGAGGAGAGCCGCACATGATCACGCCAGACAACTCCTACAGACCCGCCACCGCCCCGGACGCGACCGGCGCCTCCCGCCCCTTCGCGCCCTCGCGTCGGAGCCTGCTGCGGGCGATGGCCGCCCTGCCGGTCTCGGCGCTCGTCGTGGGCGGGTTGCCCGGTCTGCTCGGCACGGCCTCCGCCGCCGCGCCGCCCCGCGGATCGGCCACCCGCTACACCATCGTGCCGTTCCTGAACAGCAACGACGGCACGGTGAACGTCTACCAGTCGGACGACGCGACGGACTTCCGGCTCCTGAGGGCGTCCGCGTACACGCCGCCCTCGGGCCGCATCCGCGACGCCAGCGTCTTCAAGCACACCGACGGCTACTACTACATCACCTACACCACGCACACCTGGCAGGACACCAGCACCACCATCGGCTTCGCCCGCAGCTCGGACCGCAGCAACTGGACCTTCCTGTACGACTACACCGTGCCGATCGCGAACCTGTCGCGCGCCTGGGCGCCGGAGTGGTTCGTCGACAGCGACGGCAGCGTGAACATCATCGTGTCCTGCTCGGTGACCAGCAACGAGTGGATCTTCACCCCGTATCTGCTCAAGGCCACCACCTCCGCGCTCACCGCATGGACTTCACCGGTGGCGCTGTCCGGCATCGGCGCCAACCACATCGACACGTTCATCGTGAAGATCGGCTCGACGTACCACGCCTTCACGAAGAACGAGACGTCCAAGTACATCGAGTACGCCACGAGCACCGCGCTCGTCGGCCCGTACACGATCAGCAGGACGGGGAACTGGGCCGGCTGGGGCGGCACTCGGGAGGGCGCCGCGCTGATACAGCTCGACAACGGCGCGTGGCGGATCTTCTTCGACGGGTACGGCGACGGCAGTTACTACTACAGCGACAGCTACGACACCTTCACCACCTGGAGCGCGCCGAAGGCACTGCCGGGCATCTCGGGGACGGCACGCCACTTCACGGTGCTCAAGGAGACGGTGTCCGGCGGTGTGACCCTGCCGACGGGCGTCACCCGCTACCTCCAGTCGGGCAACTTCACCACCCGCCACTGGCAGGAGCAGTCCGCCCTGCTCAACCTCCCCGTGCTGACCAGCTCCAGCACGACCGCGGAGAAGCAGGCGTCCACGTTCACGATCGTGGCGGGCCTCGCCGACGCGAACGGCTACTCGTTCCGCAACGCGGCCGGCAACTACCTGCGGCACTGGGACTTCCGGGGCCGCTTCGACGCGAACAACGGCTCGTCGACCTTCGCCAGGGACGCCACCTTCATCGCCCGTACCGGCAGTTCCGTACGCCTGGAGTCGTACAACTACCCCGGCTACTACCTGCGCCACTACAACTACCAAATCCGCGTCGACCCGTCGGACGGCACCGAACTGTTCCGCCAGGACAGCTCGTTCGTGGCGGTGGCGCCTTTCTGACTTCGTCTTCCTACCGAGGGGCAGGGAGTGGGGAGCGATCGGTCTGTTGAGCAGAACAGTCGCGTTGCCCGTCCGCCGGGGGCAACGGAGTATGTGGCCTTCCCGCTCCTTCCCGCCTCTCGGGAGGTTTCGTGCGCTCCGTTGTCCTACGACGGCTTGCGGCCCTGGTGAGCCTGCTCGCCCTGTTGAACGTCGTATCGCCCGTGCCCGCGTCCGCGGCCCCTCATCCCTGACGGTCTCCACCGACAAAGGCACCGTCGCTGGAACCGCGGCGGCCGGAGTGAACCGGTTCCTCGGCATCCCGTACGCCGCCCCGCCGACCGATGTCAGACGCTGGCAGCCGCCCGCACCCGCTTCCGCCTGGCCGGGCGTACGTCCGGCGGCCTCCTACGGCTCGCGCTGCCCGCAGTCGGCCGCCGGCGACGACAACGGCCCGGACATGAGCGAGGACTGCCTCCATCTCAACGTCTTCACCCCCGAACACCGGACCAACCGCCCGCTGCCGGTGCTGTTCTGGATCCACGGCGGGGGCTTCGCCGGCGGTTCGGGTGACCTCTACGACGGCTCGCGGATCGCGAGGACCGAGAACGTCGTGGTCGTCACGATCAACTACCGGCTGGGCGTGTTCGGATTCCTCGACCTGCCCGGGCTGAGCCGGGAGGGCGCGGGCAACTACGGCCTGCTCGACCAGCAGGCGGCGCTTCGCTGGACGCAGCGCAACATCCACGCCTTCGGCGGGGACGCGGGCCGGGTGACCGTCTCGGGCGAGTCGGCCGGCGGCCACTCCGTCTGTGCGCTGCTGGCCTCACCGCCGGCCCGCGGCCTGTTCGCCGGCGCGATCATCCAGAGCGGCGGCTGCCCGAGCCTCACGACCGCCCAGGCCCTCACCAAGGGCAAGGACTACGCCACGGCCGCCGGGTGTTCCGGCCCGGCGACGACCGTCGTGTCCTGCCTGCGGGCCAAGCCGACGAGCGAACTGCTGGGCACCGGCGGCGGGTTCACCGGCGGCATCCTGACCGGTGTCCTGCCCGTGTCCGGAGTTCCCGAGCTGCCGCTCGCCCCGAGTGTCGCCGTACTGACGGGCCGGATCCACAACGTTCCCCTCCTCATCGGCAGCACCCGCGACGAAGTACGCCAATGGGCCCTGCCGTTCGCGAACGCGACCAGGGCGCAGTACGAGCGGGCCGTCAGGCTGGAGTTCGGCCCTCGCACGGCGGATGCCGTACTCGCGCACTACCCCTATAGCGCCTATGACCGCCCCTACGCCGGCACGTACGCCATCAGCGCGCTGTGGGACGACAGCAGCGTCTTCTACGGGCTGGGCGGCTGCCAGTACCAGAACCTCACGGCACAGTTCGCGGCCCGGCAGCCGAGGACCTACTTCTACCAGTTCGACGATCCGCGTCCGCCCACCCTGGCGACGACTCCGGCAGGCTTCGACTCCGGAGCCCCGCACGCGAGCGAACTCGGCTACCTGTGGCCCATGGAGACCTCTAAGTTGCAGACTCCGGAGCAACGGCGGCTGTCCACGGCGATGGTGCGCTACTGGGGCGCGTTCGTGAAGCACGCGAACCCCACGACCGCGGGACTGGCCGCCTGGCCGTCGTACCGCAGCGGCAAGTACATGTCCCTGCTGCCCGGTGATGACAGCCAGGCCCTGAGGTCCGAGGTGTACGCCGACCGTCACCGGTGTGCGTTCTGGAACAGCATCAGCTACGACTGGCTCACCACCGACCCGGACCGCCTGGCCGCACAGGCGGGCGTTCCCACGTCCTGATGCCCGCCGGGCGTAGTTCAGAGGTGGCTCTCGGCTGAGGCCACACGGAAGGGTGCCCGGCTGGGAGTAGTCCCGCCGGGCACCCTTCCGCGATCGCTGTTCCGGTGTTCCGGACCACCGGGCGAGATGCCTACCGACTCATCGCGACGTCAGGCCGTTGATGCGCCACAAACCGTCGCCGCCGCCGCTGCCTGTGGTGTACGCGTCCCCGGACGCCGCCAGCGAGAAGCTGAAGCTGTTGACCCCCACGATGTTGGTGACGTGGGCCTGGACCCCGGTGGTGGGGTTCACGCGCTTCACCTCGTTGGCGACCATGAAGTAGACCAGGCCGTCGGGGCCGACCGAGATCGACGTGGGTTCGTAGGTCTGGCCGGCCAGCACACGTGTCGTACCGGTGGCCACGTTCGTCTGCAGAATGCGGCCGGTCATCATGTCCGCGGTGTAGGCGAGTCCCGCCTTGTCGAACGCGATGCCGTAGGAGAAGCCGAGCCCCGTGGCCACCACACGCGGTGTCCCGCCGTCCGGGACCGCGACGATCTCTCCGTTGCCGTCGGTGACATAGGTGGTGGTGCCGACGCGGGTCACGCCGAAGAGCGAGGGCAGACCGGCGGCCAGGGTACGGCGGCTGCCCGTGGCGAGGGTGACCTGCTGAAGCGTGCCGTCGAAGGCGGTGATGTACGCGTTGCCGTCTGCGACGGCAACGCCGCGCAGGTTGCCCAGACCGGTGGTGACCGTGGTGAGCGCACCGGTGGCCAGGTCGAGCCTGAGCAGATCGCCTCCCGAGTACGCCAGATACACCGCGCCGGCGTTGTCGGGGGCGATGGCCACCGGGGAGCCGGCCGCCGGCGCGATCCGCGCGCAGTCCGTGGAGGGGCACTTGACGTCACCCGCCGCGGCAACTGCCGGAGCGGCGAGGGTCATTGTCGCCCCCGACGCCAGTAACGCGCCGAGGGCCAGCGCCACGCCCAGCGCACGGCCGCGTCTGGTGAGCGAGCGTGCGGGACGGTCGAGCGGGAGTCGCGTCGCGGTCCTAGATCTCAACATCGAGTCCATCCGTTCCTGTCCGTCGACGATGGTGGGCCCACGGGATCGCCGCGGGCACTGCACTGGTCACGTACACGGGGTACGGGATGGTTCACCAAGGGGGCCCTGACGTGCGGCGCGGGCTCGGCGGAGGTCCGCCAGAAGCGGCAGCTGCCGGTGTCAACGCGTGTTCCAGTCATGCTCTGTCGTCGCGCGTTGCGCGTGATGCCCAATTTGTGATCGTTTGAAAGTTACCTCAGGGTATGGCGTGACTTCTTATGAGGGTGGCATTAGAACCCGTTTCACTCTATGGAGAGTGAGGAGCCGCGCATGAACGACGATTCCCCACGTGGGACGCGCCTCAGAGGCGTATCTCGTCGGAGATTCATCACTGGAACTGGTTCTCTTCTTGGGTCGGCGGCACTAGCCGGCCAGGCACTGCCGGCGCATGCCGCCACGACAGCCGCAGCCGCCGTCATCGAGCCGGGGGCGCATGTACCCGCCCTCGTGATCGGCACCGGATACGGCGGTTCCGTGGCCGCTCTGCGCCTGGCCCAGGCGGGTGTCGACGTCCACATGGTCGAGATGGGCATGGCCTGGGACACCCCCGGGTCGGACGGCAAGATCTTCGCCAACACGACGAGCCCCGACTACCGCTCCTACTGGCTGCGCACCAGGACGAAGCAGCCGCTCAGCAACTTCCTCGGCTTCCCCATCGACAAGGACGTCCCCCGCTACACCGGGATCCTGGACGCCGAGGAGATGGGCGGCATCATCGTCTACCAGGGCCGCGGCGTGGGCGGCGGCTCACTGGTGAACGGAGGGATGGCGGTCACCCCGAAGCGGGAGAACTTCGGCGCCGTCCTGCCGTCGGTCGACGCGGACGAGATGTACTCCGTCTACTACCCGCGCGCCAACTCCGGCCTCGGGGTCGGCACGGTCGACCCGACCTGGTTCGAGACCGCCGACTGCTACCAGTACGCCCGGGTCGGCCGTAAGCACGCCCAGCGTTCGGGCTTCCCCTTCGTCTTCGTACCCGACGTGTACGACTGGGACTACATGGAGCAGGAGGCTGCCGGGACCGTACCGAAGTCCGCACTCGCGGGCGAGATCCTCTATGGCAACAACTACGGCAAGAAGTCCCTGCAGAAGACCTACCTCGCCAGGGCCACGGCGACCGGCCGGGTCTCCATCTCACCGCTGCACAAGGTCACTTCGGTCGCTCCGGCGACGGGCGGCCGATACACGGTCGTCATCGACCAGCTCAACACCGTCGGCAGCACCACGGCCACCAAGACCGTCACCGCGGACCGGGTGTTCTTCGCGGCCGGCAGCGTCGGCACCAGCAAGCTGCTGGTCCAGCTCAAGGCCACGGGCGCACTGCCGGGCCTCAACAGCGAGGTGGGCAAGGGCTGGGGCGACAACGGCAACGTGATGTGCGGGCGCGCCAACCATCTGTGGGACCCCACCGGTGCCGTGCAGTCGTCCATCCCGTGCTCCGGCATCGACAACTGGGCCGCGGGCGGCGCGTTCGCCGAGGTGGCGCCGCTGCCCACCGGCATCGAGACCTTCGCCTCGTTCTATCTGTCGATCACCAAGAACCCCAACCGCGCCCAGTTCTCGTGGAACGCGTCGGCCGGCAAGGCCGAGCTCAACTGGCAGACCGCCTGGAAGCAGCCGTCCATCGACATGGCCAAGACGATCTTCGACAAGATCAACGCCAAGGAGGGGACGATCTACCGCACCGACCTCTTCGGCGCCTACAAGGTCTGGGGCGACCACCTGACGTACCACCCCCTGGGTGGCGCGGTGCTCAACAAGGCGACCGACAACTACGGCCGCCTGCACGGACATCCGGGGCTGTACGTCATCGACGGCGCGCTGATCCCGGGCAACACCAGCGTCAATCCGTTCGTCACCATCACGGCGCTCGCCGAACGGAACATCGAAAAGATCATCGCGGCGGACCTGTAGCGGCGACCCGAGCGGGGGGAGGGACAAAAGGGGGACGAGATCGGGGCCGTCCGGACCTGCCGGGCGGCCCCGGTCCGGTTCAGTGCCCCGGCAGTACGCACATGGCGTCGAGTCCCAGGACCCGGTTGAGCCGTCCGAAGGCGAGCCAGGAGCCCAGACTCATGGTCAGTTCGACGATCTCGGTCTGGGTGTAGTGCGCGGTCATCCGGTCCCAGAACTCCTCGTCGAGGCCATGGTGGTCCAGGGCGTAGCGGTCGGCGTATTCGGCGGCCAGGCGGGTGCGGTCGTCGAAGGCGTCGGTCGTGCGCCAGTGCTCGACGGCGTCGGGGAAGTCGTCCTCGACCTTCTGGCCGTCCCGCTCGGTCCGCCAGTCGAGGCAGAAGAGGCAGCCGTTGATCTGCGCGATCCGAAGCCGCGCGGCCTCGAACTCCCGCAACCCCAGGGTCGTATGGGCGTAGACGGCCAGTGAGAAGTTCGCGGCGGCGGGCCCGATGCCCGGGACCATGTCGCCCCACACGTACTCGATCGGGTTCTTGCCCTCGGGGATGTCGACGTTCATCCGGGACTCCTTCGTCCACGTTCCCGGCCTCGGCCGGGGCCGCAGGCGCGTCCTTGGGGTGCCGACAGGGGGTGTCGGCGTCGATGTCACTTGGTTCCGGGTTCTCCGGAACGGTCAGGGTGCCCCGAGCGGGGAGGGTGCTCCGAGTGATGCGGGCGCGCCGAGTCTGCCGATCGCCGGGCGCAGCGGGACGTCGAGGGCGTCGTAGAGTCCGGGTTCGGCGTCGACGAGCCAGTCGATGGCTCCGACCAGACGGCCGACGGCGGTGGCGTTCCCGCCGGCGGAGCGGTTGTCGCCCTCGTCGGTGGCCTCCACGGTGATCTCGATGCGCGGGCGGCCCTCGATGATCACGCGGTGTGCTCCGTCGCCGTTGGGCGGTGACGGCCAGTCCGGCGCGCAGCTCGGGTGGATGCGGGTGATGTGCTCGATGACCAGGCGCGGTTCGCCCTTCACGATGCCCTGCACCTCGAAGCGCACCGCGCCCTGGGTACCGGCCTCGAACTCACCCATCGTGCGGGTGCTCACCGTGGCGTCGAGCGCGCGGCGCTCCAAGGTCTCGCGGATCTCGTCGAGTTCGACGCCGAGGGCCCTGGCCATCAGCCGTATCTGGCCGCCCCACACCATGGTCGGGATCGACGGCGCGAGCATCAGCGGCTGATAGTCCATGGGGTGCCCCATGCCGATCAGATGCCGGACGGACTCCTCCTGCTCGTACGTGGAGTAGTCGAAGATCTCCTGGCAGCGGATGGCGTCGACGACGGTGCCGAGTCCGCTCATCAGCAGGGGCAGGACGTCATTGCCCCAGCCCGGGTCGACACCGGACACGAACAGCGACCCGCCACCGTCCGCGATCGCCGCGAGCACGGGGTCGCGGAACTCGGGCGGTGCGTTGCGCTGGTCGTAGAGCGGATACAACGACGGCGTGACGACCACCGCACCCGCCCGGATCGCCGCGCCGATGTCGGTCAGTGCGTCGTCGGGCCGGATGTCACCCGACGCCGCGTACACCACCGCACCCGGCCCCGCTGCCAGCACCGCGGCGACATCGTCCGTCGCCGCGACACCCAGAACCCGGTCCAGACCCGCGAGTTCACCCGCGTCACGGCCGACCTTCCCGGGACTGTGAACCAGTACCGCCGTGAGATCGAGCGCCGGATGCGCGTCGACCGCACGGATCGCCGCACGGCCGACATTTCCGGTTCCCCAGACCACCGTGGAAATCATGCGCGGAGCGTAACCTGACGAGTCGTCAGTTTCCATACCCTTGCACCGGCCTCCCGGGGCGGGGCCACGGGAGGCCGTTCGACGGGACGAGGGGCTCTACCCGGAGGCGCTCAACCCGTACAGACGGGCTGCCGGGGAGCCCTAGCCCTTGCTCAGCTGCTCGTGAAAACGGTGTGCCAGGTCCGTCAGCTCTTCCGCGTTCCGCGCGGTCTGCTGCAGGTCGATGAGGACCTCGTCGGCCCCTGCCGCATGGGCGGCGAGCAGGTAGTCCGACACCTGCTCGACGGTTCCCCGGTGCGGAACGGCCTCGCTCGGCGCGGCCTCGGCGGTCACCACGGGGTTCACCCGGACGACGGTGCGCAGGGCGTCGGGGTCACGTCCGGCCGCCTCCGCGATCTGCCGTATCCGGCTGATGACGTACGCCAGTTGGGCCACCGGCAGTCCGACTCCCGCCCAGCCGTCCGCACGACGGCCGATACGTTCCAGAGTGGCCGGAGTGAACCCGCCCAGGAGAACCGGCGGGCGGGGACGCTGTACGGGGAGCGTCTCGATGTGCGCACTCGGGATCGTCCACAGAGCCCCCTTGTACGCGGCCGACGAACCCGACCAGACGTGATCCAGGACGTCCAGGATCTCCTCCATCCGCGCCCCGCGTCCCCGCCACGGCACACCGATGGCCTCGTACTCGTCGGACGACCAGCCGAGCCCGAACCCGATGTCGAGCCGCCCCTCGCTGAGGATGTCGACGGACGTCAGCGAACGGGCCAGCAGGAGCGGGGAGTAGAAGGGCGCGTTGAACGTGCTGGTCCCGAGGCGCAGTCGTCGGGTGGCGTGCGCCAGGAAGGACAGGGTGACGATGGGGTCCAGGAAGGTGCGGTACTCCTCCGGCACGGGGCCGCCGCCGGGATACGGGTCACGGGGCTGCGTCGGTACGAGGGCCCGGTCGCCCACCCACAGGCTGTCGAAGCCGATCGCTTCGACGGCGGAGGCGAACCCGGAGATCGTGCCGGGGTCGGTGAAGGATCCGTACTGGGGAGAGCCCAGGCCGATTTTGAGCATGTCTGTCACCTGTTCGAGGAGGTTGTGGTTCGTTCTCGGATCACCGTGCGGGACACGCATCGACGCTCGATCAACGGCGCGTGAACGCAGGGCCGGCTCAGCGAGCGGACAGCCTCAGCGCTTCGCCGCTTCCCTCCGCAGGCGATCATTCACCTCGTACACGTGCCGTGCCGCGGAAGGGTTCGCCTCAGCCCGGTCCGAACTCAGTGCGACACCAGGATCCGGCGGCCGGCGGTCAGGATGCGATAGGCGCCGGCGCGGGCGGTGGACGTCGCGGGGGACGCCGACCGGGACCTCCTCGGCCTGGTGGGACGCCGACCGGTGGACTCCGGCGGACGCGACTCAACGGAGTCGGGGCGGGGCAGGGCATGCCGGACAGCGCCGGACGGCGCTTCCCAGAGCGCGTCGATGAGGTGGTCGAAGGCGCACTGGCGTCCTTCTCCCGGCAGCAGCCGGACCAGAACCGCACGCTGCAGCGGGCTGCCTAGATCCAGGTCACGCCCGTCATGGCGCCCGATCAGGGCCCCAGCAGCCCGAACTCGTACCAATCCACCCGCCGTTGCCACTTGCCGGAGTCCAGCGGGCCGAACGGGCCCGTCAGGCGGCTGCCGGGCCGCACGACGGACCGCGGAAGCCGGTCCGGCGGCGACGGTCATCCGGGGCGGCTGTGGTCATTGCTGTTCGTGCGGCGCGAGGGGGCGCGTCAGCGGCGGCGGAGAATCATGACGACGGCGATGATGACAATGATGACGACGACGGTACCCAGACCTATGTACACGATCTTCTCTTTCCTTCGGGGACGGGCACCTATCGGTGCCGCAGAGAGCCGAGTGCCCCTGTCCGGGCCTTTCAGCCCGCTCGGACGACTCTGTTCCAGCAGGAGGCGAACCCTGAGCCTGCCGCCGCCAACGACCTCCAGCGCTTCGAAAGCCGCCTGGACGAACTCGTCGCCGAGGGCCGGCTGCTTGCCGAGGATGCCGACGATCTGCGGCGCGAGGCACGGGAGTTGGAGATTCCGTAGCAGCGGAGGCGGGGCGTGGAGAGGCCGGCGGGAGATCGCCGGCCCCGAATGCGAGCTCTACGAGCCTTGTGCCGACCGGTCCTGATCCGGGTGGCGGGCCAGGGACGCGAGGACCATCTCGCGTGCCGCACGGACCGTGGCCGCGAAGGCGGACGGGTCCCGGCCGATGCGTTCGGCTCCCGCGCGCATCGCGCCGGACAGCAGCTCCACCGTGAGGTGCACGTCGCCGACGTCGCGGAACTCCCCGCGCGCGATGCCGTCGCGGACGACGTTCTCCACCTCGACCACGATCGCGTGGAACGGGTTGTCCTGCCCCTCCGGCAGTTCGTCGACCAGCGGGCCGGAGCCCGGCCGGAACATCGGCCGCAGGGCCTGGTCCGTGGACATCTCCAGGATCGCCTCGATGATCTCCCGCAGCCGCTCCGCAGCCGGGTCCGCGGACCGCGCGGCGATCCCGGCCACCCGCTCGACCGCGGGCCGGCTCGCCCGCTCGGTCAGTGCCAGGACCAGGGCGCTCTTGTCGCGGGCGTAGTTGTACAGCGTGTTGCGCGCGAGCCCGGCCCGGGCCGCGATGTGGCCCATGTTGATCGAGTCGTAGTCGCGTTCGAGCAGCAACTGCCGTGTCGCCTCGGCGAGATCGGCCCACACCATCTCGTGGTGTTCCTCGATGCTGGCTCCCCGGATACGCGGCATCCGGTCATTCTCCTTCCTCCGCAGCTTCCCTGTCGCCCGGGGTCGGCCCCGGCCCCGCCGCCGGTGTGCCTACTCGGAGGGCAGGGCGGCGCCCACCAGATGCGCGTTCTCCTGGTACGTCGAGGTGAGCTTCACTCGGTCGAGACGCCAGCCGTCCGCCGTGCGAACTGCCTCGTTGTCGTAGAAACCGACCACCAGCCACCGATTGGGCCCGCCGTCGGCCAGTTCCTCCGGGAGCCAGTGCTCGGCCCGGACGTGCGCGTGGATCGTCGCGCGGTCGCCGTCGATGTCGACGACGTGGCCCGTGATCGCATGGTGCGTCGCCACGAAGGGCGCGAAGGCGCCCCGGAGGATCTCGGTGTACTGATCGAGCGGCGTTTCCATCGGGGGCATGCCGGTGACCGACTCGAAGTCGAGCGTGAGCGGGTCGGTGAAGACCAGGCGGGGCAGCTCCGTGAACTCCTTCTTGTCCGCGATGTCGGCGTACAGACCGAGCAGTTGGATGACGTCGGCGCGATCGTTGGCGTTCATGAGAAGAGTCCCTTTCCACCTGCACTACGGCGACGCACTCTTATGCGACAACCTGTCGTAAACATTACGACAGGTTGTCGCGAAAATCGAGCGGGGGTTCGCCTTCGTTCGCCCGAGGTACGGGCCGTACCCGCTGATCGTCAGGTACGGCCCGATCCATGCCCTAGGACCGCGAGGCGAGTAGGTCCCGGTCGGCCGCCGCCGGACGCGCCTGCTCACGGGTCAGCTTCTCGCCCTCGACGTCGACGTGCGGCAGCGCCCGGTGCAGGAAGCGCGGCAGCCACCAGGCGGCGTGCTGGAGCACGGACATCGCGGCCGGCACCAGACACATCCGGACGACGAACGCGTCGAGCAGGACGCCGACCGCCAGGGCCAGACCCATGCCCTTGGTGATCTGCATGTCGGCGAAGACGAAGGACCCGAAGACGCTCACCATGATGACCGCAGCCGCGGTGACCACCTTCGAGCCGTGGCCGAAGCCGTCCACCATGGCCGCCACCGGGCTCTTGCCGCGCGCGTACTCCTCGCGCATCCGGGAGACGAGGAACACCTCGTAGTCCATGGCCAGTCCGAACAGGATGCCGATCAGGAGGATCGGCAGGAAGCTGATCACGGTCGGGCTCGCCTGCGTCCCAAGTACCGAGGAGAACCAACCCCATTGGAGGACGGCGACCAGGACGCCGAGCGAGCCGCCGAGCGACAGCAGGAAGCCCACCGCGGCCTTCAGCGGCACGGCGATCGAGCGGAACACCAGGGTCAGCAGCAGGACCGCGAGGCCCATGACCACCAGGCAGTAGACGGGCAGCGCGTCGGTGAGCTTCGCGGCGACGTCGAGGTTCACGGCGGTGGACCCGGTGACGTTGATCTCCGTGGCCGTGGACTTCTCCAGGTCGTCGCGTGCGGCGCGGATGTCGTGCAGCAGCTGCTCGGTGCGCTCGGACTCGGGACCGCTCTGCGGTACGACGCCGACCATGGCCGCGTTGCCCGTGCCGCTGAGCCTGGCCGGGGCCACCGAGGCGACATCGGGCAGATCCGCCGCCGTCCGAGCGATCTCCTTGGCCGCCGACTCGGTCGCCTTACGCCCGTCTCCCTCGACCAGGATGACCAACGTGCCGCCGTGGCCGGGGCCGAACGCCTCGTCGGTCATCTTCTGGGCGCGTACGGCCTCCGCGTTCGTGCTGGGCAGCGACAGCCCGAGCCGCAGATCGGCCGCCGGCACCGCCAGCACGCCGAGGCCGACCACGCCCAGCAGCAGGACGGCCCAGCGCCGCCGGTCCATCAGCCGCGCCCAGCGGATGCCCGCACCGACCGCACCGGACCGCTGCTTGTCGAGCGAACGCTGCGCGGATCGGCGCAGCGCCGGGATCCGGCTGAAGGCGATGCGCGGGCCGAGGAGGCCCAGCACGGCGGGCAGCAGGGTGAGCGCCAGCACCACCGCGATGACAACGGTGAGGGCGGCGCCGAGTCCCATGATGGCGAGGAACGGGATCCGTACGACGGTCAGGGCGGCGAGCGCGATGACCACCGTCGCTCCGGCGAACAGCACGGCCGAGCCCGCGGTACCCACGGCGAGGCCCGCGGACTCCTCCGGGTCCATGCCGTCCCTGACCTGCGTCTGGTGCCGGGAGACGATGAACAGTGCGTAGTCCACGCCGACGGCCAGGCCCAGCATGAGGGCGAGCATCAGCGCGGTGCTGTCCATGTCGACGACGCTGGTGAGCGTCAGCAGGGCCAGGACGCCCAGCGCCACCCCCACCATGGCCATGGCGAGCGGGACGACGGCGGCGCGCAGCGAGCGGAACACCAGGATCAGGACGATCAGCGTGATGAGGATGCCGACGGCTTCTCCGGCGCCCCCGGCGGCCGACTCCACGGGGTCGAACGCCCGGCCGCCCAGAGCCACCGTCAGCCCGTCGGTCCGCGCCTGGTCCGCCGCGGCCTCGATCTCCTCGACCGAGGCCGCGCTGATGTCGTCGGACTTCTCGGTGGTGAAGGTGACCTGGGCTATGCCGGTACGGCCGTCACGGGAGACGTTTCCCGCCTTGGCCGAGGGAGTGGTCACGGACTCCACGCCGGTCGTCTTCGCGATCCGGGCGGTGGCGGTGCGGATCGCATCGCCCGGCTTTCCGGCCGTCACCGTCTCGCCCTGCGCCGCGCGGAAGACGATCTGTCCGGTGATGCCGTCACTGCCCGACGGGAACTCCTTGTCGAGGACGTCGGACGCCCGCTGGGCCTCGGTGCCCGGAATGCTCGTGGAGGAGGAGAACGGCTTCATGAGGGTGACGGCCGCCGCACCCAGGGCGCACAGCACGACGAGCCAGCCGATGATCACCGTCCATTTGCGCCGGTAGGAGAACCTCCCCAGGCGGTACAGGAACGTGGACAAGAGAACTCCCAGGAAGTGAACGCGCAGACAGGAGGGCCCGTCGCACGGCGAGAAACCGCGGGGCCCGATCAACCGCGACGCTATGAGCCGTCCCCGCCGACGAGCGCGTTTCGCCCCCGCGCGGGCCGCTTCTCACACGGAACTCCCATGGAAGGCACCCGAATCGTCGGGCACCCTTGATCCCGTACGGCACGCAGGGAAAGGGCCTCACCGATGAACGACCAGGAACCGCGGGTGCGGGGACACCTGCTGGTGGTCGACGACGAACCGGCGATCGTGGACACCGTCGCCCGGTTCCTGCGGTTCGTCGGCTACGAGGTGCGCACCGCCGCCACCGGCCGCGAAGCACTGGCCCTGGCACGGGAGTTCCTGCCCGACCTCGTCCTGCTCGACATCATGCTGCCGGACAGCGACGGCTTCGAGGTCCTGAGCCGCCTGCGCGCCGACGGTCTGCCGGTCGCCGTGGTCTTCCTCACCGCCCGCGACACCCGCAAGGACCTCGTACGGGGACTCACCGCGGGCGGTGACGACTACATCACCAAGCCCTTCGGCCTCGACGAGGTCGCCGCCCGCGTCGGCGCCGTCCTGCGCCGTACCCGGGCTCACCGTCCCGACGACCCCTCGGTCCAGGTCGCGGACCTGAGCCTCAACACCCTGACCCACGAGGTGCGCCGGGCCGGTGCCGTCATCGACCTCTCCCCCACGGAGTTCCGGCTCCTGCGGTATCTGATGCTGCACCAGGGCAAGGTGATCACCCGTGCCCGGCTCCTGGAGCACGTGTGGTCGTACGACTTCAACGGCGACGACACCGTGGTGGCCACCTACATCAGTTATCTGCGCCGCAAGGTCGACAGCCACGGGGAGCGGCTGATCCACACGCACCGCGGTGTCGGATACAGCCTCCGGGCCGCGGAGTGCTGAGGGCCCGCTGGTGGCGGAACCGGCCGCTGCGCACCCGGATCAGCATCCTGCTCATCGTCCTGTTCAACGGCGTGCTGACGGTCACGAGCATCGTGACGTTCTCCGCGCTGCGGTCCTCGCTGTACGAGGAACTCGACCACCGGCTGACCACGACGACCACCGGTATGGCCACCGCCGATTCCGCGGGTGTCGAGATCGCGGGCAAGGACTCCACCGAGTACGGGTGGCTCAGGTTCGGCGGTGATCTGTACATCGCCCTCCTCAGCGGCGATGAACGCCCCCGCGGCCCGGGCCCGCGCTTTCCGGACCCGGCGCCTCCCCCCGACACGCCCGTGACCGTACCGGCGGCCGGCTCGACGAGCTCCGCGAAGTACCGGCTCGCCACCACGCGGCTCGCCGACGGGCGGACTGCGGTGGCCGCCGTCGACACCGCCGCGACCGAGGCCGCGGTCCGCCGGGCCGTTCTGGTGGTCGTCGCCGTCCAGTTGCTCGCCGATGTCGTCCTGGCCGTGCTGGGTGTCCTGGTCGTCCGGCGCTCGCTGCGCCCGCTGGAGGATGCCGCACGCACCGCGGACCGTGTGGCCGCGGGCGACTTCGCCCCGCGTCTGGTCGACGCCCGCATCGGGCCGAAGACCGAGGTGGGCCGGCTCGCAGGCGCCCTCAACCGGATGCTGGACCAGATCCACACCGCCCTCGCCGCCCGGGACGCCTCGGAGGAGCGGCTGCGCCTGTTCGTCGCGGACGCCTCGCACGAACTGCGCACTCCCCTGCAGTCGATACGCGGCTACGGCGAGCTCTACCAGCAAGGTGCCCTGCCCGACACCCGGGCGGTCGACGAGGCGGTGGAACGCATGCTGGCCGAGGTGCACCGGATGACGCGCCTCGTCGAATCGCTGCTCATGCTGGCCCGCTTCGACGAGGACGACCCTGACGAGCTGGAACCCGTCGATCTCGGCCGGGTGGTCACCGAGTCCTGCCGCGACGCGGCGGCCGTCGAGCCGGCCCGCCCCTGGACGGTGACCGTGGCGTCCGAGGTGACGGTACGCGGAGACGAAGCCCAACTGCGCGGAGTCGTGGCCAACCTGCTGGCCAACGTACGGATGCACACGCCGGCCGACGCGACCTGCTCGGTGGAGCTGTCGGTGGCGGACGGCCGTGCCGTGCTGCGTGTGGCCGACAAGGGTCCCGGCATCCCGGCCGAGGCACTCCCCCACGTCTTCGACCGCTTCTACCGCGCCGACAGGAGCCGGAGCCGGGCCCGTGGCGGCAGCGGCCTCGGGCTGTCCATCGTCGCGGCCGTCGCCGACCTGCACGGCGGAACCGTCCGCGTCGACAGCCCGCCCGGCGGAGGAACCCTGGTCGAACTGACCCTTCCCGTCCTGTGACCGGCGCCCCGGCCGCGCGACGGACGACGAACAAGGGACTCCAACGGACGGCGACGGAAACCAGGAGGCGGCTCGCTCAGGCGCGCATCGTGGTGCCGCCGTCGACGGACAGGATCTGACCGGTGATCCACTCCGACAGGTCGGACAGCAGGAACGCCACGGTGGCACCGATGTCCTGAGGCCTGCCGTGCCGCGGTGCCGGTGTCGTCGTGAGGATCATGTCGCGGAATTCCTCGGGGAGGTTCAGCTTCGTCGCCTCCGTCATCACCAGGCCCGGCGCGACCCCGTTGGCGCGTATGCCGTCCTTGCCGTACTTGCGCGCGACATGCCGGGTCAGCGCGCCGATCCCGGCCTTCGTCACCGAGTACGCGACCTTGTCCGCCATGCCGGCGTAGGCGGCGCCGGACAGGGTGTTCACCACGGATCCGCCGCCGCCCTCGATCATGTGGGGCAGGGCGTGCTTGAGGGTCAGCAGATAGCCCGTCAGGTTGACGTCGATCGTGCGCTGCCAGGCCGCCAGGTCGATGTCGACGACGTTCGTGTCCTTGGCGACCTCCTCCGGGTGGATGTTGGCGGCCACGTTGAAGAGTCCGTCGATCCGCCCGTACTCCTTCATCGCCCGGTCGATCTGGCTCTTGACCTGCTCCTCGTCCGAGATGTCGACGACCATGGCGACGCCTTCTCCCCCGGCGTCCCGAACGGCCCGCAGCGTGGCCTCGGCCGAGGCCTCGACGACGTCACTCACCACGATCGTGGCGCCGCCGGCGCCCAGGAACCTCGCCGTCGCGGTGGCGAGCCCGCCCGCGCCGGCCAGGACGACGACCTTGTTCTTGAGGCCTTCCATCAGCGATCTCCCTCAGGTTGCGTGCCACGATCCAAGAAACGTACATGGGTGTACGGATAATGGTCAGTAGTCTGCGACACATGTCGGACAAGACTCAAGGCACGAAGCGGCGCGACGCCGCGCGCAACCGGGAGCGGCTGCTGGCAGCCGCTCGTCAGGCGTTCGCCGAGCAGGGGCCCGGCGTCGCATTCGAGGAGATCGCCCGGGCCGCGGAGGTCAGCCGGACCACGCTCTACCGCAACTTCGCCACCCGCGAGGAACTCGCGGCGACGGTCTTCGAGGACAACGTCACCCTCATCGAGCAACAGGCCGCCGCACTCGGCGAACGCCCGGACGGCATCGTGCGCCTCCTCGACTTCGTGTTCGACATGCAGCGCGACAACCGCAGCCTCGCGCACGTCCTGTCCGGCGCGGACCTCGCATGGCTGACGGGCCTGTCCGCCCGCACAGTGGCCGCGTTCCGGCCACACCTCGAACGTGGCCGCGAGGCCGGACTCGTCCATCCCGACGTCGACGTCGAGGACCTGATGCTGGCCTTCCCCATGGCGGCCGGAGCGATGGCGGACAACGACGTCGTCCACCGCGAGCAGTTGAACGGCCGCGTCCGCGCGATGCTTCACCGGGCGCTGTTCATCGACGGGGGCCCGGTCGCCTGACAGCTGCACGCCCGCACTTCAGGCCCGCGACCGCGACGGCCCGCCCGTCGAACGACGCGGAGTACCGCGCGACTACGCGCTACCCCGTTACGGCGTCACCAGCGGCAGCGCGGGGAAGGTGTGCCGCTCCCACAGTCGGCGGGAGGCCTCCTCGGGGTAGGTGGCCGTGGTCGGTTCGGTGTCGAGCAGGTGGACGAGGCGCCGCTCGGTGTCGTACGGGGACCAGCCCGGGTCGCCCGTCCTGGCGAACGCGGTCCAGGCGGCGCGGACATGGGCGGACAGCGCCTCGGTCTCGGGGGAGAGTTCGGGGCCGATCAGCAGGCCGCCGAGTCCGCCGGGGACGCCGAAGGCCAGGGGCACGTCCAAGCCGTGACAGGCGCCGAGAGCACCGCCGTCGGCCGGGGCGGGCCAGGTGAGTTCGTAAAGATGGGCCTGGCCTCCGCCGGCGGTCTGAGCCTCGGCCAGGTGCAGCGAGGGCATGCGGAACAGCCAGTCGGACTGGACGAGTTCGAAGAGGTACTCCGCGGAGGCGTCGGGGAACGCGGCGCGGTAGGACCGCTCGGCGTCCGGTGTCGGTCCGAAGAAACCGAGGGCCATCGACGCGAGGCCCTCGTCGACCCGGCCGAGCAGTCCGCCGAGCAGGAGGAAGAGCCGGTACTCGTCACGGTTGTGCCCGGCGATCAGTTCGACGTTCCGTGCGGTGCCGTTCGCAAGCGCCTCCCACGGCGTGGTGGGCAGGACGTCACCGTCGACGACGGGTGAGAACGGGGTCGGGGTGAGCGCGACGGGGCCCCAACGGTGTACGTACTCGCGCATCCTGGCGGTCAGCGCAGCGCCTGCCTCGGGCAGCTTGCGCGGGCCCACGGCGGACAGGTCGGCGACCGTCGGGCGCAGCCCCAGCTCACCCGCGACGACCTCGGCGATGTCGGCGGCCAGCTCGTTCGAGAAGAACGTGCCCGGCACGCTCTGTGCGATGGCCCGCCGGAACAGGCCCCGCGCCCGGGGCATGGACATCAGCGCGGCGATCGACCCGGCGCCCGCCGACTCACCGAAGACAGTGACCTGGTCGGGGTCGCCGCCGAAGGCGGTGATGTTGTCGCGCACCCATTCCAGGGCGGCGACCTGGTCGAGCAGACCTCGGTTGGCGGGCGCTCCCTCGATCTGGAGGAACCCCTCGATGCCGACGCGGTAGTTGAGGGTGACCACGACCAGTCCCCCGTCGCGGGCCAGACGGTTGCCGTCGTAGGCGGGATCGTCGGCGGAGCCGAACTTGTAGGCACCGCCGTAGATCCACACCATCACCGGGCGGCGGGCCACCGGATCGGCGTCCGGCGTCCAGACGTTGACGGTCAGCCAGTCGTCACCGGGCGGAGGGCCGTCGGCCGGAGCGGGCTCGGGGCCGAACGGCTCCTGCGGGGGCGGCGGGCCGAACGCGAACGCGTCCCGGACCCCGTCCCTGCGGTTCACCGGCCGCGGCGCCGCGAAGCGTGCCTCACCCACCGGGGGCTGGGCGTACGGGATGCCGCGGAAGACCGCCAAGCCGCCCTCGCGGCGGCCACGGACCGTACCGACCGCGGTCGTGGCTTGGGGAAACTCGTCATTGCTCATGATCACTCCTCAACCGGGCCACCGCTCGACGGCCGACCCGCACACGGGAACACCTCGCGCCGCACCATTGACACTCGCCCACCCCGACCCGAGACTCACAGCCAACATCAGTGAATCATATTTCACCTGACGAACACCCCGTTCGTGTTCCAAAGGTTCCATCACATCTCCAAGGACGAAGATGAACTCCTCCCACTCGTCTGCCGCATCCCGTTCCCCACACACGTTCCGCACGGTCTTCCCCGTCCTGGCCCTGTGCTGGCTGGCCGTGTTCTTCGACGGCATGGACGTCAACATCTACGGCGCCGTCATGCCCCACATGCTCGACGACAGCGGACTCGGGCTGACTCCGGCCACGGCCGGCACCATCGGCAGCTGGACCACGTTCGGCATGCTCATCGGCGCCCTCACCGCCGGGAACCTCACCGACTGGCTCGGCCGACGGCTCATGCTCGTCGCCAGTGTGACGCTGTTCTCCCTCGGCTCCGCGATCTGCGCCGTGGCTCCGGGCGTCGGCCTCTTCGGGGCCGGCCGTTTCGTCGCCGGCCTCGGCCTCGGCGGGCTCATGCCGCTGTGCCTGGCCATGGTCATGGAGTTCGCGCCGCCGCGCCGGGCCGCGCTGACCACCGGGCTGCTGATGACCTCGTACCACTTCGGGGGCATGGCGGCGACCGGGCTCGGGCTGGCTCTGGCCCCGGCCGCGGGCTGGCGCTGGGTGTTCTGGGCGGGCGTGCTCCCGGCCCTGGTCGCCGTACCGCTGCTGCTGAAGCTGCTGCCGGAGTCGCCGGGCGTGCTGCTGGCACACGGCGAGCGCGCCAAGGCCGACGCCGTCGCCGACCGGTACGGGCTCCCCCGGCCCACCGAGGTCGCCGCTCCGGCCGCCGGTGCGGCGGGTCGCCTCGCCGCCATCCGGGCGCTGTTCCGCCCGGAGTCCCGCTGGGCGACCCCGCTGCTGTGGCTGGCCTCCTTCAGCGGGCTGCTTCTCGTGTACGGCGTGAGCACCTGGCTGCCGCAGATGATGCGGGCCTCCGGCTACGGGCTGAACTCGTCCATCAGCTTCCTGATGGTGATCAACGCGGGCGGCATCGTCGGCCTGCTGATCGCCGGGCGTGCCGCCGACAGGTTCGGCGCGGTACGGGTGTCGGCGATCTGGTTCGTGCTGACGGCCGCCGGAGCCCTGCTGCTCAGGTCCCAACTGCCGCTCGGCGTCACGTACGCCGTGGTCGCCGTGACCGGTGTGTTCCTGTTCAGCGCACAGGTCATGGTCTACGCCGCCACCAACACCGTCTACCGCGACAGTGAACGCGCGGCAGGCCTCGGCTGGGTCACCGGAATCGGCCGCACCGGCGCCGTCGTCGGTCCCTGGCTGATCGGCGTACTCGCCACCAACGGCAACCAGAGCTGGGGCTTCACCACCTTCGCGCTTGCCGGACTGGTCGGCGCCGTCGCGATCGCCCTCGTGCCCCTTGCCCGGCGCATCGGCCGAAGCGACGCCCCGGCCGCCCCCGCGCCCGTCGCGGCCACGGTCGGCCTCAGCTGATCAACCGCCGCACACCCTTCGATACGACGCATCGGGTACGTACGTCTGCCACTGGGCCCTCGTCAGGTCGGCGTCGCCGGCGCGGGCGCAGATCCGGGTGACGGCCCGGGCGGGGTCGACGGTGCAGCTCTGGAGCGGGACCTGGGCACCGGCCGCGTGGAGGGTGGCGCTGTCGGTGCTGAAGGCGAGGGAGTCGATGGCGTCGCCCGGGGCGGTCAGGGGGCCGCCGAGGGGTTGCCGCGTGGCGGTGTCCCAGAGTTGGAGCGTGCCGGCGTCACCACCGACGGCGAGGGTGCGGCCGTCGGGGCTGACAAGGCTGGCCGTCGCCGCTCTGCGCTCCGACAGGGACCTCGCCCCGCTCGTGAAGAAGGGCGAGCTCGCCGTGGTCAGCGCCAATTACTCGCTCGACACCGGTCGGGCGGAAGTCCTGTCCGGCGCGCCTTCGGCCTGACGGCCCGACCGGCCTCCCTGGCCGTGCCGCCGCACGGCCAGGGAGTGTGGTCGGCCGTTCAGCACTAGCCGATGTTGAAATCGAGATTGGTCACGTACCAGGCGTCGTCGATCTTGGTGGACTCCATGTTGACGTCCAGCTGCCCTTCCTCCACCCCGGTGGAGTGGGACAGGATGATCTTGTCGAGGGTCTTTCCTTCGACCGTGACCTTCTCCGCGGGGACCACCGCCTTGTCACCGGCGGGCTGGACGGAGGCGACTTCCACCTTCGGGTTGTCCGTGGGCGGCTTGGGCATGAACGACGTACGCATCTCTCCGAGGTTGTCCTGCATCTGCCGGACCTCGGGATCGTCGCCGTTGCACCTCTCAGCGGTGCCGGCCCGGGCGGGCGACGAATCGGTGGCCGGCTCCCCCATCAGCAGGCACGCCTGCTTCGGCTCGCCCTTGATGACCGCGGTGACCCACGCGGCAACCGCCTCTTCGGCTGTGGACCGGCCGCCGGCCGAGGGCTGCGTCGACGAACCGTCCTTCTGCTTCCCCTTGTTCGCGTTCTCCGCGTCGGCCGCGGACGAGCTGCTCGCGGTCGGCTCCTTGTCCGCGGCGGGGTCCGAATCGCTGGAGCACCCCGTGACACCCGCGGCCATCACCGCAAACGTGCCTCCGGCGATCCAGCCGACGGTCCTTTTCCTGTGGCTCACTAACACCGTTCCGGCAGTCCTTTCACTGGACGCACATGCGCCTCGTCGGCACCTCGAGACATCTCACGTCTCGGTGCCTTATCGAACATGGAGACGAGTTGGGCAGCGGAACGGTTCGCCTTCGGGTCAGTCCTTGTAGTCGGGGGCGACGCGCTCGACCAGCCGGAGCAGTGCCGACCAGGCGAGTTCGTATCCCATGTCGTCCTGGAGGTCCGAACTGTCGTCCTCGCCCGTGAGTTGACGTGCCGTCAGTTCACAGATGTCGGAGCTGGGGATGACGAGCCCGGTGCCCGCGGCGGTGGCCGCGGTCTGGATCTCGCACGCCTTGTCCAGGTAGTACATGCGCAGGAACGCCTGGGCGGGGGTCTCACCGACGGTGAGCAGCCCGTGGTTGCGCAGGATCATCGCGGGGTGACCGCCGAGGTCGGCGACGAGGCGCCGCTGTTCGGCGAGGTTGAGGGCGACGCCCTCGTAGTCGTGATAGCCAAGCCTGTCGTAGAACTCCATGGAGATCTGGTTGAGCGGGAGCAGCCCGTGTTCCTGGGCCGCGACGGCACACCCGGCCTTGGTGTGGGTGTGCAGCACGCAGTGGGCGTCGGACCGGGCGGCGTGGATGGCGCTGTGGATGACGAAGCCGGCGGGGTTGACCGGGTGGGGTGATTCCTCGACGGGGCGGCCGGTCAGGTCGATCTTGACGAGGTTCGACGCGGTGATCTCCTCGAAGAGGAGCCCGTACGGGTTGATCAGGAAGTGCTGCTCCGGGCCGGGGAGCCGGACAGAGATGTGCGTGAAGATCAGGTCGGTCATCCTGAAGTGCGCCACGAGGCGGTAGACCGCGGCGAGTTCACGGCGCAGACGCGGTTCCTCGCCGGACGCGATCGGGCCGCTGGTGCGGTCGGCGGTGCCGTCCGGGCGCAGGGACAGCTCGGTCATGAGGTTCTCTCCTTCCGGCGGGGGCCGGTGACCTGGGAGTGGGGGTGCACTGGGAGTGGCACGACGCTATCGGCGTACGAGCCGGTGCCGAAGTGGCGGTTCTGTCCAATATGGAGTCACCCATTGGATGATTCCGGCACTCCGGCGGGAGGCCGTCGGACCGGCAGGATGTCTCCTCATGACCGAGTCCGAGCAGCCGTCCGTACCCCTGAGCACTTTGCTCGCCGACCCCGCCCTGGGGCTGCGCCAGATCGCGGGCCCCACCGGGGAGCACCGGGTCAGGGTCAGTACGGTCGGCACGACGGAGATCGAGGACCCGACGCCGTATCTGGTGGGCGGCGAGTTGCTCCTCACCGCGGGCGTGCGGCTTCCCCTCGACGCGGAGGGCATCGACGCGTACGTACGACAGGTCGTCGCCGCCGGAGTGAGCGCGCTCGGATTCGGTGTCGCCCCCGTGCACGAGGAGGTTCCGCCCGAGCTCATCGCCGCCTGCGACCGCCATGGGCTGCCGCTCCTGCGACTGCCGCCGGCCACCCCGTTCGTGGCCGTCGGGCAGGCCGCGTACGCGGCGATCGCCGAGGCCGCCGAAGTACCCTCCGTCGTCCACACCGAGGACCCGCTCGCCGTGCACGGGCTCGTCCCCGCCCCGACGCCCGGGATCTGGCCCGCACCCGCTTCGCCCCACTCAACCGGGCCGGCGCGCCGGGCACCTCGGTCCTCTTCGACACCCTGCGAACTTGGCTTACCCAGCAAGGCAGTTGGGACCGCACGGCCGCGGCCCTCCAGGTCCACCGCAACACCGTGCGCCACCGCCTGGCACGGGTCGGCGAACTCCTCGACGTCGACCTGAAGACGCACTTGCCGTACCTCGCCTAAGGTGCGGCCCATGCCTGATGACGCGCTCGGTGACGCAGCCCTGTGTCAGGTCACGGCCGACCTGCTTGCCACGCCGCGAGCACTCGGCGCCGCGACCACCGCGCTGCCCAGGACCGCGGGCCTGTACGCCTGGTGGGCGCCTCCGAGCGTCCTTGCCGCGTTCTCGGGACCGGCCAACTCGGGTGATTCCGAGCGGCGGTTGCTGTATCTCGGCAAAGCCACCCGGCTTCGTACCCGGATCACCGGGAACCATCTGAGGCACTCCGGCGGATCCACCCTGCGCCGCACCCTGGCCGGACTGCTCATGCCGACCGAGGGCTACCGGACGACCTGGACCAACCGTGTCATCCTGATCCCCGACGACGAGCGGCGCCTCACCGAGTGGATGTACCGCCACCTCACGCTCACCTGGGCCGAGCACCCCGATCCCGTCCCGTTGGAGACCGCGCTGATCTCCAGCCTGTGTCCGCCCCTGAATCTCGACGGCGCGGCGCACGGCCCCGCACGCGACCGAGTCCAGGAGGCACGGAACACGTACTACGCGAGCGCCGGCCGGCGCCCGGCCAAGGCGTAGGCCCCCGGGACACAGGCGCCTACGGCGAGCGGGTCAGGGCGACTCGGATCCTTCGCAGGGCCATGGTGACCGAGCGGCCTCGTGTCCCGTCGGAGGATGCGCGAAGGTGAGCCATGGCATCGGGACGCCGGGTGAGTTGTCGTAGCTTGGTGCGGCTGCTGTGCTCGACGAGGATCGGCACGTAGTTGGCGATACGAGCGTTGCTGAGCGGCTGGTAGCAGTCATGCACCACATCCCGCACGACTGCGGCCGTCAGCAGGTTGGCGTAAGCGGCCGTCAGTCGGTTTGTCAGCTCCTGAATGGTGTCAGGCAACGCGGACTCGACCGTGTTCGCGCCCATGGCGCGCTCCTCACTGTCACAGACAGCCGACCTCGGCATCCGATCAGTGTCCGGGTGCTCGGCGTCGACCTGTCCGTTTCCACCCTTGCACGGATCACGGCGGTGGAACGGCCGACCTTATCTGTTCACCAGCTCGACATCTCGGATTGGTCGACCTGCGGGGTGGACGGCGATGGATATCGCGGTACCAGCGGTCCGGGGTCGGTCCCGGTTGCCTCGCTCGCGGCACCAAGTGATCTCCCCAACGACACCGACCGAAGGAACTACGCTGGGAGACGGCGTCTACACGGCAGGAGACACGGTGGGAGATGTCGTGGATGTCGACCTGCGCAAGCTGCGCTACTTCGTGGTCGTGGCCGAGGAACTGCACTTCGGCCGGGCCGCCGAGCGGCTGCACATCACGCAGCCGGTGCTGTCCCGGCAGATCCGCGCGCTGGAGCAGGAGCTGCGTGCGCAGCTGTTCGCCAGGAACAAGCAGACCACCGAGTTGACAGCCGCAGGCCGTCAACTGCTGGAGGACGCGCGACCCCTGCTGGCCGCCGCGCAGGCTCTGCACCGCCGGGTCCAGCAGGCCGAGCACGGATCTTCGGCGTTCACGGTCGGCTTCATGCCCGGGATCACCGTGACCGGCGCGGTGCGCGCCTTCTCCGCCAGGCATCCCGAGCTGAGTGTGCAGGTGGTGCGCACTTCCTGGGTCGACCAGGTCCAAGGGGTGCACGAGGGCCTGCTCGACGTGAGCTTCGTACGGCTGCCCGTCGACCATCGCGGCCTGAAGCTGCGCCCGCTCTTCCGGGAGCCCCGCGTCGCCGTACTGCCGGCGGGCCACCGGCTCGCGGGCAAGGAGTCCGTCGTCATCGCGGATCTGGCGGCCGAACGGCTGCTGCAGGACCCCGACGCCGTCCCCGAGTGGCGTGACCTCCCCGAGCGGACGGGCGGCGAGGAGGCAGGGCCCCGGCCCTCGTTCGCCACCGTCGAGGAGAAGCTGGAACACGTCGCGACCTCCGGGGGCGTCCTCGTCCTTCCGCTGTCGACCGCGGTCTACTACACCCATACCGATGTCGCGCATGTGCCCATCGACGACATCGGGCCCAACGAGGTCTGCCTTGCCTGGAGCGCCGACCGCCGCTCCCCGCTGCTCCCGGAGTTCGCCGACATCGTCGCTACCCAGCAGTGATGTCCTGAGGACATCACTGCTGACAGAAGAGGTCTTGGACGCCGGCCGCGGCGCGCGGCGAGGGTGGAGGAGCGACGGATTTCCCCCGTCGCTCCTCCACCCACAAGGACCGTGAGAGCGATGCAGATCTTCATCACAGGCGGCTCCGGCTACATCGGCCGCTCCACCATCCGGGCACTGACCGGGCACGGCATCGCCGTGACGGCGCTGGCCCGCAGCGAGCACGCGGCGCGCATCGTGTCGGCCCTCGGTGCCACCCCGGTCGCGGGGGCACTCACCGACACCGATGTCCTCCGCGAGGCGGCCCGCCGTGCCGACGGGGTCATCCACCTCGGGGTGGACTACGCCGAGGGCACCGCGGACGTCGACCGCGCGGCGGCGGAGGCACTGCAGGAGGGCGCGGGAAGCGGCCCGTACGTGCACACGGGCGGGGTGTGGGTGTACGGCGACACCGACGGGGTCGCCGACGAGGACGCCCCGCTGAGCCCGCCGCGCATCACCGCCTGGCGGCTGGAGAACGAGAAGCGGGTGCTTGCCCGGGCCACCACCGGAGAGCGCCCGGTGGTGGTGATGCCGGGGCTGGTCTACGGCCACTCCGGCGGACTGGCGCAGTCGTTCTTCGTCGAGCCGGGGCGCACCGCGGGTGCCGTGCCCTGCATCGGGGACGGCTCCAACCACTGGGCGCTGGTCCACGTCGACGACATCGCCGAGCTGTACGTCCTGGCCCTGAACGCCCCGGCCGGTTCCGTGTACGCCGGTGTCGGCGGCCAGAACCTTCCGCTGGCGGACGTCACCCGAGCCCTCAGCCACGCCGCCGGATGCCCGGACCGGATCGAGTCACTGACCATCGAGGAGGCCGTGCGGCGGATGGGCCCGATCGCCGAGGCGTTCGCCCTCGACCAGCAGTTCAGTGGCGCCCGGGCACACCGGGAACTCGGCTGGACGCCCATCCGTCTCGACGCCCTGGCCGAACTCGCCCAAGGCTGAACCACCAGGGCAGGGAATCCGAGCGCCGCAGGGCCCGGCGGCCTCGGTCCCAGTTCGGTCTCCGCGCCCGAACCGTCACGGCCGCTCCTGCGCGTGAAGGCGCCGCAACGCGCGGCGCCACTCGCGCCGCAGCGCCGGGAGTTCCTGGCCCTTCGTGGTGGCGACCAGGGCCGCGGCCACGTCGCGGAGTTTGACGTTGGAGTGCTGCGACACGTCCACGAGCAGGTCCCAGGAACGGTCACCGGAGCACGGCGCCAGGACCATGGCCATGCCGCGTGCCTGGTCGATCACCGGGCGACTCACCAGTGCCTGGCTCAACTGCTCATTTCTGGCTCGCAGTTCGAGAAGCTCGGCAACCAGGGCGCCGTCCCCCGTCGACGTCCCAGCCGTCAACAGCGGCGGTACCTCGCTGTGCATGGTCACTTGGTGCATGCTGCGCACCTCACAACGCGGCCATCCTGTCCAAAGGTGGTCAGCGACGCGCCAGTTGCCGCTCGCCGGCCGCACCAGGCTTGTACGCCAGTCCGTAGTGCTTGAAGATCGCTTCCTCCTGCTCGGCGGGCAGTACGTCGTCGGTGCCGATCGAAGGTGCCTGCTTCACCAGCGTCTTGACGTAGCCGACCTTGAGGTAGCCCGGCCCGACGATCGCGTCGTCGAGGGGGACGAACACCAGACGATGCCGGGTGGGCAGACCGGTCCGCACCGTGGCCATGGCCGGCTCGTCGGTGGTGGTGTCCACGTACACCGCTTCGAGGACACCGATCTTGTGGGAATCGGTGTCGACGACATCGAGAGCGCGCCATTCCCGGACATCGGCCGTGTGAATCATGGTCTCTCCCTCCGAAGGATTTGTCTGGTCGGCGTGAACCTCATCGCAGGTCCGCCGTATGCAGCCGCCGCAGCGCACGGCGCAGTGCCCGCTGGATCTGCCCCGGGAGCGACTTTCCCTCGGAGGTGGCGACCAGGGCCGCAGCCACTTCCCGGAGTTTGAGATCGCACTGTCGTGAGACATCCACCAGCAGGTTCCTGGCCACCCCGCGGCGGCAGGGGGTCAGGGCCATCACCATGCCGCACGCCTGGTCGACCACCACACGGCCGGACAGAGCCCGCCGCAACTGATCGTTCTCGGCGAGCAGCGCGACGACGTCCTGCCCGACCGGCGCGCTCCCCCACGAGACCTCGGCCTTCAGATCCCACCACTCTTCTTGGATCACACTGGTGCGTGGCATGGCATGTACCTCTCCAGGCTCTCGACGCGTCCGGATTCGCTGGCTGCCGGTCGCTTCACGGGTCACCTGCGGCGTTCCCGGTCGCGCCGTTCCTCGCGCCTCCAGCGCGCTCGGTGCCGGCGGGTGTAGCGGCGGTCCCAGCGGTCCTGACGATCCCGGCGCTGCTCATAGACCCGGTAGTCCCCGAGGTCTGACCTGTTGCCGCGGCCCAGGCCTCCGCCACGATCGCGGCTGTAGTGCGCGGCGCCGAAGACCAGCACGGCCGCGGCCACCCACCAGACGGGATCGAGGAAGCCGAGGCCGAACAGGACCAGGACGATGACGAGTAGCAGGGCGAACACAGCGGGCCTCCCCGGGAGCGGGACACAGCGTCGATACCGGGGACTGGGGCCTCATTGCGCAGCGTAGTCCTGCCCGACGACGGCGGATACCGTGCGACGCAACTGCGTACGGTCCGGCATGGATGGCTGCTTGACATCTGTCCGGGAAATGCGGGGAGAGCTAGCGTGCGTCGTGCCGCCCCGGTCCCTGGAGGCGTCCCACCGCCACCGCGCTCCCCAGAGCGCGCACCCTGCGCATCGGTTCCGGACCCAGCCGCGTCACGAGCGAGGGCGTTCCCGCACGCGCCCGCCGTCCTGTGATCCCCGGCGCGGCCCCGATGCGCTCCGAGCGGGCAACGATCCGCCGCCCGACGCATCGCACGCATCGCACGCATCCACAACAGGCGGTACACATGTACGCGCTGATCGTCCCGGTTCTGACTCCCTTCGTGCTGCTCGCCACCGTGCTGGGCCTGTCCTGGTGGGAGGACCATGTCCTACCACCCCCGCCCGTCGAGCCGGCCGAACCCCCGTCGAGGCTGCGTTGACAAGGGGGGTTGCCGGACGCTGACTGAGGGCAGGCGTGGGGCTACAGCACTCCGGGCGAGGCCTTCCACCTTCCGCTACCTCGGACGCGGAGGGCCCGGGGCAGCGGCGGACGCGGGCTGAAAAGGCGCTTCGGCCCGGAGTACGACCGTGCCCTCACCCGGCATGACGGCGACGTGAGGGCGGCCGAGCTTGAGCTCGATGAGCGCGTGCGACAGCACGGCTCGCTCAGGAAGCTTCCGCTGTCGCCCGAGGCCCGCGAGCACTACGTGACTGAATGGGCCGCGGTTCAGGAGCAGTTCGTGGAGTCACCGCAGAAGGCCGTCACCGAGGCGGATGCGCTGCTGGCACGCCTGGCGAAGGACCGCGGTTTCCCTGACAGCGAGCGGTTCGAGGAGCAGGTGGCTGCCCTCTCCGTCCACCACGCCTACTTCGTCCAGGGCTACCGCAGCATGCACAGGGCGGTCCGCGACCAGAGCGGCACGAAGGAGATGCGGGAGGCCATGGTCGAAACCCGAGGCCTCTTCGAGGCACTGGTCGCCGAACAGTCGGCCGACCCGTACCGGCGCCGCCCGTCGTCCCCCGACGACCGGGGCCACGCGCCCTGGCCGCCGACCGGACGTCACGCGAAGGGAAGAAACACATGAGGGCACTCGGGGTTCCGCCGTCGGCGACAGCAAGTCTCCTGCTGTCGCCGTGCGGGCCACAGGGCCTTCAGTGGCTCGATGGTGCGGGCTGTGGCGGGACGAGTACCGGCTCCACGCGAGGCGAAGCCGCTGCCTCCTCGACATGGGCCGACCGGCCGATCCGCTGAAACAACCGCCCCAGGCTCCGATAGAAGCCGTCGGGCAGGAACACGGCGTCCGCCACGATCATCGCGCCGGAGAAGAGCGGAAGTCCCATGAGCACCGCGATACCCAGGTGCATGCCCAACAGCATGGCGAGGACCGGGTACTTGAGCCGTCCGAACAGGACGAACGGGAACGCGACCTGCAACAGCACCGTCAGATAGCAGGCGATGGCGATCAGTACGTCGTGCTCGTCGGCCAGGAGCGAGAGCTCGGGCCAGGGCCGGAACAGGTCGAGGTTCAGTACGTAGTGAAGGGCGGTCCCGTTGCCCCAGGAGCCGCCCTGCACCTTGTAGAGACCCGCGGAACCGTAGAGGAAGCAGACCTGGGCCGCGATGACGAACATGCCGCAGTTGTGGAGGACCGCCGTCAACGTCCGGCGAGAGGTGCCCAGTTGATGCCGGAGTTCGCCTGCGTCCATGCCCGCCGAGCCGCTCTTCGCCTTCCCCGCCGAGACTCGCAGCCGGGCCCTGCGCGCGTCCAGGGACCAGCGTCGGCCGCACGCGGTGAGGACGAGGTACATGGCCATCAGGAGGATGAGGTTGTCTCCTCCGTCGGTCATGAAGATCGCCCGGGCGTGGAAGGACGCGACCATGACGGCGAAGAGTACGGACATCACTCTGGTCCGCCAGCCCAGCAGGAACAGGGCGGACGTGATGAGGGCTGCCGCGTAACAGGCTTCGAAGTACGGCCGGCTGTCGGACAGGGTGAGAATGCTGGCCCACCCCGTCTGGTCGAAGAGTTGCCCGGCCAGCTCGGGGGTCCACGGTGATCCGGGGCCCCAGATCTCGTTGCGGTGCGGAAACTCCCGCAGCAGGAAGCCGAGATAGAGAAGCCCGTAGCCGATGCGCAGCACCGCCGCGGCGTAGAGGGAGACCGGCCGCTCGGTCAGGACGGTGAGCCACGCGCCGATCCGATCCGGTGCGCGGCGCGGCGCGCCTGCGCCCACCCCTTCAGGGATGCGCCCGTGCGGCGAGCGTGTCTGCTCAGTTTCCATGGGAGTCCACCTTCCACCAGGGCAGATACCGCGTATCGGCAGGCGTCGGCGCGGCGGTGGCCGAGCCGGGCCCGCCGGCTGCGGCAGGAGCGGCGGGCGCGGCGATGGGCGCGGCGATCACCCGTAGCTGGACGGACTCGAAGGTGCCGCCGCGGTGGCCGGAGATGCGATCCGCCGTGATGTTGGTCAGGTACTGCTGGATCATCAGCGCCCGCTGCGAGCGAGGCTGATCGTCGCCACCGTGGGTTTCGAGGTACGAACTCCAGGCCCGCCGCAGCATGTTCTGCGCCGTATGGCTGGGGAAGACCTGGTGCCTCACTGCGGAGTTGTCCACGCCCGTCAGATCGAACCAGTCACTCACCTCCACGCTGCCGTCCGGGGCGGTGTGCATGGTCCTCGCCGAGATCTGCCGGTTGACCGATTCCGGATCCGGCGCGAAGAGCCGCCAGTTCTGTTCGAACAGCGGGAGGACCCACGCGTTGACCTGGCGGCTGTACTGCTGAGAGAGGGGGTTCGGGGGTGCCACGTGCAGAAACACCAGGAGCACATGGACCAGGGCTGTGGCCAGGCACAGGACCACGGCGGCTCCCGTTCCCGCCTTCAAGACCTTCAGGTCCTTCACGGGGCGGGGCGGATGGCCCGAAACCCCTTGGGACGCGACGGGTCTTCCGCCCCTGTCCGGGGCCGGTCCGGCGCCGGGCCGGCCCGCTTCGTCGACATCCACCGTTTCTGCGCCGCCTTGCACGGCCCCACCCGGCCTTTCCATTCCGGCTTCTCCACTTCTCCAGAGATTCGACCGGCGGCGCGCGACGGAATCGATGACGATCCGCCGCGCGCCGCCCGTCCTGCCCGCTCACATGGAGCTAGGCGGCCTTCTGGTCGTGATCTCCGTGGTCGCCGTGATCGCCGTCATATCCCTCGTGGTTCTCGGGCTTGCCGTGATCGTCGGACTTGCCGCCGTGACCCTCGTGGTCGTCGGGCTTGCCGTGACCCTCGTGGTTCTCGGGCTTGCCGTGATCGTCGGGCTTCCCGCCGTGATCACCATGGTCGTCGGGCCTGCCGTGGTCGTCCGGCTTCCCGCCGTGGTCGTGGTGACCGGGCTTGCCGGGCTTCTCGCCGTGATGGTCGTGGCCGTTCCCACCGGTCGTGCCGCCGTGGCCACCACCCGTGGAGCCTCCTGTGGCACCGCCTGGGGCGCCACCTGTGGCGCCGCCGGAGGTGGCTCCCGCGACGAGGCCGCCCAGTGCGCCACCAGTGGTGCCGCCGGACGTCAGGACGCCGCCGAGAAGACCACCCAGGGCACCGCCGGTTCCGCCGCCCGTCGGCACGCCGCCGATGACGCCGACCGTGGTGCTACCCGTGGTGCCTGTGGTTGTGCCTGTCGTGGCACCACCTGACGTGGCACCGGCGATCACACCGCCCGAGATCAGACCACCAGTAGTGCCACCAGTGCCGCAGGGCCCCAGGAAGATCCTGTTGCTGTCCAGCGTCACGGCGCCGTCACCGCGGGCGCCAGCATCGGCCAGCAGCCGGCCGTTGATGGACGCACCCGTGGTGGCGGTGATCGAGGTGTCGGCCATGATGGTGCCCACGAACGAGGTGTTGGTACCGAGCGTGGCCGAGCTGCCGACCTGCCAGTACACGTTGCACGGCGAGGCACCGTTGACGAAGCTCACGCTGCTGTTCTCGGCTGCCGTCGTCAGGGACGAGCCGATCTGGAACACCCAGACAGCATTGGGGTTGCCCCCGGCGTCCAGGGTGAGCGTGCCGGTGATCGCCGCGGAGCTGTTCGCCCTGTAGAGGCCCGGCGTCAGCGTCTGCCCACCGAACTCGTGGGGAGCGTCGTTGTACACCGCGTCCGTCAGAGTCTGTCCGGCGGCCTGGTTGTACGCCGTGGTCAGGTCGGCCTTGGCTTGAGCCGCGTGAGCGTCGGTGGTGTGCAGGACCCCGGGCGGGGTCACGGTGCCGGGCCCTCCGTCGGACGTGAAGAACCCGGTGATGGCCGGCCCGGGGCTCACACCGACGTTGAGACCGTTGACGACGGTGGGGCCGGTGTTGGTGACCGTCGCACCCCCCAGCACTCCGTAAGTGGCTGCCGTGCCCAGAGGCACCGGGGTGGCAATGGCATTTGCGCGTGTCGGCGTCACCGCGACCACGGCCGCGGCGATTGCCACGGACGCCACTGCGGCGATCCACACCGACATGGTGCGCCGTAGTCGCACTTCAGGGATATTCAGCGTCATCGAGGGGCCAACTCCTGTGAGGGGATGGTGCCTGCATGGCGGTTCTCGGTCGCACAGAATCGCCTGTTTCTGTCGCTGGCATATTACGCAGGAGAGGAATCCGATTTCGCTTTGCCCGAGCACCACCGCAGAAATCGGCGAGCGAATAGCAAAACGCATAGAAATACTTAATGGGCCGGATGGCGCCGCCTTGAACGGACTAGTACCGCACGAAGGTCACGCTGCCGCGCCGAGACATTCGGCACGTCAATGCCCAAGAGAATTACGTATTGACACGACGCGCAAGCGTACCCGGGCCACACCGACCGTATTAATATCGAATGTGCGTTGATTAACCCACGCGTGCAACTGCCCGGAAGAGCGAATCCGGCGTGTCACGCCGGATTCGCTGCCTCGACTGCCGGCACAACACAAAAGACGCTTCATCGCCTACAAAGCGACGTCCCCTCCGCCGACTAGGGCCCGCATTCGAGAGATTCCGCACCGCCTCGTCACCGCTCATCAGCGGTGGCGTCGGCACTGCTCACGGCACTGCCGCTGGACGGCACGGACGACACCGGAGCCCTGGAACTCGAGCTGGAGGTGGGGCTGGAGCCGGGGTTGGGACCAGCACCGGTCTCCGGCGCCGAACTCTCGTCCGGCGAGGCGGAGTTGCTCGTCCGCGGCGCCGTACCACCGGACGCATCCGGGGTGGGTGTGCCGCTCTCGGCAGGACCGGGCGTACCGGCCGTGCCACCGCCCACCGAGGTTCCCCTGCCCTGCTCGTTCTTGACCACGGCCGCCACCGGCTTGCCCGCGATCAGCTCGACCGCGGTCACCGTGAGCATCGCCAGGGCGAACACCAGGCCCGTCGCCAGAGCGTACTTCTTCCAGCCGAAGGACTTCCGGAGCGAGCCGCCCCGATAGGTGGTGACCGACTCACCTTCGGAGGGCGTTTCGGCGGACGTGTGGGGCGGTGTCGCGCCGGCGACCGGAGCGTCCGCCTGTGAACCGACCACCGCACGGGCGTCCGCCGGTGGACCGAACGCCGCACGGGCGTCCGCGCGGTGTTCTGCCCGCTCCTCACCCGGTGTCCTCGGTACTCCTACGGGCGGGACCCGACCACGGATCCCCTCGCCGGTGCGCCGGAAGGCATGCGAGAAGACCGCCGCGCCCGTGGTCGCGCTGGTACTGACCACGGCGGCGCCGATGATCGTCCCGGTCACGCCCAGCAAGGACGCCAGCACCGCGCCCACCACAGTCGCCAGCGCGCTCGCCACTACTTGCACAACGGTCAGGTCGAGCACCTTGCGCTTGGGTGCCCGTTCCTCTTCGTCTCTGAGGTTCTCCATCAATGTCCCTTGATAGTTCTGGAGCCCGGCGGTCACTGCGTGATGGCCGGACCTGTCCCGCTCGCAGCGAGGCTGACGCGAGGTTTGATGGAGGTCATGGGCGCGATTCGCGGTCGCGTGGAAGCGCCCTCGACAGGTTGTTCAGAAGCCACGGACGCCGGGCCCGGGGACGGTCAGCGACCCCGGCGGGGAGTGCGCCGCCAAGAGGACGCACCGGGCAGTTGGACCGACTCGGCCCGCTGCCCACCCGTGTCGACGCTGCGATGTGCGTGCTTCCCGCTGCTGGTGATGGACAGCCGACCCTTGTTGATGTTCAGGCGCACCCCGGGAGAATCCGAGTGGCCTTGTGGAAGCACAGAGGCATGTAAAGCTCCTTCAGCTTCAGTGGTGCCGACAGTTCAACGGGACGACTGCCCCGCTGACGTTGTTTCATCTGCGAGCAGTGACCGCAGCCGGTGGCTGTCGGCCGCGCATGGCACTCGCCAATGCCGCCCGCCCTGGCCGAGCCCCGGTCCCTCGTCAGAAGCGACGCTCACACAACGGGCATGGCTACGGAGCCGAATCGCTGACCGCGTCGGTGGGCAGCACAGTGAGCCTGTCACACGGACCGCCGGGCCACCGCCCACCCGTGGCGAGAACGGGAGAGCATCGGAGCAGCCCGATCGATGCCGTGTAAACATCCTGGTACCCCTCTCCCGGGCCAACCGCGGGACCGGCCCCGGGGCTATGCTGCGTATGGACGTCCCAGACCCCGGCGGACCACCACTGCTTGGTGTGCATGCCTGCGGAGAGCGGATCTTTCGTCCGGTCGACCTGCGCATCCCCGAGGGACCGGCTGGGTCCTGCACCCCGGAACACCCGCTGCTGGACCGGCCCTTCACCTGCCCGCACCACAGTACGACCGTGTCCGAAGCCCGGCACGGTCCCGTGAACCGAGGCACCTGCCATGCGCATCCCACTCACCCTGAGCGTCCACCGGCACGACACCGACAACCGGACACTGGTCACCCTGACCGGCGAGATCGACCTGAACTCGGCACCCCTGGTGCACGCGTCACTGGAACGGTGCCTGCACGACGGCGTCCGTGCCATCGACGTCGATGTGACCGCGGTGACCTTCTGCGACTGCAGCGGCCTCAACGCCTTCCTGTACGCCCTGCTGCGCACCGCCTCGGCCGGAGGGTCCTTACGACTGGTCCACCCGAGCCCGGCACTGGAACGCCTCGTCACCCTCACCGGCTCCGGCTCCCTCTTCCTCACGCTCCCGGACGCCCTCGGCGGAAACCGGCCGCCCTCACAGCTCCCACCCCTGTACGAGGCCACACACCGACTCGCCCCGATCTGGCCCGCTCGCCTGGGTGGTGTGCTGTGACGGCCCCGACCAGGCCGATCCGATCACGCACAAGGGCAGGCCACCAGCCCCTCTCCACGCGCACGACGTCCCTGAGCCTGCGCCGCCTCAACCGCTGGCAGACCGATGGGCTTCAGGAGGACCTGGCGGACCTGTACGAGGAGTCATGTGCCAGGGTGCCCGGTCGGGAGTACCGCGGCCGGAAGAACTTCCTGCGCCGTCTCACCCGTGACATGTGGCGACCGGGGTTCGCCATGCTGACCGCCGAGGCACCGGACCTGGTGGGGTACGCATTCGGATTCCCCGTACCGCGTGACGGTTCCTGGTGGAGCGGATTCCGGGGGACGCTCCCGAAAGACGTCGAGCAACTCACCGCGTCCGGACAGGTCTTCGCCATCAGCGGGATGGTGGTCCGCCACTCCGAACGGCACCAGGGCCTGGCCGACCGGCTGCAGGAGCGGCTGCTCGCCGACCGCCGGGCCCTGCTCGGCGCGACCCTGGTGGACCGGACCCACCGCGCGGCCTGCGCCGGGTTCCAGTCGCGGGGATGGCTCAACATCGGCCTGGTCTACAGGCCACCGGGTCCTGCAGTGCTGCGGGCGCTGGTCCTTCCTCACGGAGAACCGACTGCGGCGGAGCCGAGTTGGTGACCGATCGCCCCGGCGTCCGGGGCAGTGTGCTGGATGTTGTGCAGCGACGGAGGCCGCATTACGGGTGGTGACGTGATCGCCCGCCGTCACCGCGTCCGTCCCTGCGGAGGCGAGTGCCTAGGCCACTGTCCGGCACTCCGGCGCAGGCACCTCCGCAGCCGTGCTCCCGACGGCCGTACCGGTACCGGGAAGGACGCGGAAGAGCCGGATCAGCCCGCTGTCGCCCAGCGCCTCGACGACGACACGGCTTGGGGCAGCGAGGCGCAGGTCGCCGCCGGAGAGGCGGAGCCTGCGCGCCGTGGCGACGAGCAGCCCGAGGCCCATGGTGTCGCAGGAGGTGACTCCCGACAGATCGAGGATCACCCGGCTTCCAGGGCTGTGGCATTCGCGCAGAAGACGCTCGCGCAGTCCTGGAACGGTGGCGAGAGCGAGACTGCCGCTGACGACGAGCGTCTCGCGGTCCTCGGGCAGAACGGCGAGCACAGGCCGCCGGCCCCGTGCGGACACCACGGGTGAGGAGCAGTCCTTCTGCAGGGACGAGTGACTGTCCGCCGGCCTCGGAGCGCGGGGAACTCCTGCTGGGATGAGGGGAGTTGCGGTACCTGCAGCCATCATGGGCCTCCTCGGGCGGGGTGTCGCGCTGCCGGGGGCCGGGGCTGAGCTGTGCCGACTTCAGCCGTCCGCACCTCGCGAACGGCTCATGCTGCGTACGGACTCTGACTTGCGGGCATCGAGGGCGGTGGACCAATGACGGCCCGCCGCGCCCCGATGTTCTGCGCGTCGACGGAGGGAGGCTAGGTCCTGCCGGCCCGGCCGGCCACCGCGTGACCGATCAGCAGGTAGACGACAGCAGGCAGACCGTAGTTGACGACGGTACGCCAGTTGTCCGAATGGATAGTGAAGAGATCATGCGACCAGCCCGAAAGCCAGTTCGCCGCATCGTGGACCCACGAGACCACACCGTTGGCGGTGTCGGCGTCGAACAGGTAGAAGGCGATCCACAGGATCAGGATCAGTGCCGTGATGTCCGCGATGATGGAGATGACCGTCCCCGCGGGGTTTCCGCCGTAGCGTCTGGACATGTCCACCGACTAGCCCTGACGGAGGAGTTGAAACCTCGAGTCACCATTCCTCGGGTCACCATTCAGAGTCGGCGCCGACGAACCGACGCGAAGGAGACTGCCGCTGCTCTTTGCGGGGCGTGGCCATCTGGCACACGGTCCAACGTCACAGAGCAGTCATCCCGTCCGGGCGGCCTCGAGTGGGCGGGACGGCTCATCCGCCGGTGAGGAGTCGCACTCCCGGTCTTCCGCGTAGAGCTGCCGCAGCGCCCGCCGCAGTGCCCGCTGCATCAGCCGCGAGAGCGGCTCGCCCTCCCAGGCGGCGACCACGGCTGCAGCCACGTCCGGAAGTTGGGTGTGGCACTGTCGCGAGATGTCCACCAGCAGGTGCCGGGCCGGCCCGCGGCGGCAGGGCGCCAGGACCATCACCATGCCGCAGGCCTGGTCGATGACCATACGGCCGGCCAGAGCCCGCCGCAGCTGATCATTCTCGGCGTGCAGCACCACGACGTCCTGAGCCGCAGCCTCCCCCGCCACGGCCTCGGCCCTCAGATCCCACCAATTCTCCGGAAGTAAAGTTGTGCGCTGCATGGCATGTGCCTCTCCACGATTTCCGCGCGTCCGGGGTGGCTCAAGCCACCCCAGGATCTGGATGTCGGGCAACTTCATCGGTCACCCGCGGCGTTCATGGTCCCGACGGTCCTCGCGCCTCCAACGCGCCCGGCGCCGAACACCAACACCGCCGCGGCCACCCACCAGATGGGGTTCATGAAGCCGAGGCCGAACAAGACCACGATCAGGATGACCAGAAGAACGAACACGGCGGGCCTCCCCGGGGCGGAACAAGGCATCGCTGCCGGGGGCCGGGGCCTGCACGAACAGCGTAGTCCTCCCCAGCGGTTGCGGACAGCGACCCACGTCAGCGTCCTCCGCCGGAACCGGATGGCCACTTGCCGTCTGTCCAGGGAGAGCGGCAAGGGCTAGCGTGTGCGGTGCGGCCCGAGCCCCCGGCAGCGTCGATCACCTCTCGCGCTCCTTCGAGGGCGCACCTGGCGCATCAGTGCCGGAACCCGTCCCGCCCCCGGCGGGCGCTCCCGCACTCACCGTAGCTACGCGATCCGGTCGCAGCCTCGATGCGCCCCATGCGGGCATCCCCCCTCCGCTGCCCGCCGCGTCGCACGCATCCACCGCAGGCGGTACGCATGTACGTACTGATCGTTCCGGCTTCCGTCCCCTTCGTCCTGCTCGCCACCGTGATGGGCCTGTCCTGGTGGGAGGACCGCATCCTCCCGGCGGCGCCGGCCGAGCCGGTCGACAGTCCCGCCAAGGCTCCGATTGCCCCAGCGGCCCCTGCCCGGCTCGCAGAACTCCCCCGTGCAGACACCGCGTTGACAAGGGAGGTTGCCAGGCGTTGACTGACAGCACGGCGTAGGGCCATGCCATTCCGGATCACTCGGGACGCATTCCACCTCCCCGCTTCGCCCGGACCCCGCGGAACTCAGGAACTTCCCGCGATCTGGAGGCCCGGCAATGCTTTGGATTCTTCTCCTTCTGCTGATCCTGGTGGTGTTCGGGTTCGGCTTCACCATGCAGACCCTCTGGTGGGTCGCCGCCGTACTCCTCGTCGTCTGGATCGTCGGCTTCGCCATGCGCGGGCGCAGCAGTGGCAGGCGCGGTGGTGGACGCCGTGGCGGACGCCGATACAGCCGCGGTCGCCGGTAGCCCCGATCGCAAGCCGGTCGCGGAGCTGCTCCCCCAGGGCGAACGGGACAAGCTCACCCTGCGCCTCCAACAGGCCCTCAACACCTTCATGGACAGCCCACGCCAGGCCGTGGAGGAAGCCGACAGCGTCTTCGACGAAGTCACCACCCACTTCACAAACACCCTCACAGAGCAACGGCGCGTCCTGCGATCGGGCCGGCAGGGCCAGGACACCGAAGCGCAGACCGAGGAACTACGCGTCGCGCTCAGGCAGTACCGGGAACTCACCGAACGACTGCTGCACATGGCGGCGCCCACCGCTCAGTAGCTCCATGATCAATATCGGTGAGTGCTGACGTCACTCGGCCTTGAGGACCACGGACGTGGGAGTAGCCAGGGCGCGGGAGGGATGCAGTGCACCCGATTGCCGCGGTGCCTGTTCGAGGGTTGGTGCGTTGAGTGGATCATGAAACGGTTCACGATCACCACGACAGTCGCCGCTGCGGCCCTCGCACTCACCCTGCCGGGCATCGCCCAGGGCCACGAGCCGACCGCCCGAAAGGCAGCCCCGGAGGTAAAGGAACTGCTCGGGCAAGGATCGGGCGACTGTCCGAGCATGAGCCTGTGCCTCTACGAGGACACCAACCTCAACCAGGGCAAGGCCGCCAGGATCTGGGTCTTCCCCGTCACCGACGCCCGTACGGACTACACCCTGCGCGGCCACGCCGCAGCCGACAAGCCCTCCTCGGGCTACATGAGGGCCCCCAACCTGGGCTGGACCGCTCACCTGTTCCCCGACTACACCTGCGGCTACGAGGGAAACCGGGAAGCCGAAGCCATCTCCTTCAGGCGCAACGACCCGTACAACTCCCTCAACGGCCACAATGGCCGGGCGAAGCGGTACGGCTACTTCAACAAGAATGGCAAATGGACCAAGACGAAGCAGTGGGGCGTCACCGAGCAGACGCTGTACCTCAACGACCGGGCCGGCTGCATCGCCGTCGGAGCCTATAAAAACACGGGCGCGCTGAGCCCCTACGTCAACGGCGACATGTAGCCGGCTGGACAGACAGATGCCGGCGCCACGGCGGACGGGACCGTACCGTCCGCCGTGGCGGGCAGGTCGCGCGGCAGGGATCGGGGAACTCCTGCCTCTGTTTGTGGGTTTCGTGGGGTGGGGGCCCGGCCGGCTAGGCGGCGTGGTCAGGCGATTCCGGTGCCGCGCAGCAGGAGTAGCGCCACGTCCACCACCGCCACGGCGACCGCTGACGCGAACGCCGCGCGTTCCCAGCGACGTCCCAGCACCGTGCCGGCCAGCGCGGCCACGGCGGCCACCGCGAGCGCCGCCATTCCCCACCGGCCGGGTGGCCCGGCGGGCCCCAGCGCCAGCACCGCGGACGCGGCGACCAGCGGCACCGGCAGCAGCAGCCGCGCGCCGTCCGGGCCAAGCCGGTGCGGCCATCCCCGTACGCCCGTCGCCAGATCCGCACGGATGTCCGGCAGTACGTCTCCCAGGTGGGCGCCGACCCCCAGTAGGGCCCCGGCGGTGACGACCCACCAGGCGGGCCACGGCTGTCCCGGCAGGCCGAGGGCCACGAACGCCGGGAGGGCGGCGAAACCCACCGCGTACGGCGCCCAGGACCATGCTGTCGCCTTGAGCCGCAGGTCGTACGCCCATGCCGCCGCCACCCCGGTCAGGTGAACGGCGCCCGCCCACAGGCCGCAGGCGAGCGAGAGCGGCACGCACAGCGCCAGCGCGGCACAGGCGGCCCCCCACACCTCCGTCACACCGACCGTGCCGTCGACGACGGGTTTGCCGCGGCGGCCGGCGGCGATGTCCCGGTTCGCGTCGAACGCGTCGTTGCACCAGCCGACGGACAGCTGCCCGGTCAGCACGGCCGCGGCGGTCAGAACGCAACGCCCGGCACTCTGACCGGCGGTGACAGCGAGAGCGGTCATCAGCGCGGCGACCGCCACGACAGGCCCGGGGTGACATGATCCGGCCAGACCACTCATCCGGCCGGCCCAACTCGCGGCCGGGCCGCCCGTAGCCTGCTCGGGAGTGCTCACCCGGCCGATCGTAGGCGCCCGAGCCCCGTCCGGCCGGAGCACACGCCCCTGGGGAGGAACGGCCGGACGGGCGATTCATGGTGCCGACGTCCCGGGCCGGGGAACACGTGGGGAGCGACTCACCGGAGTGGGTGGCACCTCACCAGAGCCGCGAATCGGACGGGAACCATATGACGCGGATCGCCGCCGTTCACGGTGCCCTCGCACCCCACCGTCGCACCCAGTCCGAGATCACCGACATGGTGGCCCGCACCTGCCTGCCCGAGGGCACCGACCGCCGGGTACTGGACCGGCTGCACCGCAGCGCGAAGGTCCGCTCGCGCCACATGACGCTGCCACTCGAACGCTACGCGGAACTGGACGGATTCGGCGCCGCCAACGATGTCTTCATCGCCGCTGCCACCGACCTGGGCGCCAAGGCCGTCCGGGACGCACTGGACATGGCCGGTCTGTCCGCAGCCGACGTGGATCTGCTGATCTTCACCTCCGTCACCGGCATCGCGACCCCCTCGATCGACGCACGGCTGGCCGGCCGCCTCGGACTGCGGCCGGACGTCACACGGCTGCCCCTGTTCGGCCTGGGCTGTGCCGGCGGCGCCGCCGGCCTGGCCCGTATGCACGACTACCTGCTGGGCCGGCCCGACCACGTGGCGGTGCTGCTGTCGGTCGAGTTGTGCTCGCTCACCTTCCAGCGCAACGACGCCTCCATGGCCAACCTGGTCGCCACCGGGCTGTTCGGCGACGGCGCCGCCGCGGTCGTCGCCTGCGGCGCGAACCGCCCGGGCCTCAAGGGCCGCGAGGGCCGCCTGGACGAGAGCGTCGGCCCGACGATCGTGGACACCCGCAGCCACCTGTATCCGGACACCGGACGCGTCATGGGCTGGGACATCAAGGACTCCGGTTTCCAGGTCGTCCTCGACCCCCAGGTCCCCGATGTGGTGCGTCAGTATCTCGCCGACGACGTCGAGGGGTTCCTCGGCGACCACGGGATCAAGCCGAAGGACGTGACCGCCTGGGTGTGCCACCCGGGAGGCCCCAAGGTCCTCGAGGCCGTCACCGAGGCCCTCGACCTGCCCGAGGAGGCGCTCGATGTGACCTGGCGTCACCTGGCCGACGTGGGCAACCTGTCCTCGTCGTCGGTGCTCCACGTACTGCGCGACACCCTGGCCGAACGCCGCCCGCCGCCGGGCACGCCGGGTGTGCTCCTGGCGATGGGCCCCGGCTTCGCCTCCGAACTCGTCCTGCTGCGCTGGTAGTTCACCCCGTCAAAGGACACGAAGGACGCAGAGGACACGGAGGACAGTGGACACATGATCTGGTACGGACTGCTGGTGGCGGCCGTCGCCGGTGAACGCGTCGCCGAACTCGTCGTCGCCCGCCGCAACGAGCGGTGGAGCACCGCCCGCGGCGCGACCGTGGCCGGGCAGGGCCACTACCCGGCGATGGTCGCGCTCCACACCGGCCTGCTGATCGCCTGTCCGGCCGAGGTGTGGCTGGCCGACCGGCCCTTCGTGCCTGCTGGCCTGGCCGATGCTGGCCGTGCTGGCGGCCTCCCAGGCGCTGCGGTGGTGGTGCATCCACACCTTGGGACCCCGCTGGAACACCCGGGTGATCGTCGTACCCGGGCTGCCGCTGGTGACCGGCGGACCCTACCGCTGGCGGTGGCTGCGGCACCCGAACTACGTGGCCGTCGTCGCCGAGGGGGTGGCGCTGCCCCTGATCCACACCGCCTGGGTCACCGCGACCGCGTTCACGGTGCTCAACGCCGCACTGCTCACCGTACGCATCCGCTGCGAGAACCGGGCGCTGACCGCCGCGACCACCTCGACCACGCCCGCTCCGGCGTGATCGACGTACTGGTGGCCGGCGGCGGGCCGGCCGGTCTGGCCGCCGCCATCCACGCCGCGCTCGCCGGCCTGGAGGCCGTCGTCGTCGAACCCCGGAACTCGCCCGTGGACAAGGCCTGCGGAGAAGGCGTCATGCCCGGCGGAGTCGCCGCGCTGCGAGCACTGGGCGTCGACGTCAGTGGCCGCGAACTGCGCGGCATCCGCTACGTGGACGGCACCGCCTTCGCCGAGGCGTCCTTCCGCGGTCGCAGCGGGCTCGGAATCCGCCGTACGACGCTGCACTCCGCACTGCACCAGCGCGCGCTCGACCTCGGCGTGCGCATGCTGCCGGGCAAGGTCGGCGCCGTACACCAGAGCGCGGACACGGTCACCGCCGCCGGGACCACGGCCCGTTGGCTGATCGCCGCAGACGGCCTGCACTCCCCGGTGCGCCGGGCCTTGGGGCTGGAACTGCCGAACCGCCCCCACGGCCGTTATGGACTGCGCCGGCACTACCGCGTCGAGCCGTGGACGGACTTCGTGGAGGTCCACTGGTCCCGGCACGGCGAGGCCTATGTGACGCCGGTCGGCGACGACCTGGTGGGCGTCGCGATCCTCAGCCGCAGCCGTCGCGGGTACGACGAGCACCTGGCCGCCTTCCCCGCTCTCACCGCGTCGCTGCGCGGAACGGCCGCGACGGAGGTACGCGGCGCCGGACCACTGCGGCAGCGGGTGCGGCGCAGAACCGCCGGCCGGGTCCTGCTTGTCGGCGACGCCGCGGGCTATCTGGACGCCCTCACCGGCGAGGGCATCGCGCTCGCGCTGGCGACGGCCGGGGCCGCCGTCCGCTGTCTGGCCGCCGGGCGACCGGACGCGTACGAGCGCGCCTGGACCCGGCTGACCCGCCGCCACCGACTGCTGACCGGCGCCCTGCTGGCCGCCGGCCGCCGACCCGGCACCGCCCGCCTCATCGTCCCCGCAGCGTCCCGGATGCCCCCGGTGTTCTCAGCCGCGGTCCACGCACTGCAGTAGCAGTAGAACGATGTGGCCGACCCTGCCGGCCTACGTGGCCTGTGGCCACCCGCCTGCCTCCAGCCTCCAGCGCCTCATCGAGGGGGCGGAGGGTCGGGGTCACGAACGGGCTGGCCGACCTCGAACGGCCAGTTGGGACGGAAGCGTTCCACAAAGCCGGTGAAGTCGTTCCGCAGATAGTGGGAGTCGGACGGCTTCAGCCGGATCTGCCGGCGGCTGTCGGCCCACCAGATCTCGAAATCGGCAACCGTGCCTTCCGTCGGCCAGTCCTCGGTCTGTTCCGGAAGCATGAGGACGTCGACGAAGCCCCCGACGCTCAGGCCGATGTCCACGAAGATCCCGATCGCACCGGGCCGCGGAACCTTCACGACGGTGCCCTCGAAAACCTGCCCGAACCGCAGCCCCCCGCGAATCCGGGTCCACTCGGCATCTGTCACCACGAGCGCATCCTCGCACCTTCGGCCGGATCACGAGTGGCTGGGCTTGGGCCTCACTCCCACTGGTACGGCAAGTACTTCCCGTCGAGGGTGATGACGACCCGGTCGCCCGCAGGGTCGGGAACGCGCTGGATGTCGAGCCGGAAGTTGATCGCACTCATGATGCCGTCGCCGAACTGCTCATGGATCAGCTCCTTGATGGTCGGCCCGTAGACCTGAACGACCTCGTACAGCCGGTAGATCGTGGGGTCCACGGGCACGGCGGCGTCCAGGGCTCCGCGGGTCGGCTGGAGTTGGAAGGCAAGGGCGGCATCGTCGCCGAGTTCGAGCAGCGCCGCCGCCGTGGCCGCTTCGTCCTTGTCCATGGGGTGCTGACCGAGGAGGGCGGCCGTGGTCCAGGCCGGCGGCCTGCCGACCGCTTCGGCCAGTTGGGCCCACGTGACCCCGGTCTTCACCTTGGCCTGACGTACGGCTTCGGCGGCTTCCTGCTTGCTGAGCATGTGCATCTCCCTTGACGGCAGTGGCCTTTGCGGCGCGTCACACCAGAGACCAATGCCCATCGCCACGACCGGTCAGCCATCACAGGACCGTCGCTCGTACGGACCCGGACCTGCCGCCCGCGCCTTTCGGTAGGCGGCCGGCCGCAGCTGGACCGGGAATGGCTTCGCCGCACACCATCGGTGCCGCCGAGGCGATGCGGCATCAAGCCAAAGTGACTCGGGCTTCGTCGGTCACCTTCCGAGATCCGTGCGGCACTCATATCCTCGTGCGCCAATGGTTACCGACGGTAAGGGGGAGCAGTGGGCGGTACCACGCGCAGAGGGTTCCTGGGTTCAGCCGCGGCTGCCGGCGGCGGAGTCGCTCTGGCGACCTCCCAGCGGGCGGCGGCCCAGAGCAGCGCCGCCCCGCAGACCGTGGCCGTACTGGGCGGGGGCGTCGCAGGCCTCACGGCGGCACACGAACTCGCCGAACGTGGCTTCCGGGTGACGGTCTACGAGCGCAAGGCGCTGGGCGGCAAGGCCCGCAGCATGGATGTACCGGACAGCGCCACGGGTGGTCGCGGACCCCTGCCCGGGGAGCACGGCTTCCGCTTCATCCCCGGCATTTACCACAACCTGCCCGACACCATGCGGCGCATCCCCTTCCCCGGCAACCCCAACGGCGTCCACGACAACCTCGTCGCCCCCAAGGAGATGCTGTTCGCCCGGTCGGGAGGCCGTGAGGACATCCGGATCCCTCTCCCCTGGCCCGACAACACCCCGGCCGAACTCACCCCCGACGAGATCCGCCGCGCCCTCACCGCGGTCCTGGACACCGCCTTCAACCTCCCCCTCCACGAGGCCCTCTACTTCGCCAACCGCTTCCTCGTCTTCCTCACCAGCTGCGACGAACGCCGCGACGAGGTCTGGGAGCAGATGCCGTGGTGGGAGTTCGTCCGGGCCGGCCGGATGTCGTACGACTACCAGCGGATCCTCGCCATCGGCATCACCCGCAACATCGTGGCCACCAAGGCGGAGGAGGCCAGTACCCGTACGGTCGCCACCCTGCTGGAGGCCTTCGCCTTCAACATCCTCGGGCGGGGTGCGGACGGACCACTGGACCGGATCCTCAACGCGCCCACCAACGAGGCGTGGATCGACCCCTGGGTGACGTACCTGAAGTCACTCGGGGTGGAGTTCCAGCTCGGCTGGACCGTACGCGACCTGACCCTGGCCTCGGGGCGGATCGCCGGGGCCGTCATGGAGGACCCGGGCGGAGCCCGCCGGACCGTCACCGCCGACCACTACATCTCGGCCATGCCGGTCGAGCACGCGCGCCGCACCTGGAACTCCGCCGTACGCGCCGCCGACCCCCAACTCGCCGAGTGCGACCGGCTGGAGACGGACTGGATGACCGGCATCCAGTTCTATCTGACGGAACGTACGCCGATCCTGCACGGCCACCTCGACCTCATCGACTCCCCCTGGTCGCTGACCGCGATAGCCCAGGCCCAGCACTGGCCGGGCCACGACTTTCCCAGGGACTTCGGCGACGGCACGGTCGCGGACTGCCTGTCCGTGGACGTCTCCGAGTGGGACCGGCCGGGCATCCTGTACGGCAAGACCGCCAAGCAGTGCACCCGCACCGAAGTCGCCCGCGAGGTGTGGGCGCAGTTGAAGGCGGCCCTCAACGACACCGGCCGTACGGTCCTCAAGGACTCCGTGCTGCACTCCTGGTTCCTCGACCCGGCCGTGGACGGACTCGGCACCCCGAACCCGGTCAACGAGGAGCAGTTGCTCATCCATCCGACGGGGACCTTCCACCACCGCCCACAGTCGGCCACGAAGATCCCCAACCTCTTCCTGTCCGGCGACTACGTGGCCGTGCCCATCGATCTGGCCACCATGGAAGGCGCCAACACCTCGGCCCGGCAGGCCGTCAACGCCCTTCTGGACAGGGTCGGTTCGGCCGCCGAACGATGCACTGTCACCCCGCTGTACCGGGCCCCGGAGTTCGAGGCCCTCAAACGCCACGACCGGACCCGCCACTTCCTGCGACTGCCGAATCTCTTCGACGTCGGTTGACGGCATTGGGCCCGGCGGCCGAGCGAACCTCCATGGGAGAAAGGGAAGTTCGTCCGACCGCCGGGCCCTGGCTCACCCGTGTCGGCTCACCTGTAGGTGATGTCCGAAGCGGCGTACAGGCAGTTGGTGCTGTCGGGGCCCGTACCCACCGCGGTGTTGTTGTTGTACTTCTGGCAGGGGATGACCTTCCGGCTGGAGTCGTTCAGGATCGTGATGCCCCGAAGCGTCGCCACGTCGTTGCGGTTGACGTTGATGCCGACGAGCCGCGCGGTGGATCCCGTGCCGGTCACCTCGATGTTGCTGAGGTTCACCTTGCGTGTGTACTGGGTGGAGCAGTCGCCGCAGGACCGGTACAGCGTCTTGAACTCGCTGACGGCGAAGTTGGAGATGTTCAGGGTGCCGGGCCCGTTGTGCTGGAAGACCTTGTCGGCCGCCTTCTTGGCGCCGCCGCCGGTCACGGTGTACGTCGAGCCGCCGCGGAAGGTGGCGGCGTCCTCGCCGACGTCCTCCCACCAGACGTTCTGCAGGGTGCAGTTGCCCTCGCAGTGGATGCCGTCGGCGCCGGGCGCGCCGATGATGACGTTCCTGAGGGTGGCGCCGGCGGCGAGCTTGAAGATCGGGTCCTGCCCCTCTTCCTGTCCGTCACCGGCCAGGTCGCCGCTGCCGTAGTACCGCACCATGCCGCCGTCCCTGACACCCGAGACGGAGATGGTCGAACTCACGCCCTGGCTGCTGGACGGTGTCGGCCAGGTGGCGGCACTCGCCGGCGGCGCTCCGACTGTCGTGATCATGACAGACGAGAGGCCGAGTGCGGTCAGGGTGCCGGTCAGCGCGCGTCGACGGGCGCGCGGGATTGCTGGAGAAGTCATGTCCCTGTGCCTTCTTCCGGTTGTGGGGGTCGGCTTGTGGGGGTCGGTCAGAGCTTTCCGGCGCCCGCACCGCTCGTCACCGAGGCGACGACGGAGGAGGCGGGCTCGGCGCTGTAGCTGTACGGAGCGGAGGTGAAGGTGCCGACCTGCGAGACCTCGGTGGCGGCTCCGCCCAGGTCGTTGCCGCGCAGGTTGGCGTAGCCGTCCACGTCGCTGCTGCGGTTCGTCGTGACCGCGATCTTCGTCGTACGGAAGACGTTGTTCTCGACGAGCATCTGGGCGCCCATGCGCGAGTGCACGGCGGTGTCGGCACCCTCGACGTAGTTGTCGTAGAAGTGCCCGGTGCCGAAGCGCAGGCTGGGGATGCGCGAGTAGACGTTGCTGAAGTGGTTGTGGTGGTACGTGATCTTCAGGTGCCCGGTGTCCTCGCTCGCATTGTTGTCGCTGTGACCGGCGAGCGAGCCCTTGAAGTGGTCCTTGAAGGTGTTCCAGGACACGGTGACGCCGTCGGAGCCGTGATTGATGTCGAGCAGACCGTCGTAGTAGTCCTTGTCGTGGTCGCGGTCCGCCGAGAAGGAGTTGTGGTCGATCCAGACCTTCGTGGACTTCTGCACGGTGACGCCGTCGGAGGGCGCGACCGGCTTGCTGATGTTGAGGTTGCGGATGACGACGTTCGTCACTTCCTTCAGCCGCAGCCCGCCGCCGGTGAAGCCGGACGACGAACCGACGCCCAGAACCGTGGTGTTGGACCCGACGTCGACCTGACCGGTGAGCGGGATCAGCCCGCTGACCCGGACGACCTTGGCGGTGTTGCCGGTGACGGCCGTCTTGAACGCGGCGAGCGTGGAGACGGTGACGGCACTCGCACCGCCGCCGCCCGTGGTGCCGGCGCCGAAGCCGATGGGGGAGGTTTCGGCGGCACCCGCGGACTGCGGCAGAGCGACGGCGGTGGTGACGGCGAGAGCGGCTGCCGCGACCGTGGAGACGACGAGTCTCCTCGGACGGGAGCGTGGGGGGAGCGGTGGGGGGAGAGTACGCATGCGGGTGCGTCCCTTCGAGAGCGTCCATTTTTCAGATATGTGAACGATGTTCACTATTTGGATCGCCTTGCGGACGCAGCGCCCCCGCACGGGGCTCGCGGCGACGTCCTGGAGAGTGCACGTCCCCAGGCCATAACGCCTCCGGCATCTGGCATCTCATATACGAGATGCCAGCGGCGGGTCACGCTGCTGAACGGGAAACGTAAGGGGCAAGCGCTTTCTAGTCAACGCTTCGCGCAGAACGCATCCGGCCAACTCCCGTATCGGGCAACATCGTGCTGCTCAATGGGGACGCGTGTCTCAACCGGTGCCGGGCTGGACGAGTTTGAAGAGGAAGCGGGCGACGGCCCGTTGAGCCGACTGCCTCAGGCGCATCGGGGCCGGGCGGGCCGCGACCGGTGCGGCGGTGCCGGCCAGCCGTGGGAACAGGGCTTCGGCGTTGGTTCGGTTGACGGCCCGGAGGACAGCGGGGTCCACACCGCTTTCGAGGCCGTTGACGAAGTACTGGCCCGCGATGGCGGGGGCGAACGGCCAGTCGCTGCCGAACAGGACATGTCCGGGACGGGCGAAGGCGAGCAGCGTGGGCAGGGCGGCGGGGCTGGAGGACAGCGCGGTGTCGTAGTAGAAGCCGCGGAAGTCGTCCAGCACGTCCAGGGGGCTGCGCCCGGTGTCGGCCGCGATGGCGGTGGCCATGCGATGGGAGGCGTAGGGCACGAAGCCGCCCGCGTGGCTGAGGACGAACCGGATGCGCGGGTGGCGCCGGACGACTCCGTTGCGTACGAGGAGGTAGGCGGCCCGGGTCGTGTCCAGCAGGAAGTCGGCGGCGAACGGGGGGATGTTCTCGACGGCGGGGGCCGGGAGCTCGGCCGGGTGGACGAAGACGACGGCACCCCGGTCGTTCAGGGTCTGCCAGAGTGCGTCCTGGCCGTCCTGGCCGTCCGCGCCGAGGTAGACGCCCTGGTTGTTGGCCAGGAGGGTGACTCCGTCGGCGCCCAGGTCGTCCAGGGCCCGGCGGGCCTCGGTCGCGGAGGCGGCGGTGTCGGGCATGGGCAGGGTGGCGAAGTAGCCGAAGCGGGAGGGGTGTTCGGCGGCGAGGGACGCGGAGAAGTCGTTGAGCCGTCGCGCCAGGTCGGCGGCCTCCTGCGGATCGGTGAGGAAGGCGGTGCCCGGGGTGGACACGGACACGATCGCCGTGTCGGTGCCCAGCAGGTCCATCACCTCCAGGGCCGCTTCAGGACTCCAGTCAGGCAGGGCACGGCCGCCGGCCTCCGCGATACCCGAAGCAACAAGACGGTCCCGGTAGAAAGAAGGGACGATGTGCTGGTGGACGTCGATGCGGCCCGCGGCGGCATTCATGAGCTGGACTCCAAGGCCTCTCGTGCCTCTCGTGCCTCTCGGGCGGTGAGCAGGTCGAGCGCCACGTCGGTGATCATGTCTTCCTGGCCGCCGACCATGCCCCGCCGTCCGACCTCGACGAGCAGGCTTCGGGCGTCGATGCCGTAGCGCGCCGAGGCCGCCTCGGCGCGCTACGGCATC
>NZ_LIQZ01000549.1 GCF_001418655.1 Streptomyces phaeochromogenes | reverse complement strand
GCGCCGGGGGCGTCGGGGGGAGTGGGGATGCTCCTGTTTCGGCCATGAGTCAGACCGTAGGACGGAAAGCGTTCTCGGCAAGCGGTCCCGGCTCGGGCCCACTCTCAGGGGCGGGATACTGGAGTCATGCGGTTGACGGTCTTCTGGCAGCGGATGGCGGATCACTTCGGAGCGGGGTACGCCGACACCTTCGCGCGTGATCATGTGATGTCGGAGCTCGGCGGACGCACGGTGCGGCAGGCGCTGGACGCGGGCTGGGAGGCGAAGGACGTGTGGCGCGCGGTGTGTACGGCGGTGAACGTTCCCTACGAAAACCGCTGACGGGCCACGAAGATCCGGGGGCGGGGGTCGATTGTCGGAGGTGTGGGCGAGACTTGGTCCGTGGCATCGACAGATGAGACCGCGCACGTCGGTCAGCAGGCTTCCCCGCTCGGCACGACACCTCCCAGGCCCCCGGCCGGGGGCGCGGCCGAGACGGGTGCCCGCATGCCGCGCTGGCTGCCGCGGGCCATGGTGCTCGCCCTCACTCTCGTCGCCTGTTTCCAGCTGGGCAGTTGGGCCTTCCACGAGCTGACCGGGCTGCTGATCAACATCCTGATCGCGTTCTTCCTGGCGCTCGCCATAGAACCCGCGGTGAGCTGGATGGCCTCGTTCGGCATGCGCAGGGGCCTGGCCACCGGGATCGTCTTCCTCTTCGTGATGATCGCCAGCGCGGGCTTCGTCACGCTGCTCGGCTCGATGCTCGCGGGACAGATCATCGACATGGTCGAGGACTTCCCGAAGTACGTCGACTCGGTGATCAGCTGGATCAACACGACCTTCCACACGGAGCTCAGCCGCGTCGACATCCAGGAGGGCCTGCTGCGCTCCGACTGGCTGCGGAAGTACGTGCAGAACAGCGCGAGCGGTGTCCTGGACGTGTCCACACAGGTGCTGGGCGGACTCTTCCAGCTCCTGACGATCACACTGTTCGCCTTCTACTTCGCCGCCGACGGCCCGCGGCTGCGGCGCGCCCTGTGCTCCGTACTGCCGCCCGCCCGGCAGGCCGAGGTGCTGCGCGCGTGGGAGATCGCCGTCAACAAGACCGGCGGCTATCTGTACTCGCGCGGGCTGATGGCCCTGATCTCCGGCATCGCGCACTACATCCTGCTGGAGTCCCTCGGCGTGAACTACGCGCCCGTGCTCGCCGTCTGGGTGGGCCTGGTCTCGCAGTTCATCCCCACCATCGGTACGTACCTCGCGGGCGCCCTGCCGATGCTGATCGCCTTCACGGTCGACCCCTGGTACGCGCTGTGGGTGCTGATCTTCGTCGTGGTCTACCAGCAGTTCGAGAACTACGTGTTGCAGCCCAAGCTGACCGCGAAGACCGTGGACATCCACCCGGCGGTCGCCTTCGGGTCGGTCATCGCGGGCACCGCCCTGCTCGGCGCCGTCGGCGCGCTGATCGCCATCCCGGCGGTCGCCACGCTGCAGGCCTTTCTGGGGGCCTACGTGAAGCGGTACGACGTCACGGACGACCCCAGGGTCCACGGCCGCCGCGAGCGGGGCACGAGCACTCTCCTCGCACGCATACGACGCGCGCTGAAGGGGCCCCGTGAGGCGCGGACGGCGGAGGACGAAGAACCCCGCGACGCCTCGTAGCGCGAAACCCCGCGAGGCCTCGCAGCGCACCGGCGCGGCGCCCGTACGCCCCTGGAAGCAGCCCGGCGGCGCGGCTCGCGACACGCCCCGCCGAAGCGCGTGATGCGCTTGACACCAAAATCGAACATCCATTCTGATAGAGGCTCCGGCGAAGCCCGGGGCGGGATGTCGACGGGGGATTTCGTGGAGAAGCGCCCGAGTTATCCACAGGCCGGACGGGCGTCGGGGCGCATTGTCAGTGGCAGGCGTTAGCGTCTTTGACGTGAAGCGATCGACACAAGCAAATCGGGTGGAACCAATGGCAGCAGGAACTGACCGCGAGAAGGCGCTCGACACCGCGCTCGCACAGATTGAACGGCAATTCGGGAAGGGCGCGGTGATGCGCCTCGGCGAGCGGCCGAACGAGCCCATCGAGGTCATCCCCACCGGGTCGACCGCACTCGATGTCGCCCTCGGCGTCGGCGGTCTGCCGCGCGGCCGAGTGGTCGAGGTGTACGGCCCGGAGTCCTCCGGCAAGACGACCCTGACCCTGCACGCGGTGGCGAACGCGCAGAAGGCCGGCGGCCAGGTCGCCTTCGTGGACGCGGAGCACGCCCTCGACCCCGAGTACGCGAAGAAGCTCGGCGTCGACATCGACAACCTGATCCTGTCGCAGCCGGACAACGGCGAGCAGGCTCTGGAAATCGTGGACATGCTGGTCCGCTCCGGCGCCCTCGACCTCATCGTCATCGACTCCGTCGCCGCGCTCGTCCCGCGCGCGGAGATCGAGGGCGAGATGGGAGACAGCCACGTCGGTCTGCAGGCCCGTCTGATGAGCCAGGCGCTCCGCAAGATCACCGGCGCGCTCCACCAGTCCGGGACCACCGCGATCTTCATCAACCAGCTGCGCGAGAAGATCGGCGTGATGTTCGGCTCCCCGGAGACCACGACCGGTGGCCGGGCGCTCAAGTTCTACGCCTCGGTGCGGCTCGACATCCGCCGTATCGAGACGCTGAAGGACGGCACGGACGCGGTCGGCAACCGCACCCGCGTCAAGGTCGTCAAGAACAAGGTCGCCCCGCCCTTCAAGCAGGCCGAGTTCGACATCCTCTACGGGCACGGCATCAGCCGCGAGGGCGGCCTGATCGACATGGGCGTGGAGAACGGCTTCGTCCGCAAGGCCGGCGCCTGGTACACGTACGAGGGCGACCAGCTCGGCCAGGGCAAGGAGAACGCGCGCAACTTCCTCAAGGACAACCCCGACCTCGCCAACGAGATCGAGAAGAAGATCCTGGAGAAGCTGGGCGTCGGTGTGAAGCCGGAGAAGCCCACCGCCGAGCCGGGCGCGGACGCGGCGGTGTCGGCAGCCTCGGACGACGCCGCGAAGACGGTCCCCGCTCCCGCGACCAAGGCCGTCAAGCCCAAGGCCGCGGCGGCCAAGAGCTAGTCCGTGACACGGCGAACCGACTGGGCCGAGTACGTCCACCCCGCCGCCTCCGAAGGGAAGAGGCGCGGGGGTGCCGGCGGCACGGCCGGAGACAGCGACAGGGCGTACGACGACACTGACGGGCCGTACGGCCTCGGGGCCTGGGGCGCCGAGGCTGGGTACGGCGACTCGGAGGGGGACGGACGGCCGGACGACGGTCCGCGCCGCGATGACGGTCCGTACCGCGGCGACGGTCCGGGGGACGGTGACACCACGCCGAGCGGCGGCTCGCGTCGCAGCTCCGGCCGACGTGGTGACGATGGCTGGCCGTACGGGGGCGACGGGCCGCAGGGCACGGGGGAGCGGGGCGCCGGAGCCCCGCGCGGCGGCGGCCGTGGTGGACGTGGTCGCGGTCGGCGGCGTGGTTTCGGCGAATCGTCCGCCGACGGCGACCCACAGGACGGAGGCCCCTCTTCCTCGTCGAGGGCCGAGAAGGGGGAGCCCCCAGGGGACCCGGCTGAGCGGGCGAGAGGCATCTGCCTGCGCCTGCTCACCGGGACCCCGCGCACGCGGAAGCAACTCGCGGACGCGTTGCGCAAGCGCGAGATCCCGGACG
>NZ_LIQZ01000548.1 GCF_001418655.1 Streptomyces phaeochromogenes | reverse complement strand
CTTCGGAGGTGGGGCTGGCCGGTCGGCGTACGGGTGCAGGGCTGGCTTCGGATGTAGGGCCTGCGGGGCGGCGGGCGAGCGGGGGTCTGGGTGCGGATGTGGCGTCGGCGGGGCGGCGTACGGGCCTGAGTGGGCCCGGGGATGCGAGTTCGGTGGGTCGGCGTGCGGGTGGGAACGCGGCTTCGGACACGGGGCTGTTGGCCGGGGTCCGGCAGTGGCTTGCCGAGAGCGGGGCCGAGCCGACTCCCGCGCGCGTGGCGCAGGCCCTGCGGGAGCAGGGGCGGGTGCTCGGGGACGCCGAAGTACTCGGGGCGGCCGAGCGGTTGAGGTCGGAGCTGGTCGGCAGCGGGCCGCTGGAACCGCTGCTCGGTGATCCCTCGGTCACCGACGTGCTGGTCTCGGCGCCCGACAGGGTGTGGGTGGACCGGGGCTGCGGCCTGGAGCTGACGGCCGTCTCCTTTCCGGACCCGGCGGCCGTCCGACGCCTCGCGCAGCGCCTGGCGGCCGTGGCCGGGCGGCGGCTCGACGACGCGCACCCCTGGGTGGACGCCCGGCTCCCTGACGGCACGCGTCTGCACGCGGTACTGCCACCGGTCGCCGTCGGCTCGACGTGCCTGTCGCTACGGGTCGTACGGCCACGGGCCTTCACGCTCCCCGAGCTGGTGGCGGCGGGGACGGTACCGCCGGGCGGGGACCGGCTGCTGCGGGCGCTGCTCGAGGCGAGGCTGTCCTTCCTGATCAGCGGGGGCACGGGCAGTGGCAAGACGACGCTTCTGAGCGCCCTGCTGGGCCTCGTCGGGCCGGGCGAGCGGATCGTGCTCGCCGAGGACTCGGCGGAGCTGCGCCCCGACCATCCCCACGTCGTACGGCTGGAGTCCAGACCCGCCAACCAGGAAGGTGCCGGACTCGTCACCCTCCAGGACCTGGTGCGCCAGGCCCTGCGGATGCGGCCGGACCGGTTGGTCGTCGGCGAGGTGCGCGGGCCCGAAGTAGTCGCCTTGCTAGCAGCTTTGAACACGGGCCATGAAGGCGGCTGCGGTGTGTTGACTGAACTAACCTAATTCTTCTCGCAGTTCAGAGCCCCTCCCTGCTAGCTTCCGCGCATGCTTGAGCCGCGTCCCGTGAGGGACCTGATGGACTTCGTACTGCCAGAGGCCGGAGCGTTACAGGAGACTGGCGATTCCTGGGAGCCGTATCGGCTGCTCGATGACACGGGGCAACGTGTGGAGCCGGTCGCGCTCTACTTCAGGGACCTACTCGCGAGCTCGACCTCAGCTTCCACTCTGCGGTCGTACGGCCATGACCTGCTGCGCTGGTGGCGGTTCCTGTGGGCCACGGAGACGCCCTGGGATCGCGCCGTCCGCGAAGACGCGCGGGACTTCATGCTCTGGATGCGGCTCGCCTCGAAGCCGGTACGGACGCACTGGCGTCGACGCGGCAAGGACAGTGCCGGGCTGCCGGCGCCCCGACAGCACCAGGCGGGGAAGCTGCCTGCGGGGTCGCCGAATCCCGTGACCGGGAAGCCCACCATCGGCACGAAGTACGCGGCCTCCACTCGCGCACACTGCGAGACGGTGCTGCGGACGTTCTACGAATTCCACCTGGACCTCAACAGCGGCTCCCTCCTCGTCAACCCCTTCCCGCTGGACCGCGCGCGGCGGCGTGGTCGCGCGCATGCCCACCACAACCCGATGGACGAGTTCCAGGCCGCCAGAGCAGGCCGCTACCGTCCCAAGGTCCCGGAGCGAGCACCACGGCGAATCCCGGACGAGAAGTACACCGAGGTCTTCGCCGCTTTGCGTTCGGACCGGGACCGGGCACTGCTGGCTGGCTGGGTCTCCACCGGCGCCAGGGCCAGCGAGCTCCTGACAGCCAAGGAACGCGATGCACTGCCCGGGCAACAGCTGGTCGGCGTCGTCCGCAAGGGCACCCAGGCCTACCAGCAGTTGCCCGCCTCACCGGACATGTTCGTCTGGCTCCGGCTCTACCAGGAGGAAGCCTGGGAAAAGGGTGTCCCGCGGGGGCGGAACCAGCCGTTGTGGTGGACCCTGCGGCGGCCCTGGCGACCCTTGAACTACCACGCCGCCCGAGCCATGTTCGTCCGCGTCAACGAGGTCCTCGGGGCGAACTGGACCCTGCACGATCTGCGCCACACCGCGGCCTACAGGATGGCGAACGACCCGGAGATGCAACTGACCTATGTCCAGCACATCCTCGCTCACCGATATCTGACCACGACGCAGAAGTACCTCACCCCCAGTAAGGACGAGGTGATCCAGGCGGGCCTCGCCCATCACGCCCGCCGCGAGCGCAGGCGGACCGCCGCTCCGGTGGAGGTTCCGGCACCCGGCTACGACCCGGAGTCGCTCCGCAACTTGTTCGGAGGACCGAGGGCATGACCTCACGCACCATCGAGCCGTCCAAGCTGCTGCTCAACCGCGCGTTGGCCGGCGGCGAGGTGACGGTGCTACTGCAGAAGTTCCCGCCTCGGGCCCGCCCCACCAGTTGGCCGGAGACGACAGCGAACCGCGAACGGATTCTCCTCCGAGTCCAGCGGCTTCCTGGGGACCTGAGCGACTCGGCGAGAGCCGTCCGCGCGGTCGGGGCCCGGTTCGTTCTGTCCTGGCTGGAGACCTTTCCCGGGGAGACCTGGCAGCAGCGATGGCAGGCTACCGGCGCCGACATGGCAGCGGGCACCTGGCACGAGCTGGCGATGGAGTGGGGAAGATCGGTGGGGCGGAAGCCCTCATCGGGGATGGTCCGAACTGGTCTGCTGGCACTGATCAGCGTTGATGTCGTCCGCCCGGCACCACTGTGGTTCGCTGGGAACACATCGCGCTATGGCCGTCCGGCCATCGCGGCCGGCCGTGACCCGGAAGGCTTCGCGCAACTCGAAGCAGATGTCCCGGAGTCTGTCCGCGGCACCCGCTACGTCTCGGACGGGCTGAAGGCGGTCGCGCAGATCGTCGGGTCTTACGGCGGCAAGGTCCGGGACATCGTGGTTGGTGACTTCCTCGTCCAGGTCCAGCTGGGGAGGTCCGAGACCGCGCGAGGCGCCCGGCTTGCCTACTCCTGGCTCCGCGAACAGGGCCAGTTCCCGCCCGACGCACCCTCAACGCTCCTCATGATCGAACACCGCACGGGTCAAGTGGGACCCGCGGAACTCGTGGACCGCTACCACCTGAAGTGCCAGCCGATCCGTGACCTGCTGGTCGCCTACCTCACCGAGCGCCAGCCCGCCCTTGACTACAACTCGCTGAAGAGGCTGTCGTCGCTTCTCGCCAAGAACTTCTGGGCTGACCTCGAACAACATCACCCAGGCATCGACTCGCTGCATCTCCCGCTCGACGTGAGTGAGGCCTGGAAGGTCCGCCTGGCGACCAAGACGGTCCGTCGGCGCCAAGCCGATGGAACTGTCACGGAGTCCGTCGAACCGCGGTCCAGCGCGGTCTCCGTCAAGCTCCAAGTCCGGGCCTTCTACCTGGACATCGCCCAGTGGGCTCTTGACGAGCCGGAACGCTGGGGGCAATGGGCGGCGCCCGTCCCTATCAGCGAGGGTGAATGCTCCGACAGGAAGCTCGAAAGGCAGCAAAAGTCCAGGAAGGACCAGCGGACTCGTGAACGCTTGCCTGTCCTGCCCACGCTCGTCCGAGTCGCTGACCGTCGCCTGAAGGAAGCCCGCCTTCGTCTCGAAGCTCTTTATGCCGCAGCCCCAGGGGCGACGTTCACAGTGCTCGGCGAGACCTTCACCGCCCCCCGCTTAACGAATCGCCCAGAGGGACGGCCAGCGAGCGTCCGCGACGATCACGGCCGCCGCCGGTTGCTCGCGACCGAGGAAAAGATCGCGTTTTGGGCCTGGGCAACGATCGAGATCTTCCAGCACACCGGCATTCGTATCGAAGAACTCCGCGAACTCGGCCACCACAGCATCATCAGCTACAAGCTCCCTAGCACCGGCCAAGTGGTTCCGCTGCTACAGATCGCGCCGTCGAAGACCGACCAAGAACGTCTCCTGCTCATCAGCCCTGAACTCGCTGACGTGCTCAGCGCGATCGTGTCCCGCGTCCGCGGCCGGGACGGGAGCGTCCCCCTGGTCTCCAGTTACGACCAACACGAAGGCGTCTGGAACCCTCCCATGCCGCTGCTCTACCAGTGGCACGTCTCCAGCCAGAACCGGCCGCTCGCGGAGAGCACGATCCGCAAGGCGATCAACCAGACCCTCGAAGCCACCGGGCTCACCGACAGCGCGGGCAAGCCGCTGACGTTCCAGCTCCACGACTTCCGGCGGATCTTCATCACCGACGCGATCCTCAGCGGCCTACCACCGCACATCGCCCAAGTCGTCGCAGGCCACAACAACATCAACAGCACGATGGGCTACGCGGCGATCTATCCGGTCGACGCGATCGAGTCCCACCGGGCTTTCATCGCGCGCCGGCGGGCGCTCAGGCCTGTCGAGGAATACCGCGCTGTCACCCCCGAAGAGTGGAACGACTTCCTCGGCCACTTCGAGAAGCGAAAGCTCGCCCTCGGCAGCTGCGGGCGGGCCTACGGAACGGACTGCGTTCACGAGCACGCTTGTGTTCGCTGCCCGGTCCTTATCGTCGATTTCGGAGACATGTCACGCCTGGTCGAGATTCGTGAAAATCTTACTGCCCGTATCGGTGAAGCCGAGCGCGAAGGATGGCTCGGTGAAGTGGAAGGGCTATCTACAAGCCTCGCTGCGACCCAAGAGAAGATCTCTCAGATCGCAGCGAGGCAAGAACGGAAGAGGACATCAGTTTTCCTCGGGATTCCCAAGTTAGTTCAGGCCGCGTCCTGCAGTAGCAAAGCGGAGGGCCCTTAGGATTCCTGGGCTGATTCGTCGTCTAGTTCGCTGGCAGGAGGGAGCTGGGACTGCTGGCCAGCCACCTCGATCAGCCGATAGCGGCGCTGGCTCCGCCTGCCGGCGGCTGAGCGCAGGACGAAGCTTTCAAGTGCGACCTCGACCTCTTCGTCCAAGTTGGCCTTGACTACGTTGACCAGCGACTCGTCCACGAAACCGTGAATCTCTACACCTGCTGGCGTCTCAAAGTAGAAGATCTGGCGCCGGGTCCGAAGGCCATCGAGCCGGCCTTGCATCCGAATGATCTCCCGCTCCTCACGGAAGATGTTGAGACGCTCACGCAAAGACTCGGCTTGACCTGCCGAGATTGCAGAAGTGACGCGTTCGCCAGTTCCGCGCTGGACAGCCAGGCTGATGTCGAGCTTCGGATTAGGCAAGCCGACGATCAAGTCGGACACTGCCCGGCGCACGACCGGCGACGCACTGAAGAGTGAATCCAAGGACTCTTCATCCTCGGGCCCCTCGGGCAGAGCTCGGACAAGCTCAACAGCGCCGATCTCGGCCCAGGAAACACCAGCACGAGCCAACTCGCCGCTCTCCTCATCCGCTGGTTGCGCGTGAGGCCGAAGGTCCACAATGACCGATCCAGGCGTGGAAGCAGCCACGTCGAGCCGAGCAACCTCAAAGTCCAGCAGTTGCAGCTTGACCACATCTGCGACGCGAGCGCGTCGGGCCTTGGCGAGCCGGGCCACAGCGCGCTGGACACGCTGCAGGAAGTCCGCTACATCGTTGGCGGAAATCAAGCCGCCGTGCTCTGTGTCCGCAAGTCGGAAGTTCAGGCCAGGTCCCTGAGCGGTCTCCAGCAGGCCCAGCCCACTGAACTTTGTCGCTGATGCCTGAAGGCTGGCCCTGGCGAGCCGGGATAGTGGATCATCACCTTCAGTCGTCTGGAGGGCGCGCAGATACTTCTCCCGAAGATCGTTATTCACCAGCTCACCTCCAGATATCCCTTGACTGCCCCGGGGATCAGTTGCCCGTCGGGTCCCTTCACCTTGGACCACGTCTCATCCCAATACTCCTCCTGCGCGACGACGCCTGCGACAATCAAGAAGCTGTCGATCAGGCCTCCCATGGGCTGCAGGCGGGCAGCCAAGACCTGAGGCTCCATCGCTTGCACACCTTTGAGCGTGATCAGAGATGCCAGCTTCTCGTGATCTTTACCCGTCAGAGGCAGTGTCGGGTCAACGAGTACCGCTAGATCAATGTCTTCCGGCGGCTCCTCCTTATACGTGCAGAACCCTCCGTTAACCCAAAAGGTCCCGCTCGCGACGATCTCCCCGATTAGCTCCGAGTACAGCTGGAAGGCACGGAAGATACGCCGTCGGTGGTCGGCGTGGGGCGCTCGCTCCACGAATAAGTCTTCGATCTCGGCAATCGTCGCAGGATGACGGCCAGGCGGCAGCAGGCCGCCACCGGTGAGTGCTGGAATCACGGTCCCCCCCTCAGGTCGGCGTCAGCCGACCGTCCCGCAGCTCTGGCCGCTCACCATAGTCGTCAGTCAAAGCCGTCAGAAATAGGAACGACTGTCTCAGGACGGACACGGAGGTGCGGGCGTTGCCCGGATCCTCAGGATTCCCATGAGGCCAGGTTTGGACACGTCGGTTCGCGTCGTCTCGGTAGTTCAGAGAAGGGACCGTCCACGCCAACGCGGCCTCGGGAGTGCCGGCCCGTCTGGAGGCGCTGGGCACGGCCGCGGGGCTCGACCGGGCCGCTCTCCACAGCCAGGTGGCGGCTGCGCTCTCGGTGGTCCTCCATCTCGTACGCGACCGGACCGGGCGGCGGCGGATCGCCGAGGTGCATGTGCTGGAGCGGGATCCGGCGGGGCTGGTGGTGACGGTGCCGGCGCTGCGGTGGGGCACGGAGGCCTTCACGTACGAGCGGGGGTGG
>NZ_LIQZ01000547.1 GCF_001418655.1 Streptomyces phaeochromogenes | reverse complement strand
CCCCCGCTCAGCACACCCGCCCCCGTTCCCTCAGGCGAATCACAAACGGGCCACTCTTATGTGTGAAGCGGTCACCTGCGGGTCCCACGCCTGTGCGTGCGAAAACTAGGTTTCGTGGCCGGAGGTGACCGAACGATGACGGCCTGTGCCTCCCCCGAGGTCTCGACTTCGCTCGAGCAGGGGGGAACCCCATCGTCCGCGGCGGTGAACGAGAACGAATGGGCCGCACGAGCAGGGTGCGTGATCACCGTCGACGGGTCGTACGCGGCCCGCCTGGCCCGAAGCGGCGACTCCTGGTTCCCGGAGCGCTGGACACTGGACGGCCCCGAGCCGTACGCCGTGCCCCTGCCCGGCAACCAGCCGGAGGAGCCCGGCACGGAGGTGCTGCCGATGGCGGACGGGCGGGTGCTCATCCACCGCCTCGTCGACGGACGGCACACGTTCTCGCTGCTCTATCCGACGGGCCCGGGGACGGGCGAGGTACTGCTCGGCGCGGTGGAATGCCCGGACGTGGGCACGGAGTTGCGGCTGCTGCCGCCCGCTCCGGCCGGCACCCGTGCGTACGCCCTTGCCGTGGGCCGGGGTTCGACGGCCGTGTGGCTCGTCGCGGGCGGCGCCTTCGGGCCCGAGCATCTCGCGGAGGTTCCCGGTCGCTGCTCGGGCGGGGTGTGGCTTGGCGGCGGGGACCGACTGCTCGCGCTGGACCGGCAGTTGGACGGCCGGACCAAGACGGTCGTGGTCGATCTGGAGCGCGGGGGCGAGGTGTCGCCGCTGTTGCAGATCTCCGAGCAGAGCAACGACCGGCTGCTCCTCGCGGACGCCGACAGCGGGCTGCTCCTGATCCGCTCGGACGCGCCGTCGCCCGGCCAGGAGCGGCTCGGCTGGGGCGTGTTGGGGAGCACGCTCCCGGTGCGCTTCCCGGAGTACCTGCAACTGCCCGGCCGCGCGGTCACTCCGTTCGCGATCCAGCCGGGGCAGGTGCTCACCCCGGAGAGCTGCGCGGTCGCCCTGCGGATCGGCGGCCCCTCCGGCAGCTGGCTCGGCATGTGGCGTCCCGCCGAGCGGTATCTCCATCAACTGCCCGCACCCAACGGCTGGTTGGCGGGCTCGGGCCAATGGACCAGGGACGGGGTGCTCCATCTGCCGTACGCGACGGGGGCGGTGCCGTGCGGCGTGTCACGGGTGGGAGCACCCACGGGGACGGGGGACGGG
>NZ_LIQZ01000546.1 GCF_001418655.1 Streptomyces phaeochromogenes | reverse complement strand
GTCGGCGGCCCGCTCCTCCTCCAGGACCAGCACCTCCTCGAGAAGCTCGCCCGGTTCAACCGCGAGCGCATCCCGGAGCGCGTGGTGCACGCCCGCGGCTCCGGCGCGTACGGCCACTTCGAGGTGACCGACGACGTCACCGGCTTCACCCACGCGGACTTCCTGAGCACGGTCGGCAGGCGCACCGAGGTCTTCCTGCGCTTCTCGACGGTCGCGGACAACCTGGGCGGCGCGGACGCGGTGCGCGACCCGCGCGGCTTCGCGGTCAAGTTCTATACGGAGCAGGGGAATTACGACCTCGTCGGGAACAACACCCCGGTGTTCTTCATCAAGGACCCGATCAAGTTCCCCGACTTCATCCACTCGCAGAAGCGGGATCCCTTCACGGGCCGTCAGGAGCCGGACAACGTCTGGGACTTCTGGGCACACGCCCCCGAGGCCACGCACCAGATCACCTGGCTGATGGGCGACCGCGGCATCCCGGCCTCGTACCGCCACATGAACGGCTACGGCTCGCACACCTACCAGTGGACGAACGCCGAGGGCGAGGCCTTCTTCGTCAAGTACCACTTCAAGACGAACCAGGGCATCCGCTCCCTGTCCTCCGAGCAGGCCGCCGAGACCGCGGGCAAGGACCCCAACTCGCACCAGACTGACCTGCTTCAGGCCATCGAGCGCGGAGTGCGCCCGTCGTGGACTTTGTACGTCCAGGTCATGCCTGCGGCCGAGGCGGACGGTTACCGCTTCAACCCGTTCGACCTGACGAAGGTCTGGCCGCACGACGACTACCCCCTCCAGCGGGTGGGCCGGCTGGTCCTGGACCGCAACCCGGACAACGTGTTCGCGGAGGTCGAGCAGGCCGCGTTCTCCCCGAACAACTTCGTTCCCGGCATCGGCCCTTCGCCGGACAAGATGCTCCAGGGCCGCCTGTTCGCGTACGCGGACGCGCACCGCTACCGGCTGGGCGTCAACCACACCCTGCTGGCGGTCAACGCCCCCAGGGCGACGGTGGCGAGCAACTACGGCCGGGACGGCCTGATGGCCGCCAACTCCCAGGGCCGCGCGGCGAGGAACTACGAGCCGAACTCGTACGGCGGCCCGACGGAGACCGGCCGCCCCCTGTCGGCGCCGCTCGCGGTGAACGGCCACACCGGCACGTACGAGACCCCGCTCCACACCAAGGACGACCACTTCTTCCAGGCGGGCGAGCTGTACCGCCTGATGTCGGAGGAGGAGAGGTCCCGGCTGGTCGCCAACATCGCCGGCGGGCTCTCCCAGGTCTCCCGCGACGACGTGGTCGAGAAGAACCTCGCCCATTTCCACGCCGCCGACCCCGAGTACGGCAGGCGCGTGGAGGAGGCGGTGCTCGCCCTGCGCGAGGACTGACCTCCCAACTCCCAAGCTGCGCCCCGGGTCTGACGGGAGGTCGGACCCCAGGCGCGTCGCCCGTGAAGCCCGTGGACCCGGATGAGGGGTTGTCGACGGGCGGAGCGGGCCGGCCGAGGACCGCGGCGGTACGTGAGCCAGTGCGGTGGTGAAGGTCCCGGAGCCCCCTTCTCGACGTGAGGGAAGGAAGGCCCCGGCCCGTCACGACCGCCGCGGTCCCGGACGACACCTTGATCGAGACGGCGAAGAGCGCCGGGTACGGACTGTCCGTACCCGGCGCTCTTCGCCGTC
>NZ_LIQZ01000545.1 GCF_001418655.1 Streptomyces phaeochromogenes | reverse complement strand
GGCCCCAACTCCCCGTGCCCGGCCCCGTCCCATGGACACGGCTCGCGCGCGGCCTTCGCGCCGCTCGGCGGCTTCGGCGACGCGTTGATGCGTACGCGCACGAACCGGAGGTTCCGTTCAGCCGCGCGCCCCCACCAGATGCCGGACCAGCCTCGGTGAGGCGAACTCCGTCCCGCACACGAACCGCATCACGGGCCCGTACGAAGCCGCCGCCGGCAGCCCCGTGAAGTACAGCCCGGGTACGGAGGACCTGAACCCGGCACCCAGCTTCGGTGTGCCCCGGCTCACCGCCAGCTCCGTACGCAGTTCGTGCCCGAGGAAGTCCATCGCGGCGAGGTCGACGCGGTATCCGGTCGCGGCGACGACGTGGTCCGCGGAGAGTTCCTCGACGCGTCCGTCGAGGGTCTGGACGGCGAGGGCCGGGTGGCCACCCGCCGATCCGGAGCGGACGATCCGCGACACCTCGCTGACCTGCACCTTCCCCTCGAACCGCTCCCGCAGCCACCAGGCGCCGAGAGGGCCGAGCACCCGGCGGACGAGGAAGTGCCGGGCCTGCGGCGGCAGATGGCGGTACGGATGGGGGTAGTAACTGAGTGCCCACAGCGACCAGGCCCGGCCGAAGGGCGACTCGGGGCGCAGCCGCGGCTGCGTCCACGGGGGCGCGCCAAAGGCGACCGAGCCCTTGCCGCGCGCCACCACGCGCACCTGCGCGCCCGCCTCCGCCGCGAGCGCCGCCGTCTCCAGGGCGGACTGGCCCGCGCCCACGACGATCAGCTCCTTGCCGGAGAACCGGGACAGGTCGTGGAGCTGCGAGCTGTGCGAGACGGGCCCCGTGGGGGTCGGTCCGTCGGGCGCGGCCGAGGCCAGTTCGGGCGGCAGATGCGCCAGCCCGGACAGCCCGGTCGCGACGACGACAGCCCGCGCGGTGAACAACTCCCCGGAGTCCAGCTTGAGTTCGAAGCCGCCCGAGCCACGCCGGTCGACCGACACGACCCGCACCCGCTCCAGGTCCGGCACGAGCTTCTGCCGGAACCACTCCCCGTAAGCGACGAACGTCTCGACCGGGACGATGTCCTCGTCCGTGACGAGCCGGCGGATGCCGGCCGCGTCGCAGTAGTCGACGAGGTTGTGCCCGGGCTGCGGGGCGTCGATGTTCGAGGCGGCCGGGGTCGACTTCAGCAGCATCCCCTCAGGCATGTGCGCACGCCAGCTCACCATGGGCTCACCGAACACCCGTACCGGAATGCCGCGCGCTCGCAGATGCGCGGCGGTGGACAGGCCGAAGGGCCCGGCACCGATCACTGCCACCGGCTCCATCACGAAGTCCCCTCCCCAGGACGCTGCTTCGTCACTTCGTGGTCAGCATCAACATGTGCTGCGTACTGACATGTGTTGTGCACTGGCATGTGCTGCGTACTGCTGACTCGTCGTACTGCCGGCCCGTCGTACTGTCGGCTCGTGCTCGGGCAGGCCCTCACCCCGCGCTCGGACGGGTCCTCCGGCGGTTGGTCCGCCACAGCTGGTACATGTGCTTCACCCCGGGCCGTACGAAGCGAGCGAGCATGGTGAAGAACGGCCGCAGGTCGTCCGCCGCCAGCCACGCCAGCTCCGTGCCAATCGCGTGGGCCGGGGCGTGCGGTGTCGTATAGCCGCTGCGGCGGTAGGCGAGCAGGGCGGGCAGGTCGATGTTCTCCACGATGTAGCGCCGGCCCGCGAGCTGTTCCCCCTCCGGAACGGTGCGGCCGGTCAGGTCCAGATGCATGGCACGGACGACGTCGATCCCCGACTCGTTCTCGAAGAGCCGGAACTGCGCGCCCATCCGCGGGTTGAAGTCGAGCAGTTTGTACTGGCCGTCGCGCCGGTCGAAGCGCAGGTCGAGGTCGATGACGCCACTGAAGCCGATCTGTTTGATGAAACGCGCGGCGATGTCCGCGAGTTCCGGATTGTCGACCACGTACGCGTTCGCCGTCATCCCCGCGTGCGGCGGCCAGGAGCGGACCTTGACGCCGGTGAACATCGCGAGCGGCGTCGAGTCCGCGTCGAAGTAGGCGTGCACGATCCAGTCCTCGGCGTCCTCCCTGGGCAGATACTCCTGGAGGATCACGCCGGGGTGCTCGCCCCAGTCGCGCGCGA
>NZ_LIQZ01000544.1 GCF_001418655.1 Streptomyces phaeochromogenes | reverse complement strand
GCCCCACACGACCACAAGGCACCCGCCGCCCCCCTAGGGCAACTCAACCCCAGGATCCATCCCACCCAACGCACTCACGCACAGACAATCCCGCGAACCCCCGGCAGGCAGCCCCGCCACCGCATCGAACAAAACCCCCCGCAGCCGATCCACATTCGCCGCGAACACCTTGAACACCTCGTCGTGCGAGACGCCCTCCCCGCTCTCGGCCCCCGCGTCGAGATCGGTGACCAGCGTCAACGACGTATAACAAAGCTCCAGTTCACGAGCGAGCGCCGCCTCCGGATGCCCGGTCATCCCCACCACGGACCACCCCTGCGCCCGATACCAGAGCGACTCCGCACGGGTGGAGAACCGCGGCCCCTCGATCACCACCAGCGTCCCGCCGTCCACAGGCTCCCAGTCCCGCCCCCGAGCCGCCTCCAGAGCGACCTGACGCCCGGTGGGGCAGTAGGGATCGGCAAGGGACACGTGCACCACGTTCGGCACGTCACCCCCGGGCAACGGCAACCCGTCGAAGTAGGACTGCGCCCGGGACTGCGTACGGTCCACGAACTGGTCGGGCACGAGCAGCGTCCCCGGCCCGTACTCGGGCCGCAGCCCGCCCACCGCACACGGCCCGAGCACCTGACGCGCCCCGACGGACCGCAGCGCCCACAGATTGGCCCGGTAGTTGATGCGATGCGGCGGCAGATGGTGGCCGCGCCCGTGGCGGGGCAGGAAGGCAACCCGCCGCCCGGCGATCTCACCCAGGAACAGGGAGTCGCTGGGCGCTCCGTACGGAGTGTCCACCTGTATCTCGGTCACGTCGTCGAGGAAGGAGTAGAAGCCCGACCCGCCGATGACGCCGATCTCGACGTTCTCCGTGTTCACCATGAACGGCACCCTAACCGGGCCCGGAAACGCCGAAGACCCTGTCGTCGTACGACGACAGGGTTCGTAGGCGAAGAACCGTTGTGCGCGAGAGCGTTACGCGGCGTTGCTGCTGCCGGAGGACGAACTCGTGGACGACGACTTGGAGCCCGACTTCGAGTCCGAGGACGACTTGGAGCCGGACGAGGACGAGGAGTCCGACGAGGTCGACGACTTCGAGTCGGACGATCCGCCGGACGACTTCGAGGCCGGCGCCGGGCTGCTGCTCGACGACGAACCGCGGCTGTCGTTGCGGTAGAAACCGGAGCCCTTGAAGACGATGCCGACCGCGGAGAACACCTTCTTCAGGCGTCCGTCGCAGCTTGGGCACACGGTGAGGGCGTCATCGGTGAACTTCTGCACCGCCTCGAGGCCCTCGCCGCATTCGGTGCACTGGTACTGGTAGGTCGGCACTTGTCTTCCTCCTGGCACTCTCACTCAGTGAGTGCTAACGACGGTCCATAGTGACGTATTCCTCGGGATCAGTCCACTGCCACCGGCACTCGGTGACCCACGCCACGTGCGACGGTCCGGCTCACGACCCGGGGCGAGAGCCGTGAACGCAGGGTCACGAGTGTCGCCAGAGCCAGCAGCGTGCCGCCCATCGGGACGAGGAATCCGGCACCGTCCCACAGGCGGTCCTCCATCTGCCCGGCGACCATGACGGCAGCCGCCTGCCCGAGCGCGACCGCTCCGGTGAGCCAGGTGAAGGCCTCGGTGCGGGCGCCGGCCGGCACGAGCCCGTCGACCAGGGTGTAGCCCGTGATCAGGGCGGGCGCGATGCACACACCGACGAGGAGACCGACCCCCGCGAGGACTACGACCGACTGGGCGGCCCACAGCCCGGAGGCGGCCAGTCCGAGGGCGGCATACGCGACGACGAGGCGGCGGCGTGGGGCCACCTTCCAGGCGATCGCGCCGCAGACGACGCCGGAGAGCATGTTGCCCGCGGCGAAGGTCCCGTACAGGACACCGTTCAGACCGGGCTCGCCGATGGATTCGCTGAACGCGGCGAGCGAGACCTGCATGCCGCCGAAGACGGCGCCGATGCCGAGGAAGGCCACGATCAGCACCCGCACGCCGGGTACGGACAACGCGGAGGCGTGCTTCACGCGCGCGTGCCCGTCGACACCGGCGTCGGCACCCACGGCCGGCTGGGTGCCGCGCTGGGCGGCGAACAGCAGACCGCCGACCAGGGTCAGCGCGGCCTCCGTGAGCAGGCCGGCGGCCGGATCGATGGCGGTGCACAGCGCGGTGGCGAGCAGCGGCCCGAACACGAAGGTGAGCTCGTCGGTGACGGACTCGAAGGCCGCCGCGGTGGTCATCAGGGGCGAGTCCTGGAGCTTGACGCCCCAGCGGGCCCGCACCATCGGCCCGATCTGCGGCACCGAGGCGCCCGTCGGCACGGCGGCCACGAAGAGGGCCCACAGAGGCGCGTCCGCGAGGGCCAGAGCGGTCAGGGAGAGCCCCGCCAGCGTGTGGAGGAGGACGCCGGGCAGCAGCACGGCCCGCTGGCCGTGACGGTCGGCGAGACGGCCGGTGAAGGGCGCGAACAGCGCCAGGGAGACACCGGTCACGGCGGCGACGGCGCCGGCGGCCCCGTACGAGCCGGTGGTGTGCTGGACGAGCAGCACGATGGAGATGGTCAGCATCGCGAACGGCTGCCGCGCGGCGAAGCCGGGAAGCAGGAACGTCCACGCGCCGCGCGTACGCAGCAGTTGTCCGTATCCCGGGCGGGAGGAGACAGGAGTCCCGGGGGACTCCGAGGTGACCGTGGATGCCACGGCCCGTGCCTTTCTGCCGCCTGGTAGCGCGACCCCTTGTACGGGGCCGGAGGCGCCGAGAGCTGTCCTCTTGCGCGGAACTGCGGTAGATGCCGGGCCGCCTGCTAAGAGGGCACCGCGGCCGCCATACGGTCGCGCCAGCTCTGCGTCAGGCAGAGTTGGTTAGATCAAGATGCGCCTTGATGATACAGGTTCAAGCGCCTCTGCCCCTGTGAAACCTGGCACTCTCCAGTTCGGGGCCTGCGAATGCTCGCCATCCGGAGAAACCACGAAGCACAAACCACGAAGCACAAACCACGAAGTCCCCAGCCACCCCGCCAGCTTGCCGCCCTGACCCACCGCCCGCAGCCGCTGCTCGGCCGCGTCCCGGCCGGGATCGGTGGCCACCACGAGCTGCTCGTCGCCGCGCCGCAGCACGGTCGT
>NZ_LIQZ01000543.1 GCF_001418655.1 Streptomyces phaeochromogenes | reverse complement strand
GCGGCGTCGGCGAGTTCGGCGGACCCCGACCCCGAATCATCGTCCCGCAAAATCTCCAGGTGGGCCTCACGGACCGTCAGCCCCGGTTCCACGCCGAGTTCGTGGATGAGGGTGCGGCGCAGGTCACGGTGGACGGCGAGGGCCTCGGCGCGGCGGCCCGTCCGGTAGAGGACCATCATCAGCTGGCGGTGGAAGGCCTCGCGCAGAGGGAACTCCGCGACCAGCGCGGCCAGTTCGGGTGCGAGACCGGAGAGCCGTGCGTCCCCGTCGGACATCCCGCGGCCCAGCTCCAGCTCCGCCTCGTACCGGCACTCCAGGGCGAACAGCCGTGCCTCCTCCAGCCGTTGGACGAGGGAGAGTCCGCCGAGGCCGGGAGGCATGCCGGTCAGCGGGGTGCCGCGCCACAGCCCGAGTGCCGCCGCGGCCTCGGTCACGGCCCGTTCCCAGTCCCGCCGCGCGTGTGCCACCCGGGCGGCACCGATCCGGGTCTCGAAGAGGCGTACGTCCAACTCGCCCTCGGAGACGCGCAGTTGATAGCCGGGCGGTACCGACCGCAGCCGGTCCGGGTCGTCCAGGAGGCGTCGCAGACGGGTCACGTGGTTCTGCAGCGAAGCGTGCGCGGAGGCGGGCGGTGTCCCGCCCCACAGCGCGTCCTTGAGTACCTCGACGGAGACGACCCTGCCCGGTTCCAGCAGCAGAGCGGTGAGCAGTACCCGCCCCTTGGCGCTGTTCACCGGCCGTGGCACACCGTCGGCGTCGTACACGACGGTCGGCCCGAGAAGCCCGAAACGCAGACCGGAATACAGACCGGACCGCGGAGCAGATCGCGGAGCGGATCGCTCTCCGGAACCCGGCTCGGGCGACGGCCCGTCAGGGCGGCCGGGCGATCGGTCGCGGCGCGGCCCGGCGCCGCGCTCCGACCGCTGTCCGCCGCCCACCTGTCCGCCTCTTCCCATCGGCGGCCGTCAACGGCCGGAATCCGCCGCTCCCGCCACCTCCCAGGCGAAACTCTGTGCCTCGCCACACCGTTCGCCCCATGTTAGCGATCGGTTGGCGTGGCCTGATTTGATCACCGTTCGGACCCGGTCGTTCCGGTACGCGGTTGGCGTCGTAGGTCGCCGCGGCTCGGGGGAGTGTCGCCGTAGCGACCGGGTCCGAAAACCCGTGGGTGGGGGCCGACTCAGATAACCGGTGGCCGCCCCAGGCGCGTGAGGCGCCAGACGGTCCCCCAGCGCATCGGCCGCCGTTCTCCCGCCGAGACCCGGAGCCCCTCCACGAAGCCGCCGAACCATGCCCGCAGCCCGCCAACAGAGCGTGTGCGCAGGAGAGTCAGCGCGATCCAGACCGCCAGGTGGACGGGGATGAGCGGGAGCGGCAGGCGGCGCCGGACCAGCCAGACGCGGTTGCGGGCGGTGACGCGGTAGTAGATGGCGTGCCGTGCGGGCGAGGTCTTGGGGTGCTGGAGCAGCAGCTCGGGCTCGTACCGGATGGTCCACCCGGCGTCGGCGGCCCGCCACGCCAGGTCGGTCTCCTCGTGCGCGAAGAAGAACTCGGCGGGCCAGTCCCCGGTCTGCGCGAGCATCTCCATGGAGAGGGCGTGTCCGCCGCCGAGGAAACCGGTGACCTCCCCGCCCCGCATCGGGTCCTTGGCGCCGAGCCGGGGCACGTGCCGCCGCTGGGTCTCGCCGTGCTCGTCGGCGATACGGAATCCGACGATGCCCAGGCGCGGATCGGCGGCGTACAGGTCCCGTACGCGCCGCAGGACGTCCGGGTCTACGAGGAGCCCGTCGTCATCCAGGTCGACGACGACGTCCACGTCCCCGAACTCCCGCAGCCGGCGCAGCGCGACGTTCCGGCCGCCCGGGCAGCCGAGGTTCTCGTCGACCTCGATGGCGGTGACCTCGCCGGGCAGCCCCAGCCGGTCGGCGAACTCGGGCAGCGGACAGCCGTTCCCGACGATCACGATCCGGGTGGGCGCTACGTCCTGCTTGGCCACCGACGCGAGCAGCGCGTCGACCTCCTGGGGCCGTGTGCCCATCGTCACCACGGCCACCGCGATCCGCGGCTCCATCGGCACGGCGCCCACCCCCACCACTCGACCTCGTACGACAACCTCGTACGACAACCTCGTACGACAACAAGGGGCGATGCTAGCCGTTCACGGTAAGGACTCTTCAAATACGCCGGTTCTCCTTGCGTCGTACGAACTTCAGCCCCGACCAGTCGTCCCCGAGCGCGGCGACCTTCACATCCACGACACCCAGCGGCAGGAACAGCTCCCGCAGCCCGTTCTCGGTGATGTCGCTGACGTGACCGGCGGCCTTCCGCGGCCAGGCGATCCAGAGCATCGCGGAGTCGGCGAGCGCCTCGACGAGGGCGGGTCCCTCGGCGGCCAGAGCAGCCGCCTCCCGGTAGAAGGCCAGGGTGACGTCCGCCTCCTTCGGCCCTCCTGCGGCGACCTCGCAGTCCTCGGGCAGCCCGGGGATCGCCCACCCCTCCCCCGGCGCGTGCAGCAACCGCACCCGCTGCCCGGCCTTGATCCCGATCTTCTTGGCCAGGGGCGTACCGGAGTACCCGCCGCTCGCCCCGCGCCCGGCACTCGCCCCGCTCACCGCGCCACCACCGTCCATACCCTCACGCGCTCATGCGTCCAATGTGCTCACGCGTCCATGGTTACTCGCGGTTCGCCGTCGTGCCGCTCATTGCCGTCCTGGCCCCGGTGGCAGGTAGCGTGTCCACGGCCGCTTCCCGAAGGAGCCCGCGACATGACCGTATCGATCTCCCTCCTCCTGATGGCGGTCGTCGCATTGGCGGCGGCGGTCGCGGCGCCCCGTGTCCTGACCCGGGCGGTCTGGCCCGACCGGGAGCCCGTGCTCGCGCTGTGGGTGTGGCAGTGCCTGGTCGCGACCGTGCTGCTCTGCTGTCTGACGTCGCTCGTGCTGAGTGCCTCGGCGGTCTTCCACACCGTCCGCGTCCATGTCTTCGCACCCGCGCCGCCCAGGGTCACCGCGGCGTACGACCTGGCCGCCGCCCCGCCCTGGACCACCGCGCTGACGCTGCTGCTGGCCGGCGGTGCCGCCTGGACCACGGCCATGCTGGCGCGGGAGGTGACGGAGGCCCGCAGGCGCGGGCGGCTGCGGCGCGAGCACCTGCGCGAACGCGCCCCCGAGCTGCCGGCCGGGCTCAGCGACTCCCGCGGCCCGCTCCTCGTGCTGGAGGACGAGTACCCGGACGCCTGGTGGATGCCGGGCAGCCCGCCCCAGCTCGTCGTCACCACGGGCGCGCTGCAGCGCCTCACCGACCACCAGCTGGACGCCATCCAGGCCCATGAGCTGGGTCACGCCCGGGCCCGCCACGACTGGCTCCTGCACCTCTCCCAGGCGCTGGCCTCCGGTTTCCCGGGCATCCCGCTCTTCACGCACTTCCGCGACCAGACCCACCGCCTGGTCGAGCTCTCCGCCGACGACACGGCCTCCCGCCGCTGCGGGCACCTCACCACGGCCCTCGCGCTGATCGAGCTGAACCAGCACCGGGGCGTCCTGTCCTGCGCCACTCCCCGCCCCCTGCTCCACCAGCGGGTGGAGCGCCTCCTGGACCCGCCGCCCCGGCTGCCCCGGACCCACCGCCGCGGTACGACGACGGCCGCCGCCCTGGCCCCGCTCATCCCGCTGCTCATCGCCTTCGGCCCGGCCCTGGCGACGCTCGGCTCCTAGGGCCCGGCCCGGCCACATTCCCTCCCCCCTCCTGTCGCTTATAC
>NZ_LIQZ01000542.1:6233-6428 GCF_001418655.1 Streptomyces phaeochromogenes | reverse complement strand
GTGTTGGGGGCGCGGCTGGGGTTCACGAACGCGGCGGACGGTGGGGCTGTCGCCACCCTGACCCTGAGTTGAGCTCCGGGAGCGGCCGAGCTCGGAGTGCGGAAGGAGTGGCCGCCTCAGACGCGTTGTGGGTTGCCGCCTCGGGCGCGTTTGTGGCCGGTCGCCTCGGGCGTGTTGTCGCTGGTCGCGCCCCGC
>NZ_LIQZ01000542.1:0-6204 GCF_001418655.1 Streptomyces phaeochromogenes | reverse complement strand
GCATAGCCGCCGCCGGCGGCGCCCTCGTCGTCGGAGCCGCGAGCCCCGCTCTCGCGAACGACGACTGGGGCCACCACAACAACGGCAGTCACCACAAGCTCTACAAGGGCGTCGTCACCGCGCCCGGCGGACTGAACCTCCGCGACAGGCCGACCCGCGGCAGCGCCATCGTCGGCTTCGTCGGCTACAACCAGAAGGTCTCCATCTTCTGCAAGACGAGCGGCGAGAACGTCCAGGGCAACCACCTCTGGTACCTCCTCGCGGACGGCACCTGGGCCTGGGCGACGGCCCGCTTCATCGAGAACATCGGTCCGGCGCCCCGCTGGTGCTGACCGCCCGGCGCCCCTGAAGGGGCGACCGAGGTTGCACCCAAGAAGCCCGTTTGACCCCTTATAGCGGGACATGGACTGCTTCGCTTGCTACGTTCCGGACATGCTCTCGCCCGGAACGACAGCGCAGGCGGACCCGCCGGCTCCCGTCGTCCCCCTCCCCCGGCGCCGTGGCATCGAGTTCACCCTCATCGTCCTGGCCGTCCTGCTCTCCGTGTACGGCTACTGCGACGTCGGTGTCGCCCGGACCGGATCGGTCCCGCCCGGCGCCGTCGGCTACGGCGCCGGGCTCGGCGTACTCGCGCTCCTCGCGCATCTCGCGGTGCGTGTGCGGGCCCCGTACGCCGATCCGCTGCTGCTGCCGATCGGCGTCCTGCTCAACGGACTGGGCCTGGTGCTCATCTACCGGCTCGACCTGGAGACCCCGGACGACCCGGCCGCCCCGACACAGCTCGTCTGGTCGACGCTGGGCATGGGCCTGTTCATCGCGGTCGTCGTGCTGCTGCGCGACCACCGGGTGCTCCAGCGCTACACGTACGTGTCCGTCGTGAGCGCGCTCGTCCTGCTCGTCCTGCCGATCTTCTTCCCCTCCGTGAACGGCGCCCGGATCTGGGTCAGGGTCGCCGGATTCTCCATCCAGCCGGGCGAGTTCGCGAAGGTCCTGCTCGCGGTGTTCTTCGCCGGCTACCTCGCGGCGAACCGCAACGCCCTCGCGTACACCGGCCGTCGTATCTGGCGGCTCCAACTGCCCACCGGGCGGGTCCTCGGGCCGATCCTCGCGATCTGGCTGCTGAGCGTCGGCGTGCTGGTCCTGGAACGGGACCTCGGCACCTCGCTGCTCTTCTTCGGCCTGTTCGTGGTCCTGCTGTACGTCGCCACGGGCCGCACCGGCTGGATCGCGGTGGGCCTGCTGCTCGCGGCGTGCGGGGCCGTCGCCGTCGGCTGGCTCGAACCGCATGTGCACAGCAGGGTCGAGGACTGGCTGCACCCGTTCGCGTCGATCGAGGCGGGCCTGGGCCCGAACCAACTCGCCCAGTCGCTCTTCTCGTTCGCCGCCGGCGGGATGCTCGGCACGGGCCTCGGCCTCGGCCACTCCGTCCTCATCGGCTTCGCCGCCAAGTCGGACTTCATCCTGGCCACGGCAGGCGAGGAACTGGGCCTGGCCGGCCTCTCCGCGATCTTCCTGCTGTACGGGCTGCTGGTCGAGCGCGGCTACCGGGCGAGCCTCGCCCTGCGCGACCCCTTCGGCCGGCTGCTCGCGATCGGACTCGCCTCGATCGTCGCCCTCCAGGTCTTCGTGATCGCGGGCGGCGTGACGGGGCTGATCCCGCTGACCGGAATGGCGATGCCCTTCCTGGCGCAGGGCGGTTCGTCGGTCGTCACCAACTGGATCATCGTGGCCCTCCTGATGCGCCTCAGCGACTCGGCACGCGACCGGTCCGGAACGGGGGCTGCGACGGCGGCTGCGACAGCGACAGCGACAGCGACAGCGACAGCCGAGGGCATCGAAGGAGGGGGCAAACCATGACCGGGAACGGCCGCCCCATGACCCGGTACATCCGGCACGCCGCCGCCTTCTGCGCGCTGCTCCTGATCGCCCTCCTCGTCAACGCCACCCGCATCCAGCTCGTCCAGGCCCGCTCGTACGACGAGAACCCGGCCAACCGCCGTCACACGATCGCCCGTTACGGCCAGCCGCGCGGCGACATCCTCGTCGGCGGCAGGCCGGTCACCGGCTCCAAGGACTCCGGCCAGCAGTTCCGCTACGAACGGACGTACAGGAACGGCCCGTTGTACGCGCCCGTCACCGGCTTCTCCTCGCAGGTGTACGGGACGAATCTGCTGGAGGGCGCCGAGGACGACGTCCTGGCGGGCACCGACCCGCTGCTGTCGCCGCTCCCCCTGTGGAACGACTTCACGCGGTCCCGTAACCCCGGCGGTCACGTCGTCACGACCCTCGACCCGGCCGCGCAGGAGGCGGCGTTCGCGGGGCTCGGCGACCGGCGGGGGGCGGTGGCCGCGCTCGAACCGTCCACGGGACGGATCCTGGCGCTGGTCTCCACCCCCTCCTACGACCCCGAGGAGCTCTCCGGTACGGACTCGGCGGTGGCCCGGGCCTGGACTCGCCTGAACCAGGCGGCCAACAAGCCGATGCTCAACCGGGCCGTGCGGCAGACCTATCCGCCCGGCTCCACCTTCAAGGTGGTCACCGCGGCGGCGGCCCTCGACGCGGGCGTGGTGGAGGACGTCGACGAGCCCACGAAGTCCCGCGACCCGTACCGGCTGCCGGGCAGCTCGGTCCGGCTGACGAACGAGGTCGAGGGGTGCGCGGACGCGTCCCTGCGGTACGCGTTCACCTGGTCGTGCAACACCGTCTTCGCCAAGCTGGGCGTGGACGTGGGGGTGGCCGGTATGCGGGCCGGGGCGGCCGGATTCGGCTTCAACGAACGGCAGTTGAGGATCCCCTTCCGGGTCTCCCCCAGCACCTTCGACACCCGGGTCGACCAGGCGCAGCTCGCGCTCTCCTCCATCGGCCAGTACAACACCCGGGCGACGCCGCTGCAGATGGCGATGGTCGCCGGGGCCGTCGCCAACAACGGATCCGTGCGTACGCCCCACCTGGTGGAGCGGACCACCACGGACGACGGCCACACGGTGTCGGCCACCGGGCAGCGCACCCTCCGCCAGGCCATGAGCCCCGCCACCACCGTACAGCTGCGCGAGCTGATGACGGACGTGGTGGAGCGGGGCACCGGCAAGAACGCCGCCATCCCCGGCGCCACGGTCGGCGGCAAGTCCGGCACGGCCCAGCACGGCATCCACAACTCCGGTACGCCGTATGCCTGGTTCATCTCCTGGGCGAAGGCCGACGACGCGATGGAGCCGGCCGTGGCCGTCGCGGTCGTCGTCGAGGACGCGGAGGCCGACCGGGGCGACATCAGCGGGGGCGGGGACGCGGCGCCGATCGCGCGGGATGTGATGAGGGCGGTGCTCACTCCGTGAGACGGGGGGTGTTGCGCTCCCGTCTCCCGACCTACCGTTCGGTTCATGACTCAGCCCGCAGCCGCGTACGAACTCGCCCAGGTGAACATCTCCCGGCTCAAAGCCCCGCTGGACTCCCCGCAGTTGAAGGACTTCGTCGACGCTCTCGACCCGGTGAACGCGGTCGCCGACGCCGCGGACGGTTTCGTCTGGCGTCTGCAGAGCGACTCCGGCAACGCGACGGACACGTCCGTCTTCGGCGACGACTGGCTGATCATCAACCTGACGGTGTGGCGGGACACCAACGCCCTGACCGCGTTCATGTACCAGGGACAGCACCGTGAGCTGCTCACCCGCCGCAATGAATGGTTCGAGCGGATCCAGGAGGCGATGACGGCCCTGTGGTGGGTGCCGGCCGGGCACCGGCCGACGGTCGCCGAGGCGGAGGAGCGGCTGTTGCATCTGCGGGAGCATGGGGCGACCGCGTACGCGTTCACGCTGCGGACGTCGTTCCCTGCCGGGGAGGCGGCGCCGACGGCCCTGTCCGGGGAGGCCCCGGCCCTTCCCGACGTGGAGTGCCCTGTGTAGTCCAGTCGTGGAGTGCTCTGTCTAGTCCCGACGTGGAGTGCCGTGTGCAGTCCCGATGTGGCGTGCCCTGTCTAGGATTCCGCGCCGGCGTTGATAGCTTCTTCCACTTCTGCGACCCGGGCCTTCTCTTCGGCAGCGAAGCGTTCCGCGTCCAGTTGTTCGGCCAGTTCCTCGTCCTGGGCCATGAGGAGGTCGAGGTTGGAGTTGCCCATGTCGAAGACGCCCATGTCGACGTAGGCCTGCTGGAGGCGTTTGCCCCACAGGCCGATGTCCTTGACGCAGGGGACGATCCGGGAGAACAGCAACTGGCGGAACAGCGCCAGGAATTCGGAGCGCTCGCTGTACTCCTCGGCCTCCGCCTTGGGGATGCCGAAGTTCTCCAGGACCTCCACCCCGCGCAGCCGGTCTCGCATCAGGTAGCAGCCCTCGATGACGAACTCCTCGCGTTCGCGGAGCTCGGCGTCGGTGAGCTGCTTGTAGTAGTCGCGCAGCGCCATGCGGCCGAAGGCCACGTGGCGGGCCTCGTCCTGCATGACGTACGCGAGAATCTGCTTGGGCAGCGGCTTGTCCGTGGTGTCCCTGATCATGCCGAACGCGGCCAGTGCCAGGCCCTCGATGAGGACCTGCATGCCGAGGTAGGGCATGTCCCAGCGGGAGTCGCGGAGGGTGTCCCCCAGCAGTGACTGGAGGTTGTCGTTGACCGGGTACAGCATCCCGATCTTCTCGTGGAGGAAGCGGGCGTAGATCTCCGCGTGGCGGGCCTCGTCCATGGTCTGGGTCGCGGAGTAGAGCTTGGCGTCCAGGTCGGGGACCGATTCGACGATGCGGGCCGCGCAGACCATGGCTCCCTGCTCGCCGTGCAGGAACTGGCTGAACTGCCATGAGGCGAAGTGCTTGCGGAGTTCGCCCTTGTCGCGGTCGTTCATCCTCGCCCAGTAGGGCGTTCCGTAGATCGAGATCGACTCGTCGGGGGTGCCGAGCGGATCGTACGGGTCCACTTCCAGGTCCCAGTCGATCCGTTTCTGGCCGTCCCACTGCTTGTCCTTGCCCTTCTGGTAGAGGGCGAGCAGCCGGTCGCGTCCTTCGTCGTACTCCCAGCTGAACCGTGCCGCGCCGGTCGCGGGCACCTGCCAGAGGGGGGCTCCGGGGTCCTTGGCGTACAGGTCGTAGGTGGCCATGTCTCGCAGGCTCCTACGTAGTAGACGACGGGTCAACAAGTTGCGCGTCAAGTTGCGCGCGAGGGATTGACGGCCTTGCTGACAAGCAGTCTCATAAGGAGTGACCGGCGGTAACCCTGAGGTTTCTTCCCGTACGACGAGGTGGGCACAGCCATGACGACCGTGACGGAGGCCGAGGTGCTGCGCGATGCGCTCGGTCTGCTCAAGGACCGGGAGCAGGTGGCCGAGCGGCTGCTCGACTCCTCCGCGAAGCACTCGTTCGACCCGGACAAGGAGCTGGACTGGGACGCGCCCTTCGAGGAGGGGAAGTGGTTCTGGCCGCCGGAGTTGGTGTCGCTGTACGACACTCCGCTGTGGAAGCGGATGAGTGAGGAGCAGCGGATTCTGCTGTCGCGGCACGAGGCGGCTGCGCTCGCTTCGCTGGGGATCTGGTTCGAGATCATCCTGATGCAGCTGCTGGTGCGGCACATCTATGACAAGGCGGCGACGAGTGCGCATGTGCGCTATGCGCTGACCGAGATCGAGGACGAGTGCCGGCACTCGAAGATGTTCGCCCGGCTGATCACGTCCGGTGGGACGCCTTGGTACCCGGTGAGCCGGGCCCATCAGAACCTCGGGCGCTTCTTCAAGACCGTGTCGACCACGCCTGGGTCGTTCACGGCGACGTTGCTCGGCGAGGAGGTGCTCGACTGGATGCAGCGGCTGACGTTCCCGGACGAGCGGGTGCAGACGTTGGTCCGGGGGGTGACACGGATCCACGTGGTGGAGGAGGCGCGGCATGTCCGGTACGCGCGGGAGGAACTGCGTCGGCAGATGGTGACCGCGCCCCGGTGGTCGCAGGAGTTCACTCGGGTGACGTCCGGGGAGTTCGCGCGGGTGTTTTCGGTGGCCTTTGTCAATCCCGATGTGTACGAGAACGTGGGGCTCGACCGGCGTGAGGCGATGGCCCAGGTGAAGGCGAGTGGGCATCGGCGGGAGGTCATGCAGACGGGCGCGAAGCGGTTGACCGACTTCCTGGACGACATCGGGGTGTTGCGGGGGGCCGGGCGGCGGCTTTGGAGGTCTTCGGGGTTGCTGGCCTGAGGGGTTGGGTTGCTGGGCTGGGTTGCTGGGCCGAGGGGCTGGGG
>NZ_LIQZ01000541.1 GCF_001418655.1 Streptomyces phaeochromogenes | reverse complement strand
CGGTGTCGACCCGGCCGCCGAGCCCCCGCCCGGCCAGGCCGCCGGGGTGGACACCCCGCGGGGCAACGTCCTGTCCCCCGAGGCCGCGGCCTCCTCCGCCGTCAACGCCGACCTCGCCCCGCTCGGCGCGACCGCGATCCCCGCCCTCAGCCAGAAGCAGACGGAGGCGGACCTGGTCGCGACCCGTGGCGAGACGGCGGAAGCGGCGAGCGCGAAGGACAAGCCGGGCGGCGCGAAGGACAAGCCGGGTACGACGGGCAAGACCGGCACGATCGGCACCGCCGACGAGGCGGACCCGGCGACGGGCCAGCGCGTGAAGCCGTACATCGGCGCACGTCCGCGCATCGTCACCCGCCGGGGCTGGGGCGCCGACGAGACGCTCCGTGAGCGGAACTTCAGCTACACGAAGACCGTGAAGGCCGCCTTCGTCCACCACACCGCGTCGGGCAACAACTACCGCTGCGCGCAGGCGCCTTCAGTCATCCGCAGTATCTACCGCTACCACGTGAAGAGCAGCGGCTGGCGGGACATCGGCTACAACTTCCTCATCGACAAGTGCGGAAACATCTACGAGGGGCGGGCCGGAGGCGTGGCCAAGCCGGTCATGGGCGCACACACTCTCGGTTTCAACACCAACAGCATGGGGATCGCGGTCCTCGGGAGCTTCGGTACCTCGAACCCGCCCGCCGCCGCCGTCAAGGCGATCTCGAAGCTCACGGCGTGGAAGCTCGGCCTCTTCGGAGCGAACCCGAAGGGCAAGACCTACCTCAAGTCCGGCGGCGGAAATCTGTACCGAAAAGGAAAGAACGTACGACTCAATGTAATCTCCGGTCACCGGGATGGTTTCGCCACCGAATGCCCGGGCGGCCGGCTCTACGCGAAGCTCGGCACGGCCCGTGCGACTTCGGCCCGCTACCAGGGACGATGAGGTCCGGTCGGCGGGAAGGGTGAGCCCGGCAAGCCGGGGTCCCAGCCCCGGCGGCTCCCCACAGCCATACCTCCCCCAGAGGCGCCCCACAGCCATCGAAACGGTCTGCATACACTGGCCGGTCGAAAGACAGTTCGACCGGCCCCATCAGGAAGCAGAGACGACAGGTGACAGAAGCGATCCTCCTGGTCGGCGGCAAGGGCACACGGCTGCGCCCCCTCACGGTGCACACGCCGAAGCCGATGGTTCCGGCGGCCGGGGTACCGTTCCTCACGCACCAGCTGGCACGGGCGAGAGCGGCGGGGGTCGAGCACATCGTGCTCGCCACGTCCTATCTGGCCGAGGTCTTCGAGCCCCACTTCGGCGACGGTTCGTCGCTGGGGCTCCACATCGAGTACGTCACCGAGGAGGAGCCCCTCGGCACCGGCGGCGCCATCCGTAACGTGGCCTCCCGTCTGAGATCGGCCCCGGACGACCCGGTCCTGATCTTCAACGGGGACATCCTGACGGGCCTGGACATCCCGGCCCTGATCAGCACGCACCGGTCGTCGGGCGCGGACGTCTCCCTGCACCTCACGAGGGTGACGGACCCGAGGGCGTACGGACTGGTCCCCACGGACTCGTCGGGCCGGGTCCAGGCGTTCCTGGAGAAACCCCAGACCCCCGAGGAGATCGTCACCGACCAGATCAACGCTGGAGCGTACGTCTTCCGCCGCTCGGTGATCGACGCGATCCCGGTGGGCCGCCCGGTCTCGGTCGAACGGGAGACGTTCCCGGAGCTCCTCGCCTCCGGCGCCCACCTCCAGGGAATGGTCGACTCCACCTACTGGCTGGACCTGGGCACCCCGGGTGCCTTCGTCCGCGGCTCGGCCGACCTGGTCCTCGGCCGCGCTCCGTCCCCGGCCGTCCCGGGCCGCTGCGGTGACCGCCTGGTCCTCCCGTCGGCCACGGTCGCCTCCGACGCCAAACTGACCGGCGGCACCGTCGTCGGCCACGGCGCCACGGTGGGCGAGGGCGCCCGCGTATCCGGCAGCACGATCCTGGACGGCGCGGTAATCGCCCCGGGCGCGGTCATCACGGACTCCCTGATCGGCGCCCGCGCCCACGTAGGAGCCCGCTCGATCCTCACAGGAGTGGTGGTGGGCGACGGCGCCTCGGTAGGCCCCGACAACGAACTCCGCGAGGGCGTACGCATCTGGTGCGACGCCCAAATCCCAGCAGCAGCACTCCGCTTCTCGTCGGACCAGTAACACCGACTCGACCAAGGGCTTAACCAAGGGGGGAGCAGAGCCTGCGCACACAACCGGCGCAGGCTCACTTCTTGAGCCGGCCACACCCTTCAGCCCGTCCGGCATCATCCAGCCTGTCCGGCGTTTGAGG
>NZ_LIQZ01000540.1 GCF_001418655.1 Streptomyces phaeochromogenes | reverse complement strand
CCACCGACGTATCCAGAAGTCCTAGAAGAACACCGACCTGCGCTGCACCAGAAGCTTGTAGAGCGTGTGCTGGATCTGTTCCCTCACCTGGTCCGTGAGGTTGAACATGAGCATCGGGTCCTCCGCCGCCTCCGGCGGGTAGCCGTCGGTCAGGATCGGCTCGCCGAACTGGATCGTCCACTTCGTGGGGAGCGGAACGCCGCCGAGCGGGCCCAGCCACGGGAACGTGGGCGTGATCGGGAAGTACGGGAAGCCGAGGAGACGGGCCAGCGTCTTGGAGTTGCCGATCATCGGGTAGATCTCCTCCGCGCCCACGATGGAGCACGGGATGATCGGCGTGCCCTGGCGCAGGGCCGTCGACACGAAGCCGCCGCGGCCGAAGCGCTGGAGCTTGTAGCGCTCGCTGAACGGCTTGCCGATGCCCTTGAAGCCCTCCGGCATCACACCCACCAGCTCGCCGCGCTCCAGGAGCCGTTCGGCGTCCTCCGCGCAGGCGAGCGTGTGACCGGCCTTGCGGGCCAGCTCGTTGACCACCGGCAGCATGAAGACCAGGTCGGCCGCGAGGAGCCGCAGATGACGGCCGTCGGGGTGGTTGTCGTGGACGGCGACCTGCATCATCAGGCCGTCCAGCGGCAGCGTCCCGGAGTGGTTGGCGACGATCAGCGCCCCGCCCTCCGACGGGATGTTCTCGATGCCCTTCACCTCGACGCGGAAGTACTTCTCGTAGAGGGGCCGCAGCATCGACATCAGGACCTGGTCGGTGAGCTCCTGGTCGTAACCGAAGTCGTCGACCTCGTACTCACCCGTCAGTCGCCGCCGCAGGAAGGCCAGACCGCCGGCGATGCGCCGGTCCCAGCCATTCTCCTGCGGCTTCTCCACAGCAGCCGGTTCCTCACGCGTCACGGGAACATCATCCTGCGGAATCGTTCGTGCGGGCAGGGGCTGGACCTCACGAACCACCACGGGCTCGCCCTTGCGCCTGCTCCCGCCGCTCCGGCGCCGCGGAGGCCGCTGTACGGCACTCCCGCGGGACCGGTCGTCGTCGAACGGAATGACCTTGGCGTCCGCCATCGTTGATGCGCTCCTCAGTTGGCGCTCTGCGTCGGGAGGTGGCCACCGCCGAGTACAGGCAGTGCCGCGATCCGGTCGACGGCCCCCGCAAGGGCCTCGGGGGGCAGGAGTCCGGGCCCTCGGCTGCGTGCGAAGTCCGCGAAGGTCTCCGCGGTCGTGTACCTGGGACCGTAGCCGAGCGTCTCGCGCATCTGCCGGGTCGCCACGACCCGGCCGTGCGTGAGCAGCNNCCGTCGCCGGCGATGTTGAACGTGCCGCTGTTGAGCGTGCCACGCCGCGGCTCGTGCGAGGCGATCCGCAGCACCTCGATCACGTCGTCCTCGTGCACGAACTGCAGCCGCGGGTCGTAGCCGAGCACGGTCGGCAGCACGGGCAGCGAGAAGTACGCGGCGAGCGGCGAATCAGCGCTCGGCCCGAGGATGTTCGCGAACCGCAGCACGCACACGGCGACGTCGGGTCGGCGCCGCGTGATCCGGCCGTCTTCACCGAGACCACCCCGCCCAAGTCGCTGCCCAGCGGCGGCTTCGCGAAGGACACGGTCGAGGTCGAGGGGTATGTGCGGGGGTTCGCCCGGCGCCGGCCCGACGTCGCCG
>NZ_LIQZ01000054.1 GCF_001418655.1 Streptomyces phaeochromogenes | reverse complement strand
CCGCTTGAACTCTCCCTCTATGCAACGGAGTTGATGTCCATGTCCAAACGAGCCCACAAGAAGAGGGCCCGCCGGAAGAAGAGGGCGAACCACGGCAGCAAGGCCGGCCAGCACTGATCCGCGTGGCCCGGCGGGCCCTCTTCTTGTGGGCTCGTTTGGACATGGACATCAACTCCGTTGCATAGAGGGAGAGTTCAAGCGGTGCGGCCGACGAGGAGGTCGGCCAGCCTGTTGAGACGTTTGACCGTGCGGTCCTCGGTCGCGGCCGGGGCCGGGTCGACGCGCTCGCCGCGGTCGTAGTAGGCGCCGTTGACGATCTCGACGGCCGGGTCGCACAGCCGGACCACGTGGGCGGCGCCTTCTGCGGGGGTGACGCCCTCGTGGGCATAGAGCGACAGGAGCGCGGTGTCGCAGACGCCGGGGTGTACGGAGACCGCGGTGACGCGCGGGTCGGCGGCGAACACCGTCAGGGCCAGTTGTGACTGGGCGTACGCGGCGAGCCGCGAGTAGCGGCGGGCGCGGTTCGGGTCGGCCCAGGAGATGGAGGCGGTGCGGTGCAGGGAGGAGGAGACGTTGACGACCCGGCCGCCCGGGTCGCTGGTCAGTGACGGTTCCAGCAGGCAGGTCAGCAGGTAGTGGGCGAGGAAGTTGACCTGGAAGGCGATCTCGTTGCCGNNCGTTGTTGACCAGGACGTCGAGGTGTGGGTGCTCGGCGACGATCCGCATGGCCATGGCCTCGACCTCGTCGAGGTGTGTGAAGTCGGCGGCGAGGGTGCACAGCCGGTTCGCGTCGATGGCCGCCGTGGCAACAAGCCGGTCGGCGGCGGCGCGGGCTTCCTCGGCGGTGCGGCCGTGCAGGAGCACGGTGGTCCCGCGCTCGGCGAGCTGCCGGGCGGTCTCCAGACCGATACCGGACGTGGCGCCCGTGACGAGGACGGTACGGGAGGAGGGTGCGGAGTCAGACATGGTCCATCCGGGGATGTGGGCACGCCGCGCACCCCCAGGGCGGGGGTGGAGGTCGTGCGGGTGGGAAAGGGAAAGGGCGCCGGATGGGATCACGGCGCCCAGTGACTGCGGAAGAACGGTCAGCCAGAGGCGGACGCGACCTGTTCCGGGCAGCGCGGCGGACGACGGAGCGGCCGAGCGGGACTCGGCGGCCGGTCGAAGAGGAGCCAGGCGCTGTTCACGTATCCCATCGAAGCCGTCCCGCACGTCCCGGGCAAGCCGGAATCCCGTTCCCTGACGCGGTTCTGACGTGCGCATACGTGACTTTGACGGACCGGGACGGCCCAGGAAACGGGACGCGGCTCAGCCAAGTCCTGGCACCCCCGAGATCAGCAGGTCGATCAGTTTGATCCCGAGGAAGGGGAGGACGAGCCCGCCGAGGCCGTACAGCATGAGGTTGCGGCGCAGCAGGTCGTGCGCGGACGACGGCGTGTAGCGGACGCCGCGCAGGGCGAGCGGGATCAGGGCGATGATGATCAGCGCGTTGAAGATGATGGCCGAGGTGATGGCCGAGGTCGGGCTGTGCAGGCCCATGACGTTGAGCGACTCCAGGCCCGGGTAGGTCCCCGCGAACATCGCCGGGATGATCGCGAAGTACTTCGCCACGTCGTTGGTGATGGAGAACGTCGTCAACGCGCCCCGGGTGATGAGGAGTTGCTTGCCGATCTGCACGATCTCAATGAGTTTCGTCGGGTTGGAGTCCAGGTCCACCATGTTCCCGGCCTCCTTCGCGGCCGAGGTGCCCGTGTTCATCGCGACGCCGACGTCGGCCTGTGCGAGCGCGGGCGCGTCGTTCGTACCGTCGCCGGTCATCGCGACGAGCTTGCCGCCCTCCTGCTCCTGCTTGATGAGGGCGAGTTTGTCCTCCGGGGTGGCCTCGGCCAAGTAGTCGTCCACGCCCGCCTCCTCGGCGATGGCGCGGGCGGTGAGCGGGTTGTCTCCAGTGATCATCACGGTCCTGATGCCCATGCGGCGCAGCTCGGCGAAGCGTTCGCGGATGCCGTCCTTGACGACGTCCTTCAGGTGGATCAGGCCCAGGACCCGCGGACCGTTCCAGTCGTGCACGGCCACCAGCAGGGGAGTGCCGCCATCAGCCGCCACCGAGTCGGCGAAGTGCCGTGCCTCGGGCGGGACCTGGCCGCCGTACATCTGCACCCATTCGACAACCTCATGGGCGGCTCCCTTGCGGATGGCGCACACGGCCCCGTTGTCCCAGCGCAGGTCGACGCCGCTCATCCGGGTCCGGGCGCTGAACTCCACCCAGCGGGCGTGGCTCAACTCGCCCTCACCCGGCGCGCGCAGCCCGTACCGCTGCTTCGCGAGGACGACGACGGAGCGTCCCTCGGGTGTCTCGTCGGCCAGCGAGGACAACTGGGCGGCCTGGGCGAGGTCCCGTTCGTCGATGCCGGGCAGGGGAACGAACGCGGCGGCCTCGCGGTTGCCGAGGGTGATGGTGCCGGTCTTGTCGAGCAGCAGCGTGTTGACGTCACCGGCCGCCTCGACCGCGCGGCCGGACATCGCGAGCACATTGCGCTGCACCAGCCGGTCCATGCCGGCGATGCCGATCGCGGACAGCAGCGCGCCGATCGTCGTCGGGATGAGAGTGACCAGAAGGGCGACGAGGACGGTCGTCGACTGCGGGGCGTCGGCGTACGCGGCCATCGGCTGCAGTGTGACGACGACCAGGAGGAAGACGATGGTCAGCGCGGCCAGCAGGATGTTGAGGGCGATCTCGTTCGGCGTCTTCTGCCGGGACGCGCCCTCGACCAGGGCGATCATCCGGTCCAGGAAGCTGTGCCCGGGGCGGGCACTGACACGGATCAGGATCCGGTCGGACAACACGGTCGTGCCCCCGGTGACGCCGCTGCGGTCACCGCCCGCCTCGCGGATCACGGGCGCCGACTCACCGGTGACCGCCGACTCGTCGACCGCGGCCACGCCGTCGATGACATCGCCGTCCGCCGGGATCAGCTCGCCCCCCTCGACGAGTACGACGTCGAGGGGTTTCAGGTCGGTGGCGGCCACGGCTTCCGTCTCGGCGTGCCGCAGGTTGATGCCGTAGCTCCAGTGACGCAGGCGCAGCGCGACGGTGTCCGTACGTGCCCTGCGCAGCGACTCGGCCTGGGCCTTGCCGCGGCCTTCGGCGACGGCTTCCGCGAGGTTCGCGAAGATCACCGTCAGCCACAGCCAGGAGCCGATGACCCAGGTGAAGACGGCGGGGTGGAGCAGCGCGGAGAGCGTGGTGAGGACGGCTCCGACAGAGACGACGAAGAGCACCGGGTTCTTGACCAGGGCGCGTGGGTGCAGTTTGCGCAGTGCTTCCGGGAAGGACTGCAGCAGTTGCGCGGGTTCGAACAGCCCGCTCGGTGCGCGGCGTTTCGCCCCGCCCTCCGGTCCGGGCCGTGAGGTGCGCTGTGGGCGGGGCGGCGGGGCCTGTGGGGGAGCGGCGGAAAACATGGGAACCTTCATGCCTCGGTGGGAACCGGCCACACGCGCACCGGGGCACGCCGGCGACCGGTTGAGCGGACGGTGCGGGTGGTGGCAGCGGGGCCGTGCGGTGCCGGGGCCCGGCACCGCACGGCTGCGCACGGGCGTCGGCGACAGGACGACGACAACGCCGACGCGTGCTCGGCCGCCGGAAGGCGTTCTCACAGGAGCAACCGACGGGTGCTGCGGGAGCATCCGACATGTGCTTTTGGAGTAGACACGTCATGCCACTGACGCCTGCGACCCTTCCGGCGGCCGAGTAGGGAACCTAGCTCGCCCCGAGGCCCGAACCGCGCTGTCCGGCAAAGAATTTGCGCCTCTCTGACGGGCGGCCGGACGGTGCCGTCAAGCTCCCGTCAAGGGCACCTGAGAAAGCGTCAGAAGAGCGTCAACGCAGGGTCTCCGTGGCCGAAACCGGTCACAGCCCGGGCGCCAGGCCCCGCTTCACCGAAGGCCCTGTCCAGAACCGTTAGCAGCCTTGTGCCGGCCTCCTGCCGGGGGTCGGTCACCGGCACCGGGAACATCGAGCGTCGATGGGCGAGCTCACCGCCGGGCGGTTCCCAGGCCAGTACGGCCAGCAGATCGGCATCGGCACGGCGGGCCTCGTCCGCTGCCCGGTGAAGGGCCGCCAGGCTCCCCAGCGAACCACTCACTCCGACAACGATGCGCCGCCGCTCGCCCTCGTCCATCGCTCGCTCACTTTCCGCGTACGTCCATACAGCCACTGGCCTTCTATCGAAGTGCCCGAGGGTGTGGCGGCTGGCAGTCTTGGCGCTTACCTGACGTCGGAGCGACGTTTCATGACGCTTCTCTTGCTTCCGGGCTGTGCTGAACTCGTTGCTGACCGATTAGCCGACCGCCGGGGAAAGTGGGGAACGGCCGGTGCGAATACCGCTCGATGTCCTGCCTGATCTCGCCGAGGCGCAGCGCGAGGAAGAACCCAAGAGAGAGCGTTCACCGGGCATGCGGCGCTGGGGCAATGTCTCCGACATCGTGGTTGAACTGTGCCGTCGACCAGCGGTAGTCGAGCGCGGTTAGGCCGGCGCACGCTGCTCCGGGCCCGAGCAAAGCGCACTCGGCCCGACGAAGTCGCGCAATCCCGCAGCGACTTCACCCTCAGACCGCGCGCGTTGAGGACGGGTGTGGCATCTTGGAATTCAGGCTTGGTCCGCCACTCCCCCCGTGGTGGCGGACCAAGTCTGATTGCGTGCGCGATGATCGGCGCCTGCTCCTGGCGGGGGAGTTGCGGGGGAGGACCTGCCGGTGATCGACGTACAGACGCACGCCGGGCCGGCCGATATCCCGGGTGGTGCGGAACAGGTGAGCTGGCCCCGTCCGATCACGGTACGACGAGAAGCCGCAGACGTGGCATGCGCGTCCTGGTGCGCACGATCGGGCGGGCTTGCAGATGCTGTAGACCCTCTTTGACGCCGCGCAGACCCATGGCACAAGGTGCGACTCGCGCCAGTAGCGGTCCCGGCGTACTGGTCTGCACACCTGCCCAGACAGAAGGCACCCGCTGGAACATCACTGCGAGAGCCTTCACAGCTGCCGGTGCGGACCTTTCTCACCGGCCCGCACGGAGTTCCAGGGTGCAGCACTTGGCCCCGCCGCCGCCTTTGAGCAGTTCGGTCATGTCGATGCCGATGGGTACGAAACCACGTTCCCGGAGCTGGTCCGGCAGCCGCTCGGCCTGCTGGGGGATGATGACATGGAGGCCGTCGGACACGGCGTTGAGACCGAAGACCGCTGCGTCGGAAGCGTCCGCGAGGATGGCGTCCGGGAACCGCTCCGCAAGGAGCTCCCTGCTCTGCGGCGAGAACGCTTCGGGGTTGTACATGATCTCGTTGGCGTCGAGCACAGCAATTGCTGTGTCGAGGTGGTAGTACCTTTCATCGACCAGTTTCAAGCCGAGCACGGGCTTTCCGAAGAACTCGCGCATTTCGTCGTGCGTCTTCGTCTCACTGCGGAATCCGCTGCCGGCCAGAACGACGTCGCCCGTGTACAGGAAGTCCCCCTCGCCTTCGTTGATGTACTCGGCCTGTCGCGCTTCCCAGCCGCGCACCCGGAACCAGTCCAGATATGCCGTCGACTCGTCCACGCGCTGCTCGTAACGGAAACGGGCGACCAGCGCACGGCCGCCTATGACCGTCGCACCGTTGGCGGAATACACCATGTCCGGCAGTCCGGCGACGGGCTCTACCAAGTCAACGGTGTGACCCAGCTCGGCCAGCAGGTCGTGCAGCGTTTTCCACTGGGCGAGTCCACGCTCCGTGGATGTGGGGCGTGAAGGGTTCATCCACGGGTTTATGGAATAGGAGACGTTGAAGAACGTTGGTTCGCACATGAGGTAGTGCCGTGTCCGGGCGCGTCGCTTCTGATTGGTTCCGCCGCCGTTGCTGCTCTGCTGCACTCGGGTCCCCTTTCCTCGCTCAACTGCGGACTGTGGTTCGATTCTGTGGATGCGTCGTATGCCATGACCTTGAATGCGAGATTTCCGGGACGGTCATTCAGCCCGGACGGCCCTGTCCTGTGGACGGGACAGTAGGTCGATTGCATCGATCGCTGCCTGTGAGGTGCGTGCGGATATCATCACCGGCGTCTGTTGATTGGGGCGGAGACTTCATGTCGCTGTTGGGCCGGCGACACCGCGTGGATGGAGTCGGCCCTGGCCGGAGCTCGCGTTTTGAGCAGGCCTTCGCCCTGGCCGCGGCCAGGATGCCGTCCGGCACCTGTCGCCCCGCATCCGCCACCAGGCGGTCCCTTGGCTCCGGAAAAACTTCCGTTCATCGAGCAGCGACCCCGGCTCGTCCCGGACTCTGACCACCGAACTCCCTTCGGGAACGCGGCCCGCGCCCCCGGATCGTCTCCACCGGGATCTCGCCAGGCCCGCTCGGCTGCACTGACGTCCGCGCGCCCCACAGGACAACGGTGGCCTTGAAGACCACAGCCGAGTCCTGACGGCCGCTGTCGCACGAGCGCCTGAAGCTGACCAACAGCGTCTGGTGCACCGGTCGTTTCGGTCGGTGTCTCATCGCTTTAGGGCTGGGCCGAACCAGGTGGCGAGGGCGGTGCGGAGCGCGGAGGTGTCGGGCGCACCGCCGGCGGCGGACGCCCAGGCGACATGGCCGTCGGGGCGGATGAGGAGCGCGGCGGGAGCGGGGATCTCGCCGATGGTAGGGACGGGCCAGTGGTCGTCCTCGCTTCGGGCCTCGACGAGGTCGACACGATCGGCCCAGCCCTCGGCGGCGGCCGCCACCTCGTCGTTGCCGCGCAGGTCGAGCAGCACGGGGCGGGCGGGGTGCAGCAGTTCGTAGATGCGGGTGGCGGCGTCAGGCGTCTTGAGATCGGCGTCGGGGACCCGGCGGCCCGCAAGCGGATGGTCGCTGTCGGCCGGGTACCGGACGTCCAGTGCGGTGATCATGCCGCGCAGATAGCGGTTGACGTCGTCGAACGCGATGAGCGAGCCGAACACCTCGCGCAGCGCGTCCATCTGCGCGCCGGGACGGGCCAGGGCCGACTGCGCCCGGGTGTTGTGCAGAAGGCGTTCCCCGACGGGGTGGCGTTCGGTGTGGTAGCTGTCCAGCAGGCTCTCCGGCGCCTTGCCGCGCACCACCGAAGCGAGCTTCCAGCCGAGGTTCACCGCATCCTGCACCCCTATGTTCAGCCCTTGCCCGCCGGCCGGGTAGTGGATGTGCGCCGCGTCGCCCGCGAGGAGCACCCGGCCCTCCCGGTACCGAGCGGCCTGCCGTGCGGCGTCGCCGAACCTGGAGATCCATCTGGGGCTGTGCATGCCGAAGTCGGTGCCGGCGAGCCTGATCAGCGACTCGCGGAGCTGCTCGAACGTCGCGGAGTCATCGCGGTCCGCGACGTGGTCGTACTCGGACGTGATCACCCGGTACCAGCCCGGCTCCAGGGCGAGGGCCGAGTAGTGGCCGCCCTGGCAGCGCCGCATGAAGATGAACTCCTCGGGCAGCTCGGGGAGTTCGACGTCTCCGAGCAGCGCGGTCATCGTCGCCGGGGTGCCGGGGAAGTCGATGCCCGAGAGCTTCCTGACCGTGCTGCGCCCGCCGTCGCAGCCCACGGCGTAGCGGGCGCGCAGTGTCGCAGGCGCGGCCTCCGCCGTCCCCAGTTCGACCGTCACGCCGTCCTCGTCCTGGCGGATCCCCCTCACCTCGGACGACCAGCGCATCCGCACACCGAGCTCGGCAGCCCACTCCTCAAGCAGCCGCTCGATGGTGGACTGAAGGATCATGAGGGGGAGGGCGTGCCTGGACTCGAACCCGTCGAAGTCCAGCCAGAGTCCGGAGAAGTGGCCCACCGGCGTCAGTTCGCCGGCCGCCAGGAAGCGATCCAGGATTCCGCGCTGGTCCAGCACCTCCAGGGTGCGGGAGTGTATCCCGCCGGCTCGTGACTCGCCCGTCCGCTGCGCGAGTTGCTCGACCACCATCACGTCGACGCCCGCCAGCCGCAGCTCGCAGGCGAGCATCAGGCCTGTCGGCCCGGCGCCCGCGATCACGACGTCCGTGTCCATGTCGGTGTGTCCCACGACGTTTCCCTCCATTCCTCTGGTTCTCGAGTCCTCTGGGTCGCGAGAGGGGCTCATGCAGAGCGCCCAGTGCGAGGTGCTAGGACCACCGGGGCCCTGACTTCACCCCGTTGGGGCCGGTCAGAGCGGGTTCACGCGGTACATCGGGAAGTACGACCCGATCCTGCCGTTCGCGTAGTCGTCGGCCAGGTCGGGTACCCGGTCGAAGTCGTAGATCATGTCCGACCCTTTCGGCGCGATCCAGCCCTCGGCTTCCTGGAAGTCCCGGATGCCAGGTGAGTCAGGTAGCCGCCACACGTGCGTGTTCACGTGGATGTGCCGGCTGATGCACTCGGCCCCTCGCAACTGCGACAGGCGCATCCCCGCCTTCCAGCCGCACGTGGTGACGACCCCCTCGCGGGCCAGGGCGGCCAAGGTGACGTCGTACAGGGGCTCGCCGATGTTGTCCACGAAGATGGCGACTCCATGGCCGTCGCTGAGTTCGTTGACGAGCCCGTGGAAGTCCTCGACCGACGCCCGGCGTCGCTGGTGCCAGTCCCTGTCCGCTCGTTCCTGCCGGTTGGGCAGCGAGAGGCCGGGGAACCGGCGGCGGTCCACCGGAGTGATGCCGTTCTCCTGCAGGAAGGCGACACGTTCGTCCGAGCCCGCCGCCATCGCCACCCGGAAGCCGGCCCGCTTGGCCAGCGTCAGCTCGGCGAAGGCCACGCCGCCGCCCCACCCGAACACCAGGTGGTCCGCCGGATCGTCATCGGCCACCTGCGTCCGCCAACACCCGTACGCCTTCTGCCAGTTGTCCCATGCGGTGAAGTACCGCCCGTACGTGGCCCACTGAGGCAGCGAGTACGCCGTGCCGTCCGGGACCGGAAGGAGCAGACGTACGTCCATCTTCGAGCGCTTGGTCAGCAGGCCGATGGTGCCGGGGCAGTCGTAGGCGTAGGCGAGTTCGGCGTAGTCGAAGCGGTCGAGCCTGCCGAACGGCAGGAGCAGACACAGGTCCCCTTCCCGGACCCGGACATCTCGGCTGCCAGCGTTCACGTCGAGTACGCGGACCACGCCCAGATTGCCGAGGACCACCATGTCCTCACCGCGGCTGCTGCACACGTCGATCGGTGAACGGGCCAGCGCGTGGTCCATGTTGGCCTCCCAGGAGCCGAGGATCGGCTCCACCAGCGCCTCACCCTCCTCCAGCGGGCCGAAGGTGAACCGCTCACGTCGCAGCGCGCCTCCGACCCCGCCGTAGTGCCGGCCGGTCATCGCACCGGAGCGCAGGACCCAGGCTTCTGGTGAGTGGATGACAACCTCCTGTGATCGAGTACGTTCCCGGCGTCCGATGCGGTCAGGGGGCCGTGACCCTCGGCACCCGGTAGTCCACCGAGACACCGCCCCACGCCTCACCGGCGCCGTAGGCCACAGCCCCGAGCCGTCCCGCGGCGGGGAGGGAACCGGCGTCCAGTTCCGCGGCGAAGGCCAGCGGGATCGAGGCGGACGACGTGTTCCCGGAGCTCTCGATACGGTTCACGAAGGGCACGCCGAGATGGCCGGTGAACCTGCGGACCTGTTCCAGGATGCGGCTGTTCGCCTGGTGGCCGATCACGACGGTCGGCGCGGGGCCGTGGTCGAAGAGGTACTGCGCCGACTCCGACATCCGGCGCACGGCACGGTCGTACACCTGTATCCCGTCGAGATGGATGCCGCCCGCGTCGGTCTCCCGCATGAGCCCCTCTTGGGAGCCGTCGCAGCCGGCGACCTGGCAGAAGCCCGCGAACTCTTCGCGGTCCTCCAGCAGGACGGCCGCGGAGCCGTCGCCGAAGAGGCACGCCGTCTGCCGGTCCGTGCGGTCCACCAGCCGGGACATGGCCTCCACCGAGCAGACCAGGACCGACCGGGCCTGTCCGGCCTCGCAGAGCGAGAGCCCCGTCACCAGCCCGTAGACGAAGCCGCAGCAGGCCGCGTTCATGTCGAAGGTCAGCACAGAGGGTCGCAGCCCGGCGAGTTGGGCCACCTTCTGCGCGATACCCGGGATGCGCTGCCGCACCGAAGTGCTGACGAGGATCAGTGCGTCGATCGAGGACGAGGCGTCCATCCTGGTGACGACCGGCGCGCACGCCTCCGCCGCCACCTCCGCCAGCGGGGTCTCGTCCGGCAGCCAGGAGCGGGCGCCGATGCCGCTGCGGCGCCGGATCCACTCGTCGGTGAGACCGATCGACGCGAAGTGGTCGTTGTCGATCGTCCGGCCCGGCTTCGCGGCGGCGATGTCGACGATGCCCGCGCTCATCCCCGGCTCGCCAGCTTCATGAAGTAGGCGCTGAAGTCGTCCAGGAACGCGAAGCCCGCGGTCTCCTTCAGGTCGCCCTTGACCTGGAGCTCGCGCTCCAGTCGCTGGTGCAGTTCGACCAGGTCGAGGGAGTCGAGGTCGAGGTCGGCGATCGGCCGGGTGAGGTCGTCCGGGCCCAACGAGGGGTCGTACTCGCGCAGTTTGGCCAGCATGGTGTCCGCGATACGGCTTTCGATGTCGCTCATGTTCCCTCTCCGTTTCTCCGTTCAAGTGACTGGCTCGTCGGGGCCCGGGTGCGCGCGGAGGCTAGTCGGCGGTCAACCGGTACAGGAGCTCACCGGACTTGAGGATCTCGCCGGCCGTCGCGCAGTGGGCCGTGACCCGTCCTTCGCGCTCCGCCACGATCTCCGTGCTGGCCTTGTCGGTCTCGACGACCGCGATGGCGTCTCCCCGCTCGACCCGGTCGCCGACGCCGGCGACCCACTCGATGAGCAGGGCCTCGCCGAGGCCGTGGCCGAAGCCGGGAACGTGCATGTCCACGGGGGAGTCGCTCACTTCGTCATCACCAGCACCTCGTCCTTGATCGCCTGCACACCGATCAGGTAGCCCTTCTCGAAATCCGCCGGGGGATAGGGACGGCGGTCGGGCGCCAGTCGGCGGACCGGTCCCCGGAGCGCGTCGAAGCCCCGCTCGGCCACTGCCGCGGCGATCTCGGCACCGATGCCGACGTCCTTCGACCCCTCGTGCACGATCAGCAGTCGGCCGGTGCGGGCGACGGACCGGAGGACCGTGTCCATGTCGAGCGGGGCCACCCAGCGCAGGTCCACCACCTCGACGTCGACATCGGGGTCGAGAGCGTGTGCCGCTTCCAGCACTTCGTGGGTGATCGCGCCGTACGTGGCGATCGTCAGGTCGGTGCCCCGCCGCACCACCCGTGCCGCGGTCGGCGACCGCGCCGGCTCGGGGGCCCGGGCGGGGGTGTTCCGCTGCCAGTACAGGCGGATCGGCTCGTACATCACCACGGGCGAGCCGAGTGTCACCGCGTACCGCAGGATCTGGTCGGCGTCCTCTCCGGTGGAGGGGCACGCCACCGAGATTCCCGGGAGGCGGGCGAAGAGCGCCTCGTTGGACTCGCTGTGGTGCTCGACGCCCCGGAACCCGCCGCCGGTCGGGATCCGCACCACCAGGCTCGGGCTGACCTGTCCGTTCCACCGGCCGCCGATCCGGGCCGCCTGGGTCACCAGCTGGTTCACCGCGGGATAGGTGAACCCGTCGAACTGGATCTCACAGACCGGCACCAGTCCGCTCATCGCCATGCCGACGGCCTGGCCGACGATGGTGGACTCGGCGAGCAGCGCGTCGCGCACCCGGTCCTTGCCGAAGCGCTCCTGCAGTCCTCGGGTCACCCGGAACACTCCGCCCAGGCGTCCGATGTCCTCGCCGAGCAGCAGCAGCCTCGGTTCCTGTTCGAGCAGGTCGGCCAAGGCTGTGTTGATCGACTCCGCCAGACTGGCGGACCGTACGGTGCTCATCACACGTACTCCTTGGTCAACCGCTCGCGCAACTCCCGCACTTCCTCGTCGACGGCGTCGAACCACGCGGTGTCCACCAGGCCCAGGCCGCTCAGCCGGGCCGCGTAGGCGGGCACGGGGTCCGCAGCCCGGGTCTGCGCGATGTCGTCGGGGGTGCGGTACACCTCCTGGGCGTCGGAGGTGGAATGACCGTGGATGCGGCCCACTTGGATCTCGACGAGGTAGGGCGCCCGCTCCCCGCGGACATGGGCGGCGGCCCGGGAGCAGGACGAGTAGACCGTTTCCGGGTCCTGGCCCGGGACCCGGACGGACTCGATCCCGAAACCCCGGGCCCGCTCGGCCACCGAGGTGCGCATCTGCTCCTCGGCCGGTTTCGAGATGGCCCAGCCGTTGTTCTGGCAGACGAACAGCACGGCCGCCGACTCCACGGCGGCGAGGTTCATCGCCTCCGACATGTCGCCCTCGCTGGTGGCGCCGTCGCCTATGTACACGACGACGAAGTCCTCCAGCCCCTGCAGTCGCTGTCCGATCGAGTAGCCGACAGCGTGCAGCGTCTGTGCGGCCAGGACCATCGTGTAGGGGAAGAACCGCACTCGGCGCGGGTCCCATCCGCAGAACGTGCGGCCGGCCCACTGCGCGAACAGTTCGTCCGGTGTCACACCACGCAGCAGGGCGACCGCGTGCTCGCGGTAACTGGGAAAGACGGTCGGGGCCGGGCCCACGGCGAGCGCGGAGCCCACCTGCGCGGCCTCCTGCCCCTGGCAGGACGGCCAGAGATCGAGCGCGCCCTGCTTGTGGAGCTGACGGGCCTCCTCGTCGATTCCTCTTGCCACCAGCATGTGGCGCAGCAGCGACCGTCGTGTGTCGCTGTCCGGGTCTGTCGCGTACTCGGATTCTGACTTCAATGCCATTGATCACCAGTCGCAGGTTCGTCGATGAGCATTCTGTCGTCGTGCAAATTGACTGCGCGCGCTCTCGATCGCCTCGGCGTGAGGAGATTGGCTGAACCCGAATTCGAGCAGGCCCATTCACGGGTTACCGCTCGGCCATGGTGGCACAGAACCGCAGTGGGCTACAGGCTCGGGCGGGCGACCGGGAGTTCAGCCATTCTGCCGCCCTTGTGGCATTGACGGTCGAGTCTTACGTTCCCGTACGGTGGCTTCAGTCTCCCAAGCTGACTGCGGATGCCGGGTGTCCCGTCGACAGGACAACGTCGGTGAACTCGCCCGGCCCTGACGATTCCCTATCTTGAGTCATCCCGTTTTCCCATCCCGAGTCACTCCGTGACGGATAAGGACGGTGGCAGTGAGCCCGAACCCCTTCGATGACGAGAACGGCCGCTTCTACGTCGTGGTCAACGACGAGGACCAGCACTCCCTATGGCCCGCATTCGCCGAGGTGCCCGAGGGCTGGCGAGTGGTCTTCGGCGAGGCGGACAGGGCCGAGTGCCTGGAGTACGTCGAGCAGAACTGGACCGACCTGCGCCCGAAGAGCCTGCGGGAGGCCATGGCCGCGGACTGAACGCCGGTCTGATTCCGCGGAGATGTTGATGCGAACGAAGGTTGTGGGGGCGTTCTGTGAGGACCGTGAGCAGTCGCGAGACGGGGCTGATGAGCACCCGTGCTGAGGCCGCGCAGCGCGATCCGGTTCTGCCCCTCGTGGGGAATCAAGCGCAGGTGCAGAAGAGAGGGATGGTCGTCCCACAGGACCTGTCGGAGCGGTCCTGGGAGCGGATCGGGGCCGGTCTGGGCGAGTTCACGAACTCCTCGGCGTGGTGGCTCGTCGACTGGTTGATCTTCGGAGTGACCACCTACGGGTTGCGGCGCCACCGGGAGGCGATCGAGAGAACAGGGCTCGGCCACCAGACTCTGCGCAACCACGCCTGGGTCGCCCGGCGGTTCGAGCGCCACCGCAGGCGGGACAGCCTCAGCTTCGCCCACCACGCCGAGGAGGCCCGCTTGTCGCCTCCGGAGCAGGACTACTGGCTGCGCAAAGCCGAACAGCAGATGTGGTCGCGTAACGAAGTGCGCAGGGCGGTTCGCGCCGGCCCGGCCGAGCAGCCCCGGCAGATCGACATCCCCACGAGCAGCGGTAACGACGAGCGAGAGGTGCCACACCGGCCGGGTTGGTGGTCGCCGACAAGCCTCGGCGGAGGGTGACCACCCTCACCATCGAGCCGTCGGTCGGCCAACGGGACTACTACTCGAAAGCGGCCCCCGCGCACGGTCTGCCCGTCGACAAGTGGGTGACCCAGGTGCTGGACGCCGCCGATCGGTGCACCGCCTAGAGGCGCGCACCCAGAGGCGCCGAACAGCCCCGTTCCCGTGGTGCGCCGGCTACTTGCCCGATCGGACACCCGTCACATCGGAGTCAGTTGATGATCCTCCAGGGAAAACGGGTCGCCCTGCCCTCGCCGCCCGTCGTCCACAAGCAGTTCGAGGGGCATGCGGGCGCCACCCCCGACGCCGTCGCCGTCTTCTGCGCCGGGCAGCAGATGACCTACTCACAACTGAACGCGCAGGCCAACCGGTTTGCGCACTTCCTCACCGCGCGCGGACACGGCCGAGGTACGAAGGTCGGCGTCTGCCTCGACTACTCGATCGACATGGTCGTCGCCATCCTCGGGACGCTGAAAGCGGGTGCCGCCTACGTACCGTTCGACCCGTCCTATCCTGCGGCCCGGCTCCAGCTGCTGTTGGGGCAGGTCCCCGATCTCGTCTTGATCGTGGCCTCCCCGGCGACGGCCGGGCTGGTCGAGTCGGCGGTCGTCGAGGTCATCGATCTGGGGCAGTTGTCCGGTCACCTGGCAGGTCTCCCGGTGACCGGACCTGACGTCCCGGTCACCGGGGACGACGTGTGCTACGCGGTCTTCACGTCCGGGTCGACCGGTATGCCGAAGGTGACCGAGGTGCGGCACGAGGGCTGGTTCAACCTTTTGAACTGGCTGACGCTCGAGTACGGCCTGCATGCCGGATCGCACAATCTGGTCGTCAGCGCGTTCGGGTTCGACCTTTCCCAACGCAGCCTGATGATGCCGTTGTTCTGCGGTGCCACCCAGTACCTGATGGCGAGCCGGAACTTCGACGCGGCGATGGCCTATCGCATGCTGACCCAGCACGAGATACGTGTGGTGAACTGCGCCTCCAGCACGCTGTACCTGCTGGTGGACTGGGAGACCGCGCGGGGCGGCGACGCGCTCACCCGGCTCGACTACATGCTGTTCGGCGGCGAACCCCTGCAGGTCGAACGGCTTACGGGCTGGGCCCGGCGTGAGGGAAACACCTGCACGCTTCTGCACCAGTACGGCGTCGCAGAGTGCACGGACGTCGCGACGTCGTACGATCTCGCCGACTACCGGCCCGGGGAACACGACATCGCACCGGTCGGCAGGCCGGCCCACAACACCGACATCCACATCCTCGACGAGCGGATGCGCGGTGTCGGGGCGGGGGAGTACGGGGAGATCTGCATCTCCGGGACCAGCGTCGGCGCGGGCTATCCGGGCGGCACGGGTCCCGAGTCCGAGCGGTTCACGACGGTCGTGGTCGACGGTGTGCCGCGCCGGCTGTACCGCACGGGCGACCGCGGCCATGTGAATGAGGCCGGTGACCTTGTCGTCGCCGGCCGGATGGACGCGCAGGTGAAGGTGCGGGGCATGCGTATCGACCCCACCGACATCGAGCGCGCGCTCGGCAGGCTGGGCGGGGTGCGGCAGGCCGTCGTGGTGGTCGGCCACACCGACTCCGGCGAGACCGAGCTGATCGCGTTCATGGTCCCGGCGGGCGACGATCTCGCCGAGAAGGACGTGCGCACCCGTCTCCTCGAGTCGCTGCCGCGGAACATGGTCCCGGCCAGGTTCGTCAATATCCCGCGGATTCCGTTGAGCCCGCATGGGAAAGCGGACCGTGCGGCGCTGGCCGACGAGTTCAGGAACCAATGCGCCGGCAGTGCAACGACGGCATAGTCGACGGACCTTGATGACAAACGAGAGGACTGTGATGATTGTCGACGGGGTGCTCGCCATCTGGCGCCGAGAACTCCAGCGTGATGACATATCGATCGACGACGACTTCTTCTCCCTGGGCGGCCAGTCTGTGATTCTGGCGAATATCCAAGGGGCTTTCATCGAGGAGTTGGGCGTTGAAGTTCCGGTCGATCAGATGTTTCTCAATCCGACGGTGGCATCGATTTCTGCGTATATCGAATCCCTGGGCACGGTAACCCAATAGTAAGAGAGGGCCATGTACGACGTAGTTGTCATTGGTGCCCGTTGCGCGGGTTCGCCGGCGGCCATGTTGTTCGCTCAGCAGGGGTATCGCGTCCTGCTCCTGGAGAAGGCGCGGTTCCCGCAGGACACGCTGTCCTCGCACTACATCCACCAGCCGGGTGTGGCGCTGCTCGACCGATGGGGGTTGCTCGACGAGCTCCGCGCCGCGGGCTGCCTGCCGATCAACCATCAGAGCTATGAGGCGCCCGGTGTCCGGCTGGACGGCTTCTCTCTGCCGGCCGACGGCCACCGGACCACGTACGCGCCGAGGCGGTTCGTGCTCGACCCGATCCTCGCGAGCGGTGCCGTGGCGTCCGGTGTCGAGTTCCGGGAATCCTGCGCGGTCAACGACCTGCTGTTCGAGGACGGCCGGGTCGTCGGGGTGCGGTACACGACGCCAGGCGGAACCGAGGCGACGGAACGGGCGCGGCTGGTCGTCGGCGCGGACGGCATGCGATCGCTGGTGGCCCGCAAGGTCGGTGCGCCGAACGTCGTCGAGCACCCGCGGATGACCTGCACCTACTACACCTACTGGGCCGGGGTTCCGGCGCACTTCGAGTTGTACGAGCGGCCGGGGCGCTGGGTCGGTGTCATCCCCACCAACGACGACCTCAAGCTGATCATGGCGTACTTCCCGCAGAGCGAGTTCTCCGATGTCCGCACCGCGGTGGAACCCGCCTTCCTCGAAGCCGTCCGCACGACGACACCCGAGTTGTACGAGCGGATGTCGGCGGGCCGGCGCGTGGAGCAGCTGTACGGCACGGGGCACCAGGAGAACTACTTCCGCAAAGCCTACGGGCCCGGGTGGGTGTTGCTCGGTGACGCGGTGCACCACAAGGACTCCATTACCGCTCGCGGTATCACCGATGCCTTCATGCAGGCCCAGTCGCTCACCGAGCACATCGGGGACGGACTGCACGACGAGGCCGCGCTCAAGGCGGCGCTGAAGCGCTACGAGAACGACCTGACCGACGTCTTCCTCAACTTCTACCAGGGCGCGCTCAATGTGGCCGAACTCAAGCCCGAGGGACGGGCGGAGATGTTGCGGAGCCTGGTCGGTCACCAGGAGTTGATCGACCGCTATTTCTCGACGCTGTCGGGTGCGTGCTCCTTCGACGACTTCTACAACGACCAGCTCTTGGCGGTACTCGATCAGAGCTGAGTGGCGGTTGGCTCCCTGGTGGTTCTGCCGATTTGGAGACAGAGAATGATCCCGTTGTCGTTCGCGCAGCGCCGACTGTGGTTCGTGGACCGGTTCGAAGGCCCGTCACCGACCTACAACGCTGCTTTCGCCCTGCGGATGACCGGTGAGCTGAGCGTGAGCGCTCTGGAGTCGGCGCTCCGCGATGTCATCGACCGTCACGAGATTCTCCGAACGGTGATCGTCGAGGACGAGGACGGCGTCCCGCACCAGCAGGTGCTGCCATCCGGTCAGGAGCCGTTCGATCTGCAGGTCGTCGAGCTTCGCGAGGAGGAGCGGGTGGCGGCGGTCGACGAGGTGGCCACCGCCCCCTTCGACCTGGCCGCCGACGTGCCGATCCGCGCCAGTCTCATGCGGTGCGGACCGCGTGAGCACACCCTGGTACTGGTGGTGCACCACATCGCCTTGGACGGGGAATCCCTCGGGCTGCTGCTCCGCGATCTGACCGCGGCCTTTTCCGCCCGCATGCAGGGCAGGGCTCCGGAATGGGAGCCGCTCCCGGTGCAGTACGCGGACTACACGCTGTGGCAGCGGGACGTGCTCGGTGACGAGTCCGATCCGGACAGCCTGGCAGCCGGACAACTGGCGTACTGGCGCGAGACCTTGGCCGATCTCACGCAGCCCCTGGCCATGCCGACGGACCGTCCGCGTCCGAGGGCGATGAGCCACCGCGGCGATCTGGTCGAGTTGTCGATCGACTCCGACCTGCTCGGGGCGGTGGAGAAGCTGGCCCAGGAACAGGACATCACGGTGTCGATGGTCATGCACTCGGCGCTCGCGGTGCTCCTGCACCACCTCGGATGCGGTGACGACGTGCCCCTCGGCGCGCCGATCGCGGGTCGCACCGACGAGGACCTGCGCGACCTCGTCGGGTTCTTCGCCAACACCTGGGTACTGCGCGTCGACCTCTCCGGGAACCCGACCTTCCTCCAACTGCTCCAGCGGGTGCGTGACCGGTCCCTCGCCGCGTACGACAACCAGGACGTGCCCTTCGAGCGGTTGGTCGAGCTGCTGAACCCGGACCGGTCCACCGCCTATCACCCGCTCTTCCAGGTGATGCTCGCCTGGCAGGAGCCGCTCGGGGATCTGGAACTCCCGGGCCTCGAGGTCGAGGCCGAGGAACTCGAGACCGGTACGGCCAAGTTCGACCTGTTCTTCAACATGCTTCCGAACGGCTCGGGCGGGGCGGGGGGTTACCTGGAGTACGCCACCGACCTGTTCGACAGGGAAACGGTAGAGGGACTCGCGAACCGATTCGTGCGGGTGCTGAGCCGGCTCGTGGCCGACTCGGGGAGCAGGATCGCCGCCCTCGACGTGCTCGACGCGGCTGAGCGGGACCGCCTGCTCAACCGGTTCAACGACACCGCCACAGCGGTGGCCGAGCGGACGATTCCGGAGCTGTTCGAAGCCCAGGTGGCCAGGACTCCGGACGCCCCGGCGATCGTGTGCGACGACCGGACGCTGACCTACCGGGAGCTCGACGACCGGGCGAACGGCGTCGGGTGGGAGCTGGTCCGGAATGGTGCCGGGCCGGACGACCTTGTGGTGCTGGCCCTGCCGCGCACGGAGCACCTGGTGGTCGGCCTGCTCGGGATCCTCAAGTCCGGTGCCGGATACCTGCCGATGGACCCGCAGTACCTCAGCGGGCGAGCGGACAGCGTGCTGTCCGAAGCGGCTCCGCGTTTCGCGGTCACCGACACCGAGACGTGGCAGGACCTGCCGCGGAACGACATCTCGCTCGTCAACCTCGACCACATCGCGGCATGGGACTCGCCCAAGGGGGCGCTGGACGACACGGGCCGGCTCTCGCCGTTGGATCCGGACAACCTGGCGTACGTCATGTACACCTCCGGCTCCACGGGCAAGCCGAAAGGCGCGGTGATCACCCACCGCAACGTCGTCAACGGGGTGCGGGAGCTGGTGCGCGTCCTGGACGCGCCGCCCGGCTGGCGGATGCTGGCCGGCACCTCGGTGAACTTCGACGTCTCGGTCTTCGAGCTGCTGACCACCCTGTCCACCGGCGGCACGGTCGAGGTGGTGCCGAACGCGCTGGCGCTCGCGGAACGGGACACCTGGGACGGCCACGTGATCAGCGCCGTTCCCTCGGTGCTCGGGGAACTGGTCGGCCACCTGGACAAGGCGCCCAATGTACGCACGGTCGTCTTCGCGGGCGACGTGCTCCCGGCCCGACTGGTGCGGCAGGTGCGCGAGGCCCTGCCCGGCGTGCAAGTCGTCAACGGCTATGGCCAGAGCGAGAGTTTCTACGCCACCTCGTTCTCCCTCGCGGCGTCCGAGGAATGGGTGGAGAGCGAGATCGCGCCGATCGGCACCCCACTGGGGAACATGCGCGCCTACGTGCTGGGTCCGGGACTCGCTCCGGTGCCGCAGGGCGTGGTCGGTGAGCTGTACGTGGCGGGGACCTGCCTCGGCCGTGGCTACCACGGCCGCTTCGGCCTGACCGCCGAGCGCTATGTGGCGAACCCCTTCGGCCCCGCGGGTGAGCGGATGTACCGCACGGGCGACCTGGCCCGCTGGAACGCGCGCGGTCAACTGGAGTGCGTCGGCAGGAGCGACGGCCAGGTGAAGGTGCGCGGCTTCCGCATCGAGACGGCCGAGGTTGAAGCGGCGTGCGCGCTGCACCCCGGGATCAGCGAGACGGTGGTGGTCAGCCGGGAGACGCCCTCGGGCGGGCGGCGGCTCGTTGCGTACGTGGTGCACACCGGCGAGGGAGCCGTCGGTGACGACGGTGCCGGTGGTATCGGGGACGTGGATGTGCAGTCGGGTGCTTCGGCAGCCGAGCTGCGCAGGTTCGTCGCGGCACGGCTGCCCGACTACATGGTGCCGTCCGCGTTCGTCGTTCTCGGCCGGCTGCCCCTCGGACCGACCGGGAAGCTGGACCGCTCGGCGCTGCCTGAACCGGAGTTCGGGGGCGAGGCCTACCAGGAGCCGCGCACCGAGGCCGAAGAGATCATCGCCGCGTCGTACGCGGACGTGCTCGGTGTGGATCGGATCGGCGTCGACGACGACTTCTTCGTGGTGGGCGGAGACAGCCTGCGGTCGATCCAGGTGGTGGCACGTGCCCGGGCACGCGGCCTGGATCTCACCACGCGGGAGATCTTCGAGTGCCGCACAGCGGCCCGGCTGGCCGAGGTGGCCTCCGCCCGCCGGGACCAGGTGCCCGTGCTCGCGGAGGGCGAGGGCGGTGGCGTCGGCCCGATGCCGTTGCAGCCGGTGGCGCGGCAGGTGTTCGAGCACGGCGGCGGGCTGGACCGGTTCGCGATGGCGTTGGCGCTGGAGCTGCCCGCGGGGATCGACGCGAGGGGATTGGCCGGGACGCTGGACGCCGTGCTCGACCGGCACGACCTTCTGCGCGCGCGGCTGGTGCGTGGCGACGAGCTCTCCCTCGTCGTGCGTCCGGCGGGCACCGTGCGGGCGTCGGACCTGATCCGCCGGGTTCCCTGCGACGGCCGGTGGGACGAGCCGTCCTTGCTGGAGACGGCGAAGGCGGAGCTGGACGACGCGGTCGGGCGACTCGACCCGGAAGCCGGGACCATGGCGGACTTCGTGTGGTTCGCCACGCAGTCGGGTGCGGGCAGGCTGCTGGTGGTGCTGCACCACTTGGTGGCGGACGGTGTCACCTGGCGCATCCTCATGTCGGACTTCGCCGAGTCATGGCAGCAGGTCCGGTCCGGCCGTACCCCCGATCTGCCCGTGGTCGGCACGTCGGCCCGCCGCTGGGCATCGGCGCTGGAGACCGAGGCGCTCTCCCCGCAGCGGGAGGCGGAGTTGGCGTTCTGGCAAGACATGCTCCAGGCACCGAACCCCCCGCTGGGCACACGGGCGCTCGACCCGGCGGTGGATGTGATGTCCACGGTCGACACCGTGCGGGTGCAGCTGTCCGCCGAGGTCACCGAGGCGGTGCTGACCAAGCTTCCCGCGGCGTTCAAGGGCACCGGGACCGACGTGCTGCTCGCCGCGCTCGCCCTGGCGATGAACCGGTGGCGCGGTGCGGACCGCTCCACTCTGGTCCGGTTGGAGGGGCACGGCCGCGAGGAGGAGGTCGTCCCCGGAGCCGACCTCTCCCGGACCGTCGGATGGTTCACCAGCATGTACCCGGCCCGGGTCGACGTGCGCGGAGTGGACCTGGCCGACGTGCTGGCAGGCGGCCCAGCGGCCGGGAGGGCGATCAAGCTGGTCAAGGAGCAGCTGCGCGGGATACCGGACAAGGGCATCGGGTACGGACTGCTGCGGCACCTGAACCCGGAGACCGCGGAGCAGCTCGCCGACCTGCCGGTCCCACAGCTCGGGTTCAACTACCTCGGCAGGATCTCCGACGCCGACGTGCCCGAGCACCTGCGCGCGGACGGATGGGGACCGGCGTCCTGGTCCGCCGAGCTGATCCCGGCGCCAGACCCGGACCTGCCCGCGCTGTCCGCACTGGAGGTCAACGCGGTCGCCACGGACACCGCCGAGGGCCCCCGATTGCAGGCTGCCTTCATGTTCCCCAGCGGAGTGCTGTCCCGTGAGCGGACCTCCGAACTGGCCGAGCTGTGGGTCGAGGTACTGCACGGCATGGCCGCGCACGCGGCACAGCCGGAGACCGGCGGTCTGACACCCTCGGACGCCCCTCTGGTCTCGGTCCGGCAGGAGGAGATCGAGGTCTGGGAGGCACGCTACGGCCGACTGACCGAGGTGTGGCCGCAGGCTCCGGGGCAGTCCGGAATCCTGTTCCAGGCAGCGCTCGCCGAGGGCTCCTTCGACGTCTACCACATGCAGTTCGTGCTGCACCTGTCCGGGCACGTGGACCCGGCGCGCATGCGGGCCGCCGGGCAGGCGCTGCTCGACCGGTATCCGAACCTGCGCTCCGCGTTCGTCGCCGGAGTCGGCGGCGATCCGGTGCAGATCGTGCCCGAACACGTGGCCATGCCCTGGCGGCACATCACTCTGACGGATCGCAGCGAAGCCGAGCAGGACGCGGCACTCGACACCTTCCTTGCAGAGGACCGGGCCGACCAACTCGATCCCACCCGGCCGCCGCTGATCCGCCTGGCTCTGATCACCGTCGGGCCGCAGCGGGCGAAACTCGTCATCACCGCGCATCACGCCCTGTTCGACGGCTGGTCCTCGCCGTCGGTGATCACGGATCTGATCCGGCTGTACTCCGGGACCCGCGAGCTTCCCCCGGTCCGGAACTACGGTGACTATCTGGCCTGGCTGTCCGCGCAGGACCGGGAGGCGTCGGCCAACCGGTGGGCCGCCGAGCTCGCCGGATTCGAGCAGCCGACCCTCGTGGCCCCGAAAACTTCCGTCGACGCGGCGGCGTCCGCCCTCGGGCGGGTCGAGGTACCGCTGTCGATCGACAAGGGACGTGAACTCGCCCGGCGTGCTGCCGAACTGGGGGTCACGCTCAACACGCTCCTCCAAGGCGCGTGGGCGATCCTGCTGTCGAAGCTGACCGGGCAGCAGGACGTGGTGTTCGGGGCCGCCGCCAACGGTCGCCCGGCGGACCTGCTCGGTTCGGACGAGATGGTCGGTCTGTTCATCAACACCCTGCCGATCAGGGTGTTCTGCCGACCCGACCACAACGTGGCCGACGTCATCACCGAGCTGCAGCAGCGGCAGACAGCGTTGCTCGACCACAACCACTACGGGCTGGCCGACATCCAGCGGGGCGTCGGGCTGCCTGCCCTGTTCGACACGATCGTCGTGTTCCAGTCCTACCCGATCGACCGCGAGGGCATCGTCGACGCGAACACCTCGGCGGGGTTCACGATCGACGGCATCCGGCCGTTCGCGGGTTCGCACTACCCGCTCACGCTCAACGCCTCCGACCCCTACCTGAGGCTCTCCCTCGACTACCAGAACAACCTCTACGACCGCGACGCGGCCGAGGTGATCGCCGCCCGGCTGGTCCGGGTGCTGGACCAGGTGCTCGATGACCCGTCGGCGCCCGTCGGCGCCGTGGACGTGCTGTCGGCGCAGGAGCGGGACCGGTTGGTGAGGGAGGTCAACGACACCGCGCATCCGGTGGCGGAGGACACTCTGCCGGGTGCGTTCGAGGCTCAGGTGGAGCGTGGCTCCGACCGAGTGGCGTTGATCGGTGAGCAGGAGACGCTGACCTACGGGGAGTTCAACCGGCGGGCGAATCAGTTGGCGCACTGGTTGGTCGAGCAGGGTGCCGGCCCCGAGCGGCTGGTCGCGGTGCGGATCCCACGATCTGTGGAACTGATGGTTGCGGTCTACGCGGTGGTGAAGACCGGTGCGGCCTATCTGCCGGTGGACACCGAGCTGCCCGAGGACCGGGTACGGCAGCTGATGGAGAGCGCGAAGCCGTTGCTGGTGCTCGACGGTGCGCTTCCCGACGTGTCCGGGTATCCGGAGGTGAACCCGGAGCGCGCACTGTCGCCGGACAACGCCGCGTACGTCATCCACACCTCTGGTTCCACCGGTGGTCCCAAGGGTGTCCAGGTGGCACACCGGTCGATCATGAACCGGCTGAAGTGGGGTCTGGCGCACTTCGATGTCGGTGCCGAGGACCGGGTGCTGCTGAGTACGACGGCGAGCTTCGACGTGTCGGTGCCCGAGCTGTTCGCGCCTTTGCAGGTCGGGGCCGCGGTCGTCGTCGCACGCCCGGACGGGCGTAAGGACCCGGCGTATCTGGCGGAGTTGATCCAGCGGGAAGGGGTGACCGGCGCGGACTTCGTGCCCTCCCTGCTGGAGGCGTTCGTCGCCGAGCCCACGGCGAGGAAGTGCACCAGCCTGCGCTGGATCGAGGTCGCGGGCGAGGCGTTCCCGGCGGAGCTGGCCAACAGGTTCGTCGAGCTGTTGCCCGGCTGCGGCGCGCACAACCTCTATGGCCCCACCGAGGCCTCCGTGGAGGTCACCGGATGGCAGCACGTGCCCGGCGCCGACCGGGTGCCGATCGGCGCACCGATCTGGAACACCCAGGTGTACGTACTGGACTCGGCGCTGCGCCCCGTCCCGCCCGGGGTCACCGGTGAGCTGTACCTCGCCGGCATGGGGCTGGCCAGGGGCTATCTCGGGCAGTCCGCCCTGACCGCGAACCGGTTCGTTGCCTGTCCCTTCGGCGAGCCGGGAACCCGGATGTACCGCACCGGCGACGCCGTGCGGTGGAACCAGGACGGCCAGGTCGAATACATCGGTCGCACCGATTTCCAGGTGAAGATCCGAGGTTTCCGTATCGAGCTGGGCGAGATCGAAACCGTGCTGTCCCGGCATCCGGCCGTGCGCCAGGCCGCGGTGATCGCCCGTGAGGATGTCAACGGCGGTCGGCAACTGGCTGGATATCTCGTCGTGGATTCCGAGGTGGCGCCGGCGGTGGCGCGGTTCCACGAAATGCAGAGCACCGGTCGATTGGCCGGGGTGGAATTTCATGAGCTGCCGAACGGAATGGCGGTGGCGGGGCGCAACAAGCTGAACATGTCGTTCCTGTACGACGAGATCTTCCAGCGCGGTGAGTACGCGCGCGGTGGTGTGACCGTCGGCGACGGCGCGTGTGTCGTCGATGTGGGCGGCCACGTGGGGATGTTCGGGCTGTGGGCCGGGTCGGTGGCACGCGGTGTGCGGGTGTACGCGTGCGAACCGATGCCGGAGTCCGCCGAGTTCTACCGGATCAACGCATATCTGCACGGCCTCGATGTGGTGGTGTCCGACTACGGGATCTCGGATGCCGCGGGGCGCGCGGAGTTCACGTACTACCCCGAGATGTCGTTGATGTCGGGGCGTTTCGCGGACGAGGCGACGGACCGGGAAACGCTGCGCCGGGTGATCGCCAACGCGCGTGGCCCAAAGGCCGCCGAGGACGACCAGCTGACCGAACTGCTGGCCCAGCAGCTGTCGAGCACCGTGGTCGACGTGGAACTGCGCACTGTGTCGCAGGTGATCCGGGACAACGGGCTCACCGTGGTGGATCTGCTGAAGGTCGACGCGGAGAAGAGTGAGCTGGCCGCCTTGCGGGGGATCGAGCCGGAGCACTGGCCGATCATCCGCCAGGTCGTGGCCGAGGTGCACGACATCGACGATCGGGTCGCGGTCGTGACGAAGATGCTGGCGGCCAAGGGTTTTCACGTCGTGGTGGAAACCCCCCAGGGGCTCGAGGGCACCGGAATGTGCCAGCTGTACGCCACCCGCGCCGGCCACGAAGCCCCGGCGCCGACCCCGGCCACGCCAGTGCTCGCGGGGTGGCACAGCCCGGCCAGGCTCATCCACGCGGTGCGCGCGCACCTGGAGCGGCAGCTGCCCGACTACATGATCCCCACTCACCTGGTGATACTCGACCGGCTTCCGCTGACGTCGAGCGGCAAAGTCGACAGTCATGCGCTCCCCGCACCCGACCAGGCCCAGGCCGCGACCGGACGAGCGCCGCGCAACCGCACCGAGGAAGTCCTCTGCCGGCTCTTCGCGGACCTCCTCGATGTGGAGGAGGTCGGCATCGATGTCGACTTCTTCGACCACGGTGGGCATTCGCTGCTGGCCACCCGGCTGATCGGCCGCATACGCGGCGAACTCAACGTCGACGTGAAGGTGACGACGGTGTTCCGCAATCGGACCGTCGCCGAGTTGGCGGGGCGGATCGAGAAGCTGACCGCGTCGAAACGCCCTCAGCTGCGACAGATGAACGTGGAGGAGTAGCGTCGATGGTTCCGTTGTCCTTTGCTCAGCGCCGGCTGTGGTTCCTCTACCGCCTGGAAGGCCCGTCTCCCACTTACAACATCCCGTTCGTGCTGCGCCTGGAGGGGCCACTGGACGCCGCGGCCCTGGTCGAGGCGGTGGGGGATGTCACGGCCCGGCACGAGAGTCTGCGCACCTTGATCGTGGAGAACGCGGACGGTACGCCGGAGCAGCGGGTCCTGCCACCGGAGGAGGCGGCCTTCCGGATCCCGGTGGTCGACGTGGCCGCCGACGCGGTGGACGCCGCGATGCACGAGGTCGGGTGCGAGGGGTTCGAACTCGACACGGAGCTTCCCTTTCGGGCAACCGTTTTCCGGGTCGCTCCGCAGGAGCACCTGGTGGTGTTCGTGTTCCATCACATCGCCGCGGACGGGGCGTCGATGGCGCCGTTCCTCCGCGACCTGGTGTCGGCGTACTCGGCTCGTCGGCAGGGGAGCGCGCCGGACTGGACGCCGCTTCCGGTGCAGTACAAGGACTACACCCTGTGGCAGCGGCAGCTGCTGGGCGACGAAGCGGATCCGGACAGCATCGCTGCCGCGCAACTGGACTACTGGCGGGACGAATTGGCCGGAGTACCGCAGCCGGTGCAGTTGCCGCTGGACCGGCCGCGGCCGACGGCGGCCGGCCACCGCGGCGGCTATGTCTCCTTCGAGCTGGAACCCGAACTGCTCGCCGGGCTCGGCAAGCTCGCCGCGGACCGCGGTGCCACGGCCCCGATGGTCGCTCAGGCAGCGCTCGCGGTGCTGTTGCACCATCTCGGCGCCGGCTACGACCTGACGATCGGCAGCCCGATCGAGGGGCGCGCCGATGAGCAGCTCGACGACCTGATCGGGTTCTTCGCCAACACCTGGGTGCTGCGCGTCGACCTGTCGAAGAACCCGACGTTCGGCGACCTGCTGGATCAGGTGCGGGACAAGGCTCTGGCCGCGTACGACAACCAGGACGTTCCGTTCGAGCGCCTGGTGGGGATGCTCAACCCGGACCGCTCCAGCGCGTACTCACCGCTGTTCCAGGTGATGCTGGCCTGGCAGTTCGTGTGGCAGGGGATCGAGATACCGGGTCTGCGGGTCACCCCCGTCCCGGCGGGCACCGATACCGCGCGCTTCGACCTGTTCTTCAACATCATCCCGGACGCGTCCGGGCGTGCCTACGGGCAACTGGAGTACGCGACCGAGTTGTTCGACCACTCCACGGCCGAGAGTATCGCCGACCGCTATGTGCGCGTGCTGCGGCAGATGGTCGCCCATTCCGAGGGGCGGCTCGGCGCGGTGGACGTGCTCACCGACGCCGAGCGGGACCGGTTGGAATGGTTGAACGAGACCGCGGCACCGGTGCGGGGGTCGACGCTCCCCGAACTCGTCACGGCTCACGCGATGCGGACGCCGGACGCGACAGCGGTGGTGGCCGGGCGAACCGAGTTGTCGTATCGGGAGTTGGACGCTCGCGCCGACCGGCTGGCCGCGGTGTTGCGCGAACGGGGCGTCGGGCCGGACGTGCTGGTGGCCGTGGCGTTGCCGCGGTCGGCGGACCTGGTGGTCGCGCAGTTGGGCGTGCTCAAGGCGGGCGGTGCTTACCTGCCGATCGATCCCGATCATCCGGCCGCGCGTGTGGACCTCCTGCTCAACACGGCCGATCCGGCGCTGGTGCTGACCCATCGTGATACGGCGGCGGCACTGCCGGAGTGCCAACCGCCGGTACTCCACCTCGACGACCTGAGTCTCGATGACCTCGGCGACCTCGACGGCCCCGCGGTCGAAGCCTCGGACACCCGTATCCGGCCGGACAATCTCGCGTACGTCATGTACACCTCCGGCTCCACGGGCAAGCCGAAGGGGGTCGCCATGACCCACGCCACCGTGGTCAACGGTGTGTGGTACTCGCGGCAGATGGCACAGGTCGAGCCGGGATCCCGCATGCTCGCCGCGACCTCGGTGAACTTCGACGTGTCCGTGTTCGAGATATTCACCGCGCTCGCGGCCGGGGCGAGTGTCGAGATCGTCCGTGACGTACTCGAACTCGCTGAACGCGACAGCTGGTCGGGTACCACCATCTGTGCCGTGCCGTCGGTGTTCACCGCGCTGCTCGGCCCCATCCTCGCCGAGGAGCCAGGCGCTCTCAAGCTGGATCTGCGGACCGCGATCCTCGGCGGCGACCCACTCACGGCCGACGTGGTCCACAAGGTTCACCAGGCCTTCCCGGATGTCCGTGTCGTCCATGCCTACGGACAGACCGAAAGCTTCTACGTCTCCAGCTTTCCGGTCCCGCAGCAGTCGACCGAAACCGGAGTCATACCGATCGGGCGACCGCTCGCCAATATGCGCACCTACATCCTGGGACCAGAACTGACACCGGTCCCGCCCGGCGTGATCGGGGAACTGTATGTGGCCGGTGGGCTCGCCCGAGGCTATTACGGAAGCGGTGGGTCGACTGCGGAGCGGTTTGTGGCGTGTCCGTTCGGGCCTGCCGGCGCGCGGATGTACCGCACCGGTGACCTGGCCCAGTGGGACAGGAACGGTCAGCTGAAGTATGAGGGAAGAGCCGACACCCAGGTCAAGGTGAACGGTATCCGTGTCGAGCCGACCGAGATCGAGATGGTCCTCGCCCAGCATCCCGCGGTCGGGCAGGCAGTGGTCACGGCATGGGAGAACCACACCGGCAACGCGCGACTCGTCGGCTATGTGGCACCGGTGGCCGGAGCCGGAGCCGGAGCCGGAGACGTCGACCGGCAGGCCAGTGTCTCGGTGGCGGATCTGCGGCGGTTCGTGGCCGAGCGGCTGCCGGACTACATGGTGCCCGCCTTGTTCGTGGTCCTTGACCGGCTGCCGCGGACGGTGACGGGGAAGTTGGACCGGGCGGCGTTGCCTGAGCCGGAGTTCACGGGCGGTGAGTACCGGGCGCCGCGCAGTGAGGCGGAGCGGGTGCTGGCCGAGGTGTATGCCGATGTTCTCGATGCCCAACGGGTGGGTGTCGACGATGACTTCTTCGCCAGTGGCGGCGACAGTATCCGGTCCATTCAGGTGGTCGCGCGAGCCAAGGCGCGCGGTGTCGTGGTCAGCACGCGGGAGGTCTTCGAGCAGCGTACGGTCGCCCGGCTCGCGGAGCTGGTGGAGGAACGGGCCGACGAGGAACGCGTGGTGCTGGCCGAGCTGCCGGGTGGCGGGGTGGGCTGGGCTCCGCTGCCGCCGACGGCTGCGCATGTCCTCGCGCTTGGTGGTGGCATCGGCCGGTTCTGCATGTCCGCGATGCTCACGTTGCCGGGGGACATCGATCGTGCGGGGCTGGTCGCGACGGTGCAGGCTGTCATGGACCGGCACGACGTGCTGCGGTCCCGCCTCGTTCGGACCGAGCCGGGGCTGCGGATGGAGCCGGTCGGCAGCGTCAACGCCGACGTACTGGTGCGGGAAGTCCCCTACGGTGACGCCGATGTGCAGGCCGAGCTGGATGCGGCCGTGGGCCGGCTGGACCCGGACGCGGGGGTGATGGCGCAGTTCGTGTGGTTCAGATCAACGACCGACACCGACACCGACACCGATGCGGTGGCGGGCCGGTTGCTGGTCGTGCTGCACCACCTGGTCGTCGACGGGGTGTCGTGGCGAATTGTCGTACCGGATCTGGCCGCGGCCTGGCAGCGGGTCCGTGACGGCGGCACCCGGCAACCGGCAGCGGTCGGTACCTCGTTGCGGCGGTGGGTACACGCCCTGGCCGACGAGGCGAGCGCTCCCGGTCGGGTGGCGGAACTGCCGGTGTGGCAGCAGATCCTGGCCGGCGAGGAGCCCGTGCTGGGCGCACGCGAGCTGGACCCGGTGCTGGATGTCGCGGCCACCGTGGACACTGTCCGCGTCCGGGTGCCGGTGGATGTCACGGAGACCCTGCTGAACACGTTGCCCGCTGTATTCCGGGGCGGTGCCGACGGCGGCCTGCTGACCGGCCTCGCGCTGGCACTCGCACGTTGGCGTGAGACGCGGGGGGCGTCCGGGTATTCGACGCTGGTCCGGCTGGAAGGGCACGGCCGGGAAGAGCACCTGGTGCCCGGTGCGGACCTGTCGAGCACGATCGGCTGGTTCACCGCGATGTACCCGGTGCGCCTGGATCTGGCCGGGATCGACGTGGCGGAGGCGTTCGCGGGTGGTCCGGCCGCCGGGCGGGCGATCAAGGCTGTCAAGGAGCAACTGCGGGCGGTCCCGGACAACGGCATCGGCTATGGCCTGCTGCGCCACCTCAACCCCGAGACCGCCAGCACATTGGCCGGTGGGCGGGAGCCACAGATCGGGTTCAACTACCTGGGCAAGTCCTCCGGCGCGGACATCCCCGAGGAACTGCGCGGCCTGGGCTGGACCCCGGACACCACGCACGCCGACCTGATCCCCGCGCCGGACGCGGACATGCCGACGCCGTCGGCGCTGGAGATCAACGCGGTCGCCACCGCCACCCCCGACGGCGAGGAACTGACCGCCCACTTCGGCTTCCCAACCGGTGTGCTCACCCGCGAGGAAGTCACCGAACTGGCCGAGCTGTGGATCGAGGCGCTGACCGCTCTGGCCCGGCACGCCACCACACCCGATGCCGGCGGGCTCACCCCGAGCGACGCACCCCTGGTCAAGGTGGGCCAGGAGGAGATCGACACCTGGGAGGTCCGTTTCGGCAAGCTCGCCAGGGTGTGGCCGACGACCCCCGCACAGTCCGGGATCATCTTCCACGGGATGCTGGCCGGCGCGTCGTACGACCCCTACCACGTTCAGTTGGTGTTCCAGCTCTCCAGGGAGGTCGACCCGGAGCGGATGCGCCGGGCCGGGCAGGCGCTGCTGGGGCGTTACGACACCCTCCGTGCGGCGTTCGTCAACCGGTCGGACGGCGATGTGGTGCAGGTGATACCGGAGGCGGCGACCCTGCCGTGGCAGCACCTCGACCTGACCGCGGCCGACGAGACTGAGCGCACCGAGTCCTTCGAACGATTCCTTGAGCAGGACCGGACCACCCACTTCGAGGTGGACACCCCGCCGCTCTTCCGGCTGGCGCTGGTTGTCCTCGAACCCGACCGGCCCGAACTCGTATTGACCGCCCACCACACGCTTTTCGACGGCTGGTCCACGCCCGCGCTGCTGCGGGACCTGCTGCTGCTCTACGCCTCGAACGGCGACCCGGCCGATCTGCCTGCGATCCGCGACTACGGCGAGTTTCTTTCCTGGCTCGCCCGGCAGGACCAGGACGAGGCGGCACGGGTGTGGGCGGCCGAACTCGAAGGGATCGAGGCCCCGACCCTGCTCGCTCCCGACTCCACGGCCGCGGACGACGACGGCCGCGGCCAGGTCGAGATCACGCTCCCGCTCGACGAGGCGCGCGAACTGACCCTGCGGGCCGCAGACCTGGGCATCACCGTCAACACCCTGGTCCAGGGCGCCTGGGCGCTGCTGCTCGGCCAACTCACCGGCCGCCAGGACGTGGTGTTCGGCGCCACCGTCTCCGGGCGCCCGCCCGCGGTGCCGGACGTGGAGTCGATGGTCGGGATGTTCATCAACACCGTTCCCGTACGCGTCACGTACGCGCCCGGCGACACCCTCGCCGAGGTCCTCACCCGGCTTCAGAGCCGGCAGGCCACGCTCGTGGCGCACCACTTCCACGGGCTCGCGGAGATTCAGAGGGCCGTCGGCCTGCAATCCCTCTTCGACACGCTGGTCGTCTTCGAGTCGTACCCCATCGACCGGGAGGGTCTCAACGCCGCGACCGCCGCCGCGGACGGGATCGACTTCACCGGCTTCCGCCCGTCCGCGGGCAACCACTACCCACTGTGCCTGACGGCGGCGGCCGAACCGCACCTCCAGCTCGTCATCCAGTACGCGCCCGGTGTCTTTGACCATGCCACGGTGGAGACGTATGCGGCCCGCCTCGTGCGCGTGCTGCGGCAGTTGGCGGCCGACCCCGGGCTCAAGGTCGCACAGGTCGACACCCTGGAGCCGGCCGAACGCGACCTGATGCTGGCCGCGTTCGACAACCCGGCCGTCCCGACCCCGGACGCCACGATCACCGGCCGCGTCGCGGCACAGGTGGCCCGGACCCCGGACGCGGTCGCCGTGGTCGCCGACGGCGAGTCGTTCACGTACGCCGAGTTGGACGCCCGCGCCGAGCGGCTCGCAGCCGAGCTGGCCGGGCGCGGGGTGGGCCCCGAGACCGTGGTGAGCGTGGTCCTGCCACGCAACGCGACCACGGCCGTGGCCCTCCTGGGCGTACTCAAGGCGGGCGGGGCCTACCTGCCTGTCGACCCCGCCTACGCCACCGCCCGCCTCCCGCACATCCTCCCCGTCGCCCGGCCTCACCTGGTCCTGGCCGACGCCGACACCCGCAGACTTGTCCCTGACACGGACATCCCCGTTCTTGTCCTCGACGACCTCGATATCCAGGCCGTGACTCAGGGCGCCACGGAAACCGCGGAAACCGGGGCACGGCCGACGGCCCGTCCCGACAACCTCGCCTACGTCGTCTACACGTCCGGTTCCACCGGCGTGCCCAAGGGCGTGAGCGTTACCCATGCCACCGTCGTCAACGCCGTGGACGCCCTGGTCGCGCACGCCGGCATGGGGTCCGGCCGACGGGTGCTGCTTGCCGCCTCGTTCGGCTTCGACGTCGCCACCTTCGAGCTGTTCTCCGCGCTCACCACGGGCGGCAGCGTCGAGATCGTGCGCGACGTGCTGGAACTGGCCGAACGCGACACCTGGGACGTCGACGTCATCTGCTCGGTGCCGTCGGCCTTCGCCGAACTCGTCGACCAGCTGCGCGACCGCATCAGGCCCACGGCACTGAACATCTCGGGGGAAGTACTGACCCCGGCTCTGGCGGACCGGGTGCGCACGCTCTGGCCGGACGCCCGCGTCATCAACAGCTACGGCCCCAGCGAGACCTTCTACGCCACCGCCCACCTCCTGCATCCCGACCGGCCGTACGCCTCCGATGTGCCCATCGGCCGTCCCTTTCCCGGCGTACGCGCCTACATCCTCGGCCCCGGCCTGACGCCGCTGCCGCCGGGAACACCGGGCGAGCTCTATCTGGCCGGGGCCGGACGCGGCTACCAGGGCCAGCCCGCCCTGACCGCCGAGCGCTTCGTCGCCGACCCCTACGGGCCTCCCGGCTCACGCATGTACCGCACCGGCGACCTCGCCAGCCTCACCCCCGACGGCGAGCTGCACCACCTGGGGCGTATCGACACCCAGGTCAAGATTCGTGGCTACCGCGTCGAACCCGGCGAGGTCGAAGCCGCCCTGACGACCCATCCCCACATCGCGCAGGCCGTCGTCGTTACCCGGCAGGCCGGCGATACCCGTTACCTGGCCGCCTATCTCGTCCCCGCCCATGGAGAGACCGCTCCGAACCCGGCCGATCTGGGCGACCACTTGGCCGAGCGGCTGCCCGACTACATGGTCCCCGCCGCCTACGTGCAGCTCGACCGGCTGCCCTTGTCTCCCAACGGCAAGCTCGACCACAAGGCCCTGCCGCCCCCCGACCTCACCCCCACCACGCCCTTCCGGGCGCCCGGGACCGCCCGCGAGGAGGCCCTGGCCAAGTTGTTCGCCGAGGTGCTCGGCGTGGACCGGGTCGGCGTCGACGACGGGTTCTTCGCGCTCGGAGGACACTCCCTGCTCGCCACCCGGCTGATCACCCGCGCCCGCGCCGAGATGGCGATAGAGATACCCATCCGCAAGATCTTCGACCTGCCGACTGTGTCCGCGCTGGCCGCGTGGTCGGAGGAATCGGCTGTGCCCCTCCGCCCCAGTTTGCGCAAGATGATCGTAGAGGAGCGAATCCAGTGATTCCGCTGTCGTACGCACAACGCCGTATGTGGCTTACGAACAAACTGGAAAGAGGGGCCGAGACCTACAACATCTCCCCGACCTTCCGGCTGACCGGGCCACTGGACCAGGCCGCCCTCGCGGCGGCGATCCGTGACGTCGTCGGCCGGCACGAGATCCTGCGCACCACATACGTGACGGACGACGACGATGAGCCGCACCAGGTGATCTTGCCGGCGGCGGAGGCGTTGGTGCAGGTGCCTGTCGTCGACGTGGCGCCCGAAGACCTGTCCGGCGCGGTCGACGAGGCCATCGCGCACCATTTCGACCTGGCGGCCGAAATCCCGTTGCGGGCGAGCCTGTTTCGCTGCTCCTCCCAGGAGCACCTCCTGGTCCTGGTCATCCACCACATCGCCTCGGACGGTGTCTCGGGCGGGCCGCTGGCACGAGACCTCACCGCCGCCTACACCGCGCGCCTGGACGGTCGGGCGCCGGAGTGGGAGCCGTTGTCCGTGCAGTACAAGGACTACGCGCTCTGGCAGCGGGAGCTGCTCGGCGACCCGGAGGACCCGGGCAGTCTGGCCGCGACGCAGACCGAGTACTGGCGCGCGGAGCTGGCCGGGGTGCCGCAGCCGCTGAGCCTGCCGCTGGACCGCCCGCGGCCCGCGGAGAGAAGCCTGCACGGCGACACGGTCGGCTTCGTCGTGGAACAGGAAGTGGCGGCCGGGCTGCAGCAGTTGGCCGAAGAGCGCGGAATGACCATGTCGATGGTCCTGCAGACCGCGCTGGCCGTGCTGCTGCGCAAGCTCGGCGCAGAGGACGATGTGACGATCGGCAATCCGATCGCCGGGCGCACCGACGAAGCGCTGGCCGATCTGGTCGGGGTCTTCGTCAACACCCAGGTGCTGCGGGTGGACCTCTCCGACGACCCGTCGTTCACCGACCTGCTCGCGCAGGTGCGCGACAAGGCGCTGGCGGCCTACGAGCACCAGGACGTTCCGTTCGAGATGCTGGTCGAGTTGATCAACCCCGAACGCTCCGCGGCCTACCAGCCGCTGTTCCAGGTGACGTTCGCCTGGCAGAACTTCGCGAAGCAGGACTTCGAACTCCCCGGACTCAAGGTGGAGTTCGAGCAGCACCTCGTGTCGGCTGCCATGTTCGACCTGTTCTTCAGCATGGCCATGGACGAGTCGGGGGCGCTGCAGGGCGACCTCATGTACGCGACCCAGCTCTTCGACCGGGACACGGTCGAGACCATCGCCGCCCGGTTCGCGCGGGTGCTGGAGCAGTTGGTCGCGAACCCGCGGTCGTCGGTCGGCGCGATCGAGGCGCTGTCGGCGGAGGAGCGGGAGTGGCTGGTGCGGGGGGTCAATGACACTGCGCGCCCGGTGGCCGCGGAGACCCTGCCGGCTGCGTTCGAGGCCCAGGTGGAGCGTGACCCGGACCGCGTCGCGGTGATCGGTGAGCAGGAGACGCTGAGTTATCGGGAGTTCAACCGGCGTGCCAATCAGCTCGCGCACTGGCTGGTCGAACACGGTGCGGGTGCTGAGCGGATCGTCGCGGTGAAGATCCCACGTTCGGTGGATCTGATGCTGGCGATCTACGCGGTGGTCAAGGCGGGTGCGGCCTATCTTCCGGTGGACACCGACCTGCCGAAGGACCGGGTGCGGCAGTTCCTGGAGAGTGCGAAACCGGTGCTGGTGCTCGACGAGGCGCTTCCGGACGTGTCGGGGTATCCGGAGTCGAACCCGGAACGGGTGCTGGTGCCGGACAACGCCGCGTATCTCATGTACACCTCTGGCTCCACCGGTGGTCCGAAGGGTGTGCAGGTGTCGCACCGGTCGATCATGAACCGGATCAAGTGGGGTCTGGAGCACTTCGACGTCACGGTCGAGGACCGGATGCTGCTGAGCACGTCGGCGAGTTTCGACGCGTCGGTGCCGGAGCTGTTCGCCCCCCTGCAGATGGGGGCTGCTGTGGTGATCGCGCGTCCGGACGGGCGTAAGGACCCGGCGTACCTGGCGGAGCTGATCCAGCGGGAGCGGGTGACCGGCGCGGACTTCGTGCCCTCCCTGCTGGAGGCGTTCGTCGCCGAGCCGTCGGCCGCGCAGTGCACCAGTCTGCGCTGGATCGAGGTCGCGGCCGAGCCGTTCCTGGCCCCGCTGGCCAACCGGTTCGTCGACCTGCTGCCGGGATGCAGCGCGCACAACCTCTACGGCCCCACCGAGGCGACCGTCGAGGTCACCGGGTGGCAGCACGTGCCGGGTGCGGACCGGGTGCCGATCGGTGCGCCGATCTGGAACAACCAGGTGTACGTGCTGGACGAGGCGCTGCGCCCGGTCCCGCCCGGGGTCACCGGTGAGCTCTACCTGGCCGGTGCCTGTCTGGCGCGGGGCTACCTCGGACAGACGGCGCTGACCGCGGAGCGGTTCGTGGCCTCCCCCTACGGTAAGCCCGGCGCACGGATGTACCGCACCGGGGACGTGGTGCGGTGGAACAAGGACGGTCAGGTCGAGTACATCGGCCGAACCGACTTCCAGGTCAAGGTCCGCGGGCTCCGCATCGAGCTGGGCGAGATCGAGCACGTGCTGGCCGCACATCCTGGTGTGGCACAGGCGGCGGTCGTGGTGCGTGAGAACCAGAACGGCGACCAGCGCCTTGTGGCCTACGTCGTGCCTGATCCGGATGCCGCGGTGGCCGATGCCGACGCGCAGGTGGACGAGTGGCGCCAGGTCCACGACGACACCTATGCCGAATCCGCGGATGAGGCATGGGGCGAGGACTTCCACCTGTGGAAGTCGGCGTATGACGGTGAGCCGATTCCGCTGGGGCAGATGCGGGAGTGGCGGGACGCGGCGGTGGCGCAGGTGCTGCGGTTCGGGCCGCGGCGGGTGCTGGAGATCGGTGTGGGTTCCGGTCTGCTCCTCGCCAAGATCGTCGGTGAGGTCGAGGAGTACTGGGGCACGGACATCTCCGCCACGGTCGTGGACCGGGTCCGGGCGCAGGCCGAGCAGGCCGGCCACGGCGACCGCGTCCGACTGAGTGCTCAGGCGGCCGACGACGTCTCCGGGCTGCCTCGTGCCGGGTTCGACACCGTCGTCATCAACTCGGTGGCGCAGTACTTCCCGAGCGTCGAGTACTTGGACCGGGTGCTGAGCGAGGCCATGGAACTCGTCGCGCCGGGTGGCCGGCTGATCGTCGGTGACGTGCGTAGTGCCACGACCCTTCGGCTGCTGCTGACCGCGGTCCAGCGCGCGGCGCGGCCGCACGCCTCGCACGAGGAGGTGCGGGCGATGGTGGACCAGGCAGTGCTGGGCGAGCGGCAGTTGGTGGTGGCTCCGGAGTGGTTCGCCGAGTGGGCAGCGGACCGTTCCCTTGCGGTCGACATCCGGCTGAAGGTGGGGCGGGTGCACAACGAGCTGACCCGGCATCGCTATGAGGTCGTGCTGCACAAGGAGCCGGCCGACGTGCTCGACCTGGCCGGTGTGCCGGAGGTGCCCTGGGGCCGGGAATCGGACTTGTCCGACCTGGCAGGCTGTGTCGAACGGGCGGGCGGCCCGGTGCGGGTGACCGGGATACTCAACGCGCGGCTGGTGGAGGAGGCCGCTGCGGCGACGTCGGCCGGTGTGGTGAGTGTGACAGCTCCCTCCGGCGGGTCGCTCGATCCGGAGGACCTCGCCGCGTGGGCGCGGCAGGAGGGTCTGGGCGCGGTCCTCACCTGGTCGGGCGAGGCCGTCCACGGCTACGATGCGGTGCTGCTGCCAGGGCAGCGGACGGTCGTATCCGGCGGGTTCGTTCCCAGCGGCGCGGTCGGGCGGATCCGGGCGAACGCCCCCGCCCTCGCCAAGGTGATCGGCCCTCTGACGGTTGAGCTGCCTGAGTACCTGCGTGGGCGTCTGCCGGACTACATGGTCCCGGCCGCCGTGGTGCCGCTGCCGGAGCTTCCGTTGACTCCGGCCGGCAAGCTCGACCGGCGAGCGCTGCCCTTGGAGTCCATCACCACCACGAGCAGCGGAGCGCCGCGCAACTCCCATGAAGAAAAGCTGTGTTCCCTCTTCAGTGAGTTGCTCGGCGTGGAGGAGGTCGGCATCGACGACGACTTCTTCGTGCTCGGCGGACACTCGCTCCTGGCTACCCGGCTCAGCGCCCGTATCCGCAAGCAGTTCGATGTCGACATGCCCGTCAGGACGATCGTCCGGTACCCCACGGTGGCCGAGTTGGCCTCGCTGGTGCTCATCGGCGGCATCCCCGACGAGCACGCCGACTCGTTCGCGGTCGTGCTGCCGTTGAACCGCGATCCCGGCACGGGGAAGCCGCCGGTGTGGTTCTTCCACGGAGGCGGTGGGTTGGGCTGGGCCTTCTTCACCTTCGCGCCGTACGTGCCGGACCGGCCCGCCTACGCCCTGCAGTCCCGCGGCTCCGGCGGCACGGACTCGATGGCGGGGTCGGTGGAGGAGATGATCGACGACTACCTCACCCAGATACTCGAGACCCAGCCGGAAGGGCCCTACAACCTGGTCGGCTGGTCCTACGGCGGCCCGCTCGCGCACGCTGTCGCGGAGGCGCTGGACCGGCGAGGGCATCGGGTCGGCCTCTTGGCGATCCTGGACTCCAAGTCGGCGAGCGGGTTCAGGAACCTGTCCGGCACGGTGCCGGCGGTCTACCGGAAGGAAGTCGAGGAGGTCTTCGGGCAGTTCATGAACACCGACAACATGGACCAGTTCCTGGACACCATGTCGAAGGTGGGGGCGAACAACCTTTCCAAGATGGAGGAGTTCGATTCGCCGGTCTACCGCGGCGACATGCTCTTCTTCAACGCGAAGCTGGACAAGGACGAGGAAGGGTCGTGGGCACCCCATTGGCGTCCCCACGTCCTCGGCTCGATCGAGGAGTACGACGTGGACGCCACGCACCACGACTTGCACATGCCCAAACCCGCGGGCCAGATCATGAAGGTCATCGCCCGCAAGTTGGCTCAGTGACGGGGAGGCTTCGGCCCTCGGACTCAGGGACGCGACCGTCGCTGCCGTCATTCAGCCTGGTTACGGCCGAGGACCTTCCGGAATCGGATCAACGAACCACCGAACGGATGATTGGGGTTGGTCGGGGTGGCAGAACCCGGCATGTCCACGGATGACCGGGACCGGGCCACGCTGCTCTGCGTGCCGTTCGCGGGAGCGGGGGCTTCGTTCTTCCACCCGTGGCGGGAGTTGTCCGCCGGCCGGTGGCGCATGGTCCCGTTCGAGTTGCCCGGCAGAGAGCGGCGGATCCTGGAGACGCCGTACCGGAATGTCGTCGAAGCGGCCAAGAACTCGGTCGACGACAGCGTCGCGGATCTCGGTGAAGGGGCACGGACCGTCCTGTTCGGGCACAGCCTGGGCGCCGTGCTCGCGTACGAGTTGGTACATCTGCTGAGCACGCGGGATGTACGCGTCGAACTGCTGGTCGTGAGTGGTTCGCCGGGACCGTGGACACAGCGGGAGAGGCGGGCGACGGGGCTTCCGGACGAGGAGTTCCTCGCCCGGGTCGAAGAGTTCGCGGGGTTCAGGCACGCGGCACTCGATCATCCGGAGATGCGTGAACTGATTCTTCCCGTGTTGCAGGCGGACTGCGAAATGCACGAGAACTACGTTCCGAGCACCGACGAACCGGTGTCGGTGCCGATCTGCTCGATTCGGGGCAGCTCCGACGGCCTGGTCGGAGCGGAACAGGCGCAGGAGTGGCGGAGAGCGACCACGGGTCGATTCAGCTATGCGGAGCTCCCGGGCGATCACATGTATCTGGTCGATCACGCCCGGGAGGTGCTGGACCTGATCGAGGCGGAATCTGCCCGCGGTCGCTAGCGCCCTGTGCCGGAAACGCGCGGATTCAGAAGACTCTCTTGGAGAGCTGCACCCTCAACCGTGAGGCGAAGACGTCAAGGAGACGATGAATATGGCTGAGCCGATTGTGAGCCTGTTGAACCCCGAATTCGAGGATGACCCGATCGGCGCCTTCGCGCGCCTGCGGGAGAAGTCTCCGCTCGTCCGCATCGGGTTTCCCGGTGGGCCGCCGGTCTGGCTGATCACGCGAAGCGAAGAGTTCAAGGCAGCGTGGAGTGATCCGCGGCTCGTGACGAATATCAGCAATGTGCCGGGCCATCGAGGGCCCAGCATCGCGGACCAGGCGCTCACGTCTCTCGATGTGCCGGCCGAGCTCCTGCGCTACTTCACGTCCAACCTGATGCTCCAGGACGGCAAGAATCACACTCGGTTGCGCCGCCTTGTGGCGCCTGCGTTCAGCGTTCGGCGCATCAAGGCACTGCGGCCGCGTATCGAGGAGGTTTCTGCCCGGCTCATCGACTCCTTGGCCCAGAAGGGATCCTGCGACCTCCTCCTGGACTACGCCACCCCGCTGACGGGTGCCGTCATCTGCGACCTCGTCGGCATCGACGAGGCCGATCAGCCGCAGATACGGAAGTGGATGGACGAGTACGCCAACGTCGACCGCGACTTCACTACGAGCGCCCTGGGCCTGTTCGAGTACACCAAGAAGCTGATCCAGCGACGCCGGGCCGAGCCCGCCGACGACATGATCTCCGCCCTGATCGAGACGAAGGACGAGGACGGTGACCGGCTCAGCGAAGACGAGATCGTCTCGATGGTGGGCGTACTGGTGAACGGCGGGTACCACTCCACCGCCCACTTCATCCCGAACGCGGTTCTCACACTCCTGGACAATCCGGATCAGCTGGCCCTGCTGCGTGCCAAGCCGGAGGCATTGCCGCACGCCATCAACGAGTTGATGCGGATCGCGAATCCCATCCCGAGCGCCGGACCGCGGTACGCAGCCGAGGACATGGAGCTCGCCGGAGTCTCGATCTGCAAGGGTGATGCGGTGACGGGCTCTCTTCAGTCCGTCAACTACGACCCCCGTGTGTTCTCCGAGCCCGAACGGTGCAATGTGGAGCGTGTGCTGAAGCGTGGGGAAGGCCACCTCGCTTTCGGTTCGGGCCCGCACCGCTGCATCGGTGCGGCACTCGCCGAACTCGAAGGCGCGATAGCCATCGATCACCTGTTCCTCCAGCGTGACAGCCTGGAACTCGCTGTGAGCAGCAGTGAGTTGAAGTATCGTGAGCTCATCCCAGGCGGCGCCCGGCTGTTCTCTGCATTTCCAGTGCGCTTGTGAGGACCTGATCGGCGACACAGACGGGCGCCCCCGAACGCATCGTGTTCGGGGGCGCCCGTCTCTGCGCCAAGGTTCGCCGGCAGGCGGTCGAGGATGGAGTGCGGCGGGACCGGCGTTCGTCCTCCGGCCGACCACCGCGCCGGCACGCCGACGGCCGGCCGACAGTGCGCCGCACATGAACGGCGCGCTGTCGGCCGGTGAGGGTGCGATCAGCGCTTTGCGGTGCCCTCGCGCAGACGGTTGATCATGTGCCGAGTCGTCTCGATCGGGCTCTCGTCGGGAAGCTCACGTGAACTCGACGGCAGCGCCTCGTTGAGCTTGGCCACTTTTTCGCTCCACTTGTCCTGCCCGGCGAAGGGAACCGTCTCGCCGTCCTGGTAAGTGGGGAACGGGCGGTAGCTGTTGAGGCTGTTGGTGTCGGTTCCGCGTACGAGCAGCGGGTCGAGGTAGATCCCTTCACTGTGGATTCGCGTGGTGGTGGAGATGTAGCCGATGTCGAGACCACACCGTCGCTTGGCGGAGGTGTTCGCCTCCGAGCAGTGCAGCAGATGTGGATGGTGGATCGAGACGTCGCCCGGCTGTAGTTCGATCTCCACGATTCCGCGCTTCTCCGCCCACTCCCGTACCAGGGTCTCGTCGGAGGCGGAGAACAGCATGTTGGGCTCGTCCGTGCGGACCGATGGTTTGTGCAGCGGCAGTTCGTGACTACCGGGGATCATCCGCAGACAGCCGTTCTCCGTGGTGCTCTCGTCGACGGCCAGCCACACCGTCAGCGCCTCCATCGGACTCAGCGTCCAGTACGCGCCGTCCTGGTGCCACAGAACGGGCTGTCCGTCGTACGGGGGCTTGCAGATGTAGTGGGCGGTGAAGCATGCAACATCCGGGCCGAGGAAGAATTCCGCGATGTCCACCAGGCGGGAATCCGAGACCAGACGTGCCCAGAAGGCGTCATTGCGGATCAGAGGGTGGTGGAAGTGCTCGGGACGCAGATCCGGATACTTGCGGGTGAGCCAGTCGACGTGGGCGCGCGCCTCGTCCAAGAGATCTGCTGGCACGACGTTGCGGATGATGGAGAAGCCTTGCTCGGCGTATTCCGCCGCAGCCTTCTCCAGAATCCCGTCGCCAAATTTGTTCATGCGTCGGCTCCTTCTCAGGTCTGCCAGGTGATTGCCGTGTGGAATGAGTTAATGGAGCCGCCACGGCTTACCGTCTGCCAGCTCCTGGAGTTCGGCCCCGGACACGCAGGGGTAGCCGAACCAGGGTGTCGACGCGGCGCCCGCGACACGGCTCTGCTCCCTATAGCGCGGTTCCAGTGGCCAACCGCAGCAGCACGCCCGGGCCTTCCCGCGGTTCCTCAGCAGTTCAATACTCTGCCCGCGGGGCAGGGGAGTGTCAATCGTGAGCCCGCCCCTGGCATATCCAAGTCCGCCTCGGGAGAAGGATAAAGGCCTTCAGTCAAGAGACCGAGCTCGGAATCGACCCCTGTTGGGTCCATATCCCTGTCGATCTCCACAGGGCAATGTCACTTGTCGGCGAAGTAGACGGCAAATGTGATGACAGATGTAGACCAGAGCATCGGTAAGGTGAAACCTGTCATCCATCTGTTTTGTGAGGCTACCGATCTCGTAACCCACTTGGCGCTCGCGGTGCGTAGACGTTGCCGATGAAAGGTGGCTGTCCCGCTGACGGGACAGCCACCGGTGCACATCAAACGATTGGCGCGTTGGGTACGCCGCCCCGTTGGCGTCCGTGACGAGAACGCGGACGGGGCGCCGTACGCCGACGCGGTGTCGGAGTACGACGCCCCGGGGCGGGACGGGGTGCGGGAGGTGCCCCCGCCTATGTCGCCTACTTCGGATCGCGGTTGAACTGTGCCTTCGACCAGCGGTAGCCGAGGACGGTGATGCCCAGGCACCAGGCGATGGTGATCCACCAGTTGTTGCCGATCTCAGTGCCGAGCAACAGGCCGCGTACGGTTTCGATGGCGGGGGTGAAGGGCTGGTACTCGGCGATCGGCTGGAACCAGCCCGGCATGGTGTCGGCGGGGATGAAGGCGCTGGAGATGAGCGGCAGAAGGATCAGCGGCATCGCCATGTTGCTCGCGGCTTCGGCGTTGGGACTGGCCATGCCCATACCGACCGCGATCCAGGTGAGCGCCAGGGAGAACAGCGCGAGCACCCCGAACGCCGCCAGCCACTCCAGGACTGTCGCGTCCGTGGACCGGAAGCCGATCGCCACCGCGACCGCCCCGACGAGGACCAGGCTGGCGAGAACCTGGAGCACGCTGCCGACGACGTGCCCGATGAACACGGACCCGCGGTAGATGGCCATGGTGCGGAAGCGGGCGATGATGCCCTCGGACATGTCGGTGGCGACGGACACGGCGGCCCCGATCACGGTGCTGCCGATGGTCATCATCAGGATGCCCGGGACGATGTAGGCGATGTAGTCGGAGCGGTCGGCGCCGCCGCCGCCGATGCCCGCGCTCATCACGTCGCCGAAGATGTAGACGAAGAGCAGGAGCAGCATGATCGGGGTGAGCAGCAGGTTCAGGGTGAGGGAGGGGTAGCGGCGCGCGTGCAGGAGGTTGCGGCGCAGCATGGTGCTCGAATCGCGCACGGCGAGGGAGAGGGAGCTCATCGGGCGGTCTCCTTGGGCTGGTTGGGGACGTCGGTGCTGTCGGTGAGGGCGAAGAAGACGTCGTCGAGGTCGGGGGTGTGGACGGTGAGTTCGTCGGCCTCGATGCCGGCGGAGTCGAGCCAGTCGAGGATGGAGCGCAGTTCGCGCTGGCTGCCGTCGCTCGGGAGCTGCAGGGACAGCGCCTCGTCGTCGCGGGTGGCTTCACGTAGCGCGTCGGCGGCCGTCCGGTACGCGGCCGGGTCGTCGAAACGCAGCCGCACATGCCCGCCGGGGATCAGGCGCTTGAGTTCCTCGGCGGTGCCCTCGGCGGCGATCCTGCCGTCGTTCAACACCGCGATGCGGTCGGCGAGTTCGTCGGCCTCTTCCAGGTACTGGGTGGTGAGGAAGACCGTCACCCCGCCCGTGACCAACTCCCGGATGATGCCCCACATGTTGTGGCGGGAGCGTGGGTCGAGGCCGGTGGTGGGTTCGTCGAGGAAGATGATCCGCGGGTTGCCGACCAGGGTCATGGCGATGTCCAGGCGGCGTTTCATACCCCCGGAGTAGGTGGAGGCGGGCTTCTTCGCCGCCTCCACCAGGTCGAAGCGTTCCAGGAGTTCGGCGGTGACCTGTCGGCCCTCCTGCTTGGACAGGTGGTGCAGGTCCGCCATGAGGAGCATGTTCTCCTCGCCGGTGATCAGGCCATCCACCGCGGAGAACTGGCCGGTGACACCGATCGCGGCCCGCACTCCGTCCGGTGACGTGGTGACGTCGTGGCCCGCGACCTGGGCCTGTCCGCCGTTGGCGGTGATGAGCGTGGAGAGGATGTTCACGGCGGTGGTCTTGCCGGCGCCGTTCGGGCCGAGCAGGGCGAAGACGGAGCCGACCGGGATGTGCAGATCGATGCCGTCGAGGACGGTCTTGTCGCCGAACGACTTGCGCAGGCCGACGGTGGAGATGGCGGCGGGCGACGGGTGACCGTCATCCTGCCTGGGTGTGGGCATGACAGACGAAGGCATGGGGCCCTCCCTCTCGAAGGCTGAAGCGGCTGGGGGACGGGAAGAGATGAGGCTGGTGCGGGGGACGGCGGGCGTTCAGGCTTTGGCGCGGAAGATGTCGATGTTTCCCCAGTTGGTCCGTGCGCGGACCTTGACGGTCTCCTCGGTCTGCTCCGGGGCCTCGGACGTGGCGAGCGTGTTGCGTACCTGTCCGTGGTTGGTGCTGACGTCGAGCCAGGCGGCGGTGCCCTCGCGGATGCCGATCTCGATGGAACCGTTGGAGGTCTCCAACTGGATGTTGCCGCGGGCGACTTCGGCGACACGGAGGAGGCCGTTGGTCGTGGTGCCGACGACCGACGCCTCGACGCGCGCGATGTCGATGGCGCCGTTGGCGCCGTTCACCCGCAGCTCGCCGGTCACGGCGCCGACGGTCATGGTGCCGTGCGAGTGCTTGAGGACTGCGGGGCCGTCGACGAGGCCGACGCGCACGTTGCCGGTGCTGCTGGTGATCTCGGCCAGGCCTTCGACCCGGTCGACGGTGGTCGAGCCGTGCGGCGCCTTGAGTTGCAGCGGGCCGGTGGTGTCGAGGCGGACGTCACCCGCCGAGGTCTTCACGCGGACGTCACCGAGCCGGCCCTCGCCGATCACGCTTGTTCCGGCGCCGGTCATGTCGACGTTCGAGCTCGTGGGCAGTTCGACCGTCACGTCGACGGTGCCGCCGCGCCCGATGAGGTTGGCCTTGGGTGTGGTGACGGTTAGGGTGCCGCTCGCGTAGGAGACCTCGGTCTGCTCGGCCGTCCGTACGTCCAGGTCCTTCTTCGGGTCGCGGGGCTGTACCTCGACGACGGTGTCGAGGCGGTCGCCCGCGGTGAACCGGATGGAACCGGCGTACACGTAAGCCGTGACCGAAATCGGTTCGGGAGTGTCGAAAGAAGGCATGGCTGTCCCGTCCTCATGAGTCCTTGGGCCGTCCCCGCTGGTGGGACGTGGTGTGAGTGAAGTGGTGCGGGTGAAGTGGTGCAGGCGAGGGTTGGGCTAGCGCACCCAGCCCGTGATGCTCTGTCCGATGGTCTGGGTCCTCTCGGTCGTACGCGGCCGGGTGCCGCCGTCGACCGCGGCCGACACGGCGCGCACCAGCCACGCGTTGACCGACAGGCCCTCGCGGGTCGCGGCCTCCTCGGCACGGGCCTTGAGGTGGGCCGGCATACGCAGGTTGACGCGGGCGGTGCCGCTGTCATCACCGTCGGCCGGGGCCGGGGCCAGGGCCCTGAGCGGTTCGGCGGGCTCGGCCGGCTCCGCGGAGCCTCCGCCGTCGGTGGGCGGCAGCGCCACCAGGAAGTCGGGGTCGAGCCCGCGCAGCCGTACGTCGACCGAACCGGGGGCGAGTTCACGGGTGATCTCGTCCGCCGCGGCGGAGAGCACGTTGAGCATGATCAGCCGGGTCGCCGACTCCAGCGGAGCCGTCAGCCTCTCCGCCAGCTCGCGGGCTTCGTCGCCGCCGGCTTCGGCGGCCACCGCGAGTTCGCGGCGGAGGCTGTCGACATACGGGGTGAGGTCCATGATGCCATGATGGCACCGTATTGGCGCACCTGCAAGCCTGAGTGGCGCCGTGTGTCGGTGAGGGTCAGAGAAGCTTCGCTGATCTGCGGAAACGTGAAGAGTTGAGCCTGAGTCATTGTGGTGCCATGCCTGTCCATGTGCTCTATGGGAGCGTGTATTTGCGCAAAATAGCGCTGAGTGGCACCAAGCGATGCCACTCGGCGCCTGCGATGTCATGGGTGCCCGCTCGATCGTCGACATCACGCCGCGCCACGGCCTCAGTGACGGCAGTCTTCAGTCGGGCGAGGGCTGCGTGCCCATCGAGTGCGCCGGGCCTGACCGTGCCACAGCCGGTTCAGGTGGGAGTTCGGGCACACGTCCCGGGGCGCGAGTGTTTGCCGGCACCTGGACGACGGGGAGCGGTGAACACCGGCCTCCGGGTACGGCCTTTGAGCAGCCTCGGCAGGCCGGGGTGGCACCGGCGTCCCAGCGGATCGTCTCCAGCGCGAAGTCCACCCGCGCGGCGCCGTCACGGCGGACCTTGGGCCGTGTACCCATCACCTTCCCCGCGCAGTGGCGCGTGGCGAGGACCAGGTCTTCGATGTGTGCGCCGGGAATCTCCTCCGCAGGGGCGAAGGTCTCGACCGGCATCCAGCGGAAGGCCCGGAGTCCATTCCAGGTGTTGGTTGTCGAGGTGCCCCACGGCACCCCAATGCATCGCAGATCTCGCCATCGATGGCTGCGGACGGCGGACATGCCCCCCCGAGCCGGGGCGGCGGTCTGGCCGACCCCGATGCGGCACCCACTTGCCGCGGACGACGGGGTCGCTTCGCATTTACAGCCAGGGACGATCCCTGCTGGTGGTTGGTCAGGCTACGCAAAGATGGGGTGAATCTGCGGAAGAATGCCAGGCCGACCCTGTCACCAACACCCCGCCACGCGCCCACCTGCGGTGAGCCGGGCCTCGAAGCGAGCGCCGGCCTGCCGCATGCGCACGTCAGGGCCGGCCCGGTCTCGCTTTACTGGTGCGCCACGGCGTCTCGACGCTCTCCCTCGAGACAGACACCGCAGACGGGTTCCGCGAACCGGGCTTCACCAAGCGGCAGCGGGTCGAGCAGCAGATCGCGATCGGACTGCTCGCCGGCGCCGACATCGGTTCCTCACCAGTCGAACGCCTCGCCGTCGGTCCGCTTCTCGATGCAGTACCGGCGGAAGGCCTGGGCCTTCGCGACCATGCCGACGTCCCCGGTGCGCCGCGCGGCCTCTTCGTACCAGTCGAACACCATGGCGGCATGCGCGTTGCGCTCGAAATGGAGCGTGGCGAATTGACGGAAGTCCGACCGCATGGTCGCTGGGGTCAACTTCCGGCCGGAGCCAATGAGTTCTTCGAGCTCCGCCGGTGTCGCTTCAGGCCGTTCGATGATGCGGATCGGCTCGGTCGCGGGAACGTCGTTGCGGATGGCAACGGGCTCCTCGGCGTCCGAGAAGTCGAGGCAGAGGGAGAGCCGGGCAGTGCTGGCGGAACTGCATGCGGAATGAGGGTCAGTGGTGTGTATCTTCCACACCTCACCTCGACGGAGGTGATAGACGATGTCATTCTCGGAATGGAGGGATTCCTCAGAGGTGCGCAACGGAATCTGCAACCTGGTGCCTGGCTCGGAGAATTCGAGGAAGTCCACGTGCGGGGCCATGATTCCGTCACGGAGGCTGAAGATGCGCACCCACTGCAACCGGCCCAGGGAGAAGTGCTCGGTCACCAGGGACATGATGCCCGGCAACTGTCTGCCCAGTTCGGTGAGGGTCAGACGGCCACTGTGGGGGCGGAAGGCGATGTCGGATTCGGCGCCGCTGCCGTTGGCCAGCACATGGCACGTCCACGACCCGAAGGTGAGGGCGTCATACTCGCCCCCGTACTCGTGGCGGTCCACGACGGACAACTCGGAATCCAGATCGTATGAGTCGATGGGCAGCACCGCAAGCCGTTGCGACTTAAGCAACGAAATCCCCTTCAGTACGTGATTGGTTTGACGCGGACGGGAACTGCTGAGCTTCCCTCCTGGTCGTCAAGTGACTTTTCCTGAGGCCGAGAGAGACCTCAGATTGTTCAGGAGTGTCGCAGGCTAGCCGCACATTGTGGGTAGCAGCCAGAGAGAACAGTCATCCACCATCCGCATTGCGTATTTTCGATCTACGATCTTCGGCGAAGGCTCAGCGGGCCGTGCATGTCCTCCTCGGTCATCGCCGTCTACTGTCCTGTCGGCGGGACAACCGGTGCCCGGCAAGTGGTTCGCACGGCTATCCCTTGCGCGGGGTTTCCACGGCTATTTACCTTGGCGTCGCGGTGGTCCCGGGTGCACGTGCCGAGACAGGTGATCAATTCTGGGACGGCATCGTGGACATCAGTAGCCGGCCACGGCTTGTCGACGAACACTTCACTTCCGAGCACCGGCCACCACCGGCACGATGTGGGCAGAAGAGAATCACGAGACACTCGTCCCGTTCGGCGGAGAAGGAAAGGCTGGCAATGGAATTGGGGCCACGGGTCCACCGGCGAGATGGGCAGGATGAGGCGTCAGAACCACAAGCCGCACCTTCGAGTGCGCGGGCGTCACTCGTGCATGAGATCTCGGCGCTGTGGAGCGAATACCTCGACGGTTGCGAGGTCGAAGCAGATGACGACTTCTTCGCGCTCGGCGGAAATTCCCTTATCGGGATCAAGATCATCGACCGAGTGTCCCGGGACTACGGCGTAGCGCTGTCCGTACGCGACTTCTACTTGGCGCAGACCCCAGCCCGGGTCGCCGAGTTGATCGCCCAGGGGAGGGCACGGACGTGAGGTTGACACCGGGTACCGGGAGCGACATCGATCTCGGCCGAGTTGACCTGTTCGACCTGAATCTCTACACCTCGGGCGATCCGCACGCGATCTGGGACGTGATGAGGAGGAAAGCGCCCCTGCACCATCAAGTCCTGCCGGACGGCAGGGAGTTCTGGTCGGTGACTCGCTACGACGACGTCTGCCGTGTGCTCGGCGACCATCGCGGGTTCACCTCGGAGCGTGGCACGGTGGTCACCCACCTCGGTGTGGACGACGTCGCGGCGGGCAAGCTGCTGACGTCCACCGATCCGCCGCGGCACACCCAGGTCCGCAGGGCGATCGGCTCCAGGCTCACCGCGCGGGCGGTGGCGTCCTGGGAGGACCGGATCCGGCAGGCGATCGTGCGCTTCCTCGAACCGGCGAGCGATGGCGATATCTTCGACCTGGCCGAGCAGGCGCTGCTTCTCCCGGCGATCGTCACGGGCCCGATCCTGGGGATCCCGGAGCGGGACTGGGACGAACTCGTGCAGCTGACCGCGATGGTGACGGCCCCCTCCGACCCGCACTTCCAGCACGGGAGCGAGGCCGCCACGCTGGCCATCTCCCACCACGAGCTCGTCACCTACGTCACCGAGTGGGTCAAAGGGCGGCGGGCGGCCGGAGGTGAGGACGGGAGCCTGCTCGACCACCTCATGAGCGTCCGCGTGGGAGACGCGCCGCTGACCGACGAGGAGATCGCTCTCGACGGCTACAGCATTCTCCTGGGCGCCAACGTGACGACGCCGCACACCGTCGTCGGCACGGTGCACGCCCTCATCGAGCAGCCCGAGCAGTTCGCCAAGGCACAGGCCGATCCGTCGCTGGTCCCGAACCTGGTCGAGGAAGGGCTGCGCTGGTCATCCGCCGCGTGCAACTTCATGCGGTACGCGGTGGACGACGTTCGGATCGGCGGGGGCACGATCCCGGCCCGCGGGGCGGTCGTCGCGTGGATCGGGTCGGCCAACCGGGACGAGTCCCAGTTCCCCGATCCGCACGAGTTCGACATCACGCGGAGCGGCGCGAAGCGCCAGGTCGCCTTCGGGTTCGGGCCCCACTTCTGCATCGGGGCACCGCTGGCCCGGCTGACCCTGCGCATCTTCTTCGAGGAACTGCTCAAGCGGTTCGGATCGATCGACCTCGCCGGCGAACCGCAGCACCTGCGGTCGTACTTCATCGCCGGGATGACCCACCTCCCCATCGTCGCGCAGAATCGAAAGACGTCATGACACCTGGCTCCGCCACCGCCGCGTCGCCGTGGTTCGTCCGGCCGCCGTCCACCGAGCACCCCGCCCGCATCTTTGGCTTCCCCTTCTCCGGGTCCGGGGCTTCGGCCTTCAGCGCCTGGCCGGCCGCGATCGACGACATCGAGGTCTGCCCGGTGCAGTTCCCCGGCCGCGAGAACCGGCTGGCCCATCCCCACTACGGCACCTACGAGAACCTCGCCGCCGGCTTGGCCGACTCACTTGTGCCGCTGCTCGACCGGCCGTTCGCGTTCTTCGGGCACTGTGCGGGCGCGCTGCCCGCGGTCGAGACCGTGGTCCGGCTCGCCGAACTCGGGCTGCCCGGGCCGGACTGCTTCTTCGTGTCGGGCCAGCCGGCACCGCACGACGCTTTGCGCGACCGGATGCTCACCATGACCGAACCCGAACTGCGCGCCGAGGTGGAGTCGTTCGTCCGCAACCGGGGGATCGAGCCGCGGCCGGACATGGTCGACGTGGGCCTGTCCGTGCTGCTCAGCGATCAGGCCGCCGCGCGTGCCTACCGGCGGGCCGAGCCGGTCGCGATGCGGTGCCCCATCGTTGTCGTGCACTGGCGGGACGACCCGGAGGTGAGCCTCGAGCAGCTCCAGGGATGGCGTCAGTACTCGGACTCGGTCGACTTCCGGGTGGTCGACGGCGGGCACCACGAGTTCGCGAACGCACCCGACAAATTGCGGAAGTTGTTGACCTGTTGGCGGTGAACGCAGTGCAGCCGCAAGTACACGTAGCAGTCATCGGTATGTCGTGCCGTTTCCCTGGCGTGCACAACCTGAGGGAATTCTGGCGCTTGCTGCTCGACGGGAAGTCGACCGTAGGAAGGTTCCCCGAGCATCGGGCAGTCGACTCGGACCCCACTTCCCACCCGGACACGACCACCGTGAACTCGGGTTCGTTCTTCGATTCCATCGACGGATTCGACGCGCGGTTCTTTGGTACGGGTTCGGCGGAGGCGGCCGCAATGGACCCCGTGCAGCGGCTGGGTCTGGAACTCGCCTGGGAAGCCGTGGAGGACGCCCGTGTCCCCGCGACCGCGCTCGCGGGCCGCGAGATCGACGTCCTGGTCGGCGCCGCGTCCTCCGGGTACGACGTGCTGCGCAGGCTGTCCGGCAGTGACCGGGACGACCACTACGCCGCGCTCGGTTCGAGTGGCGCGTTGATCGCGAACCGGATCTCCAGCCTGTTCGACGTCCGAGGCATGAGTTTCTGCGCGGACTCGGGCCAGTCCTCCTCCCTCGTGTCGTTGGCGCTGGCGTGCGAACGGATACGCGGCGGCGCGGTCGACATGGCGCTCGTGGGCGGCGTGAACCTGATCGTCGATCCGGAGGCGGGACTCGGCCTGGCGAATCTGGGCGCCCTGTCGCCCGACGGCCGTTGCTTCGCCTTCGACGAACGGGCCAGTGGTTTCGTACGGGGAGAAGGCGGCGGATTCGCCCTGCTGAAGCGGTTCGACCTCGCCGTCGCCGACGGTGACCACATCTACGCGGTGGTCCGTGGCTGGGGTGTCGGCAGCGGTGGCGCGTCCTCCCGGATGCCGGATCCCAGCCCCGGTGCTCAGGCGGCGACCGTGCTGTCCGCTCTGCGACGCGCGACCGTCCCGTTCGACGGTGTCGACTACGTCGAGGCCCACGGCACCGGAACACGACTCGGCGATCCGGCCGAGATATCCGGCCTGCGCGAGGTGTTCCGGGAGACAGACCGGAGCCGCCCCCTGGTGATCGGCTCGGTGAAGACGAATGTCGGGCACCTCGAGCCGGCCGCCGGCATCGTCGGCTTCGTGAAGGCGGCGCTCTGCCTGGACCGCGCTCATCTGGTTCCGAGTCTGAACTTCCGGTCTCCCAACCCCGCCATCCCGGATTTCCGGGAGGACTTCGAAGTCATCGGCACCGCGCGGCCCTGGCCGAGCGCGCCGGGCCGACCACGGCGGGCAGGGGTGTCGGCGTTCGGGATGGGCGGTACGAACGCGCACGTGATCCTTGAAGAGGTGCCCGAGGAGCGGATGGAACTCCCTGCTGCGGGCGAGGGTTCGGCCCCCGCGGTACTGCCGTGGGTGCTCTCGGCGCGGTCGGAGCCCGCACTGCGGGAGCAGGCGGCGCGGTTGCGGGATCGCCTGGCCGCGGACGCGTCGCTGTCGGCGGCCGACGTGGGGTACTCCCTGGTGTCGACGCGATCGTCTTTCGAGCACCGAGCGGTACTGCTGAGTGGTGACCGTGCGGAACGGCTGGCCGGCCTGGGCGCGCTGGCGGCGGGTGAGGACGCGGCGCGGGTGTTCCGCGGAGTGGCCGAAGGACCGGTGGGTCCGGTGGTCTTCGTGTTCCCCGGTCAGGGCTCGCAGTGGGCCGGTATGGGGAGGCAGTTGTACGCGGAGTCGGAGGTCTTCGCGCGCGGGATCGACGAGTGCGCGCTGGCTCTGGCGCCGTGGGTGGACTGGTCACTGGTGGACGTGCTGACCGGCGCGGAGTCGGCCGTGTCACTGGACCGGGTGGATGTGGTACAGCCGGTGTTGTTCGCGGTCATGGTGTCGCTGGCGCGGGTGTGGAGTTCACTGGGCGTGGTCCCCGAGGCCGTGGTGGGGCATTCGCAGGGAGAGATCGCAGCGGCGTGCGTGTCGGGCGCGCTCTCGCTCGAGGACGCGGCGAGGATTGTCGCCCTGCGCAGCCGGGCCTTGACCGAACTGGCCGGTCTGGGCGGCGGGATGAGCGCGGTGTCCGCGTCCTCTGCATGGGTTCAGGACCGGTTGGGGCGGTGGTCCGGGCGGCTCTCGGCGGCCGCGGTCAACGGTCCGGAGTCGGTGGTGATCTCCGGCGACGACGAGGCGCTGGACCAGTTCGCCGAGATGGCCGCCGGCGACGGGGTCCGGGTGCGGCGGGTCAAGGTGGACTACGCGTCGCACTCTCAGCACGTCGAACGCATCCGTGAACGTCTGCGGGTGGACCTCGCGGGTGTCTCGCCCAGGGCGACGGCGGTGGAGTTCCACTCCACGGTCACCGGCGAGGTGCTCGACACACAGAGGCTCGACGGCTCGTACTGGTACGAAAACCTGCGCTCGATGGTGCGTTTCGGCGAGGTCGTCGAGCGCCTGATGCGTGAACACGGTGGCGTGTTCGTGGAAGTCGGTCCGCATCCGGTGCTCGAAGTGGCGATGGAGGAGACCGCCGACGCGCTGGCCGCCTCGCCGCCGGTGGTGGGCACCCTGCACAAGGACGACGGGAGCGCGGGCAAGGTCCTGGCATCGTTGGCCGAACTGCACGTGCGAGGTGTGCCGGTGAACTGGGAGGCGGTGTTCGCCGTCCACCGGCCACGCCGGATCGACCTGCCGACCTACGCGTTCCAACGGCAGCGGTACTGGCTGACGGCACCCGACGACACCGGCACAACGAACACGGGCTCCACCGCGCATGCGATCGGGTCGGAGTCGTCGGCCCTCAAGCTCGTGTGCGCCGAGACGGCAGCGGTGCTGAGCGCGAAGCACGCGGGTCTGACGGGCGCCGATCTCGCGGCCAGGTCGACCGAAACCTTCAAGGACCTGGGCTTCGACTCCTCGATGGCCGTGCGGCTCCGCAACCGGCTCACCACTGCGGCCGGTGTGCGACTCGCGGCCACCGTCGCGTTCACCTACCCGACTCCGCAGACGCTCGGACGCCACATCTTCTCCCTCGTCGAGCCGGCGGTGCCCGATGCCCCCGACCCGGAGCGTCCGGAAAGTCGTAGTGATGACGAACTGTACGAACTGATCGACCGCGGATACGTCTGAGCAACTGTTGGGAGAGGCCCTGGTGGAGGACGTCGACAAGCTCCGGTCCTACCTGCGACGCGCCGTCGGCGATGCGCAGACGCTGCGCGAGCGGGTGCGCGAGCTGGAGGAGTCAGCTCGCGAGCCCGTCGCGGTCGTGGGCGTGGGGTGCCGCTTCCCCGGTGGGGTGACATCCCCCGAAGATCTGTGGGGGCTGGTGTCCGACGGTGTGGACGCGATGGGTGGCTTCCCGCAGGACCGTGGGTGGGACGTGGAGGCGCTGTACGACCCGGATCCCGAGGCGCGCGGGAAGACGTACACCCGGTCGGGCGGGTTCCTGTCCGGTCTGGCGGAGTTCGACGCGCCGTTCTTCGGAATCAGCCCGCGCGAGGCGCTCGCGATGGATCCGCAGCAGCGGTTGATGCTGGAGACGTCCTGGGAGGCGCTGGAGCGGGCGGGCATCGACCCGTCCGCGTTGCGGGGCTCGGCGACCGGGGTGTTCACCGGGATCTACGGGGTCGACTACGGCCCGCGGATGGGCGGCGGGGCTGCCGCCGAGATGGAGGGTTTCGCGATCGCGGGGACGTACACCAGCGTGGCTTCGGGCCGGGTGGCGTACGTGCTGGGTCTGGAAGGTCCCGCGGTGTCGGTGGACACCGCGTGCTCGTCGTCGTTGGTCGCCGTCCACCAGGCGGTGCGGTCCCTGCGGTCCGGGGAGTGCGCGTTGGCGTTGGCCGGTGGGGTGTCGGCGCTGCCGACTCCGGGGCTGTTCGTCGAGGTCGCCCGGCAGCGGGGTCTGTCGGCCGACGGGCGGTGCAAGTCGTTCGCGGAGGCGGCCGACGGAACCGGCTGGGGCGAGGGCGCGGGTGTGCTGGTACTGGAGCGGTTGTCGGACGCGCTGCGCAACGGGCGTCGGATCCGGGCGGTGATCCGGGGCTCGGCGATCAACCAGGACGGAGCGTCCAACGGGTTGACCGCGCCGAACGAACTGGCGCAGCGGCGGGTCATCCGAGCGGCCCTGGCCGATGCCGGGCTGGTGCCCGGCGAGGTGGACGCGGTGGAGGCCCACGGGACCGGCACGAAGCTGGGTGACCCCATCGAGGCGGAGGCGCTGCTGGCCACCTACGGACCGGACCGGGACCCCCGTGGCCCGCTGTGGCTGGGCTCGCTCAAGTCGAACATCGGCCACACGCAGGCGGCCGCGGGCGTCGGCGGGATGATCAAGATGATCATGGCGATGCACCACGGAGTGCTGCCCAGGACCCTGCATGTGGACCGCCCGACCCCGCACGTCGACTGGTCGGTGGGAGGGGTGGAGCTGCTGACCGAGGCCAGGGAGTGGCCCAGTACGCCGGGACGTCCCCGGCGCGCGGGCGTGTCGTCCTTCGGCGTCAGTGGCACGAACGCGCACCTCATCCTCGAACAGGCACCCGAGATTGATGAACAGGCGTCCGAGACTCTTGAGCGGGTGCCCGGTCAAGAGCTCACCGGTGTCCACGAGGCGGTGCCGTGGGTGCTGTCCGCGCGGTCGGCGGAGGCGTTGCGGGAGCAGGCGCTGCGGCTGCGGGACGGCGTGGCAGCGGATCCCGGCCTGCCGGTCGCGGGCGTGGGACATTCGCTTGTGGCGACACGCTCGCTGTTCGAGCACCGCCAGGTGGTGATCGGTGCGGACCGGAACGAACTGATCGCCCGCCTGACCGCTGTCGCCGAGGGAGACAGGAACCCCGCCGGCGTGGTCTCCGGTGTCGCGAAGCCGGTGGGCAGGACCGTGTTCGTGTTCCCGGGCCAGGGGTCGCAGTGGGTCGGGATGGGGCGGGAGCTGTGGGAGTCGAGCCCCTTGTTCGCAGACCGGATGCGCGCGTGTGCGGAAGCGCTGGCGCCCTGGGTGGACTGGTCGTTGACCGACACCGTGTGCGGCGGGCCGGAAGCGGGGGACCTGGATCGGATCGAGGTCGTACAGCCGGTGCTGTTCGCGGTGATGGTGTCGCTGGCGCGGGTGTGGAGTTCGCTGGGGGTGACACCGGACGCGGTGATCGGTCACTCCCAGGGTGAGATCGCCGCGGCCTGCGTCGCGGGTGCCCTGACCCTGCCGGACGCGGCCAGGATCGTGGCCCTGCGGTCCCGACTGCTGGCCACGACCGCCCAGGACGGCGGCATAGCCGGGATCGTGCAGCCCGAACAGCGGGTACGGGAGCTGCTGGAGCGGGTGGGATCCCGGGCGGCGATCGCCGCGGTCAACGGACCGTACTCGACGACGGTCTCGGGCGAGGCCTCGGCGGTCAGGGAACTGGTCGCGATCTGTGAGGCCGAGGGCATTCGCGCGCGGTGGATCCCCGCGAGCGTTCCCGGACACTCGCCGCTGATGGACCAGTTCGAGGACCGGCTCCGGGACGAGCTGGGCCGGATCACACCGGCACCCTCGCCGGTGGCGTTCTGCTCGACGGTGACCGGTGGTCTGATCGACACCGCGGAACTGGACGCGGCCTACTGGTTCCGCAACATGCGGGAACCAGTCCGGTTCGAAGCCGCCATGAATTGCCTCCTCGGCCAGGGGTACGGCGCGTTCGTCGAGGTCAGCCCGCACCCGCTGCTCACGATCAACATCCAGGACATGCTCGACAACACCCCTGGTGTCGACGGAGTGGTGGTGGGTTCGCTGCGCCGCGGCGACGGCGGGCCGGCACGGCTGTACCGGTCGGTGGCCGAGGCCTTCGTGGCGGGGGTCGAGGTGTCGTGGGACGCGGCGTTCCCGGGCTGGGACGGCAGATGGGTCGAGTTGCCGACGTACGCCTTCCAGCGGCAGCGCTACTGGCTGAACACACCCGACGAGACCACCACCCGGAGCACGTCGGACCACCCGCTGCTCGATGCCGTCATCGATCTGCCCGACGACGGGGGGCGCGGTGGACTGGTGGGCAGCGGGCGCCTGTCGTCGGCGCGCCACCCGTGGCTCGCCGAGCACGTGGTCCACGGCGCCGTGCTGGTGCCGGGAGCGGTGCTGGTGGAGATGGCGGTGTGGGCGGCGCGCAGGGCGGGGTGCGACGTCGTCGACGAACTCATCCTGGAGACACCGCTGGTGCTGTCCCGAACGGCCGAGCGCGAGATCCGTGTCGTGATCGACGACAAGCGGGTGCTCAGCGTGCACTCACGGAGTGAGGGCGAACCCGAATGGACGCGGAACGCCGTCGGAGTCATCGGGTCCGACACCACAGGAACCCGTCGGGAGGAAGACCTGGTCTCGTGGCCTCCGGCGGGCGCGGTCGGCGTGCCCTTCGAGGACGAGTACGCCAGATTGTCCGCCCTCGGGTTCAGCGACGGGCCCCTGCTCCGCGGTCTGAAGGGCGTGTGGCGCCGCGACGACATCCTCTTCGCGGAGGCGGAGCTTCCCCCGCTCGACGGCACGGATCCGGGCCGGTTCCGGATTCACCCGGCGCTGCTCCACGCCGCGTTGCGCCCGATCGGCCTCGGGCAGTTCGTCGACAACTCCCGGCCCGAAGGATGGCTGCCGTTCCGCTGCTGGGGGATCCGCCTGAACTCCGCGGGGGCGACCGCCTTGCGCGTCCGGCTCGCGCCCGCGGGGGAGAACGCGCTGTCCGTGGCCGTCGCGGATCAGGACGGAGCACCGATCGGCGGTGTCGATTCGCTGGTCCTGCGGCCCGCCGATGTCGGGCAGTTGACTGAACTCAGTTCTGACCGACAGGGCTCGCTGTTCCGGGTGGAGTGGGCCCCGCTCCCGGTCCGGTCCGGGGCAGACGCGGGCCGGTACGCGGTGGTGGGAGCGCCCACGGAGGTCACCGCATCCCTCGGGCGGGGCGGAGCGGTCTTCGCCGACCTCCAGGAACTCGCAGCTTCCGGGCGGGCGATACCCCCTGTCGTCATCGCCTGTGTCGACCGGGCACGCTCGGGCGACGACGACACACCCGCCGTCGTCGAGCGGAACCTCCACCGGGTGCTGCGGTGGACGCAGGACTGGCTCCGCGAGGACCGGTTCTCCGACTCACGCCTGGTCATCGTGACGCGGGAGGCGGTCCACGACGACCAGGCTCCCCGCACCGACCCGGCGGCAGCCGCGGTCTGGGGATTCGTGCGCACCGCGCAGACCGAGAACCCGGACCGGTTCGTGCTCGTGGACACGGACGACCAGGTCGGTTCGTGGGCCTGCGTTCCGGCGGCGGCCGGAACCGGGGAACCCCAGCTCAAGATCCGCGCCGGCGTCATGACCACCCCACAACTGGCGCCCGCCCACGGGTCTCCCGGCCGGGCGGAGCGCGTTCCCGCTCTCGGCCCCGGGACGGTACTGATCACGGGAGGTACCAGCGGCCTGGGGGCGATGCTGGCCCGGCACCTCGTGGAGCGGCACGGCGTACGTCGGCTGGTGCTGACCAGCAGGCGAGGGCCGGCGGCTCCGGCGGCGGCAGGACTGCGGGAGGAGCTGACCGTGGCGGGGGCACACGTCGAGATCGTCGCCTCAGATGTCACGAACCGCGAGTCCGTCGCCGAACTGATCGCCCGGGTGCCCGACGAGCACCCGCTGACGGCGGTGATCCACTGTGCGGCCGCGCTCGACGACGGGGTCGTCGAGGCGCTGACCGAGGACCGAGTGGACACGGTGCTGGCGCCCAAGGCGCACGGCGCCTGGCATCTGCACGAGCTGACCAAGCACCTGGACCTGTCCGTGTTCGTGCTGTTCTCCTCGATCGCGAGTGTGCTCGGGACGGCGGGGCAGGCCAACTACGCGGCGGCCAACGCGTTCCTCAACGGGCTGGCCGAGGCCCGCCGGGCCGAGGGGCTGGCCGCCGGCTCGTTGTGCTGGGGCTACTGGGCGGAACGCACGGAGACGGGCGCCGGCCTCGGCGAGGTGGACATCGAGCGCCTGCAACGGCAGGGCGTGCAGCCGATGGCGTCGAGCGAAGGGCTCGCGCTCTTCGACGCGGCGCTCTCCCGGGACGAGCCGGTGCTGGTGCCGGCGCGTCTGAACCTCCCGGCACCGGGGGAGCCCGGGGCAGACCAGGTGGGTTCGCCGCTCCTGCGCGGTCTGGTCGGGCCCCCTGCCGGACCGGGGAGCCGGGAAGTCACCGACGCAGGGATCGCACAGCGGGTCAGGTCGCTGCCGCGGGCCGACGCGGAAGCGGTGCTGCTCAATGCCGTTCGGACGCAGACCGCGATCGTCCTCGGCCACGCCGACAACGGGCGGGTCGGTCCCATGGTGGCGTTCAAGGATCTCGGGATCGACTCGCTCATGGCACTGGAGCTGCGGAACAATCTGGCGGCGGTCACCGGCCTGAAACTGCCCGCCACGCTCGCGTTCGACCATCCGAACCCGAGTGCCCTCGCGCAGTTCCTGAACGCGGGCATCCGCCCCGCAGCCGACCGGGAATCTCCGGCCGACCGTCTGACCAAGGAGATCGAAGGACTGGGCGCCCGGCTGGAGGATGCCTTCGCCGATCTCGCCGAGGAGGACAGGACCACCATCGCCACGCTGCTCGGCGAGTTGCAGGGCCGAGTCCGCTCGATGGCGGGCGACGGATCACCGGTCGGCATCGTCGACCGGATCAGTTCGGCATCAGCCGGCGAGCTTCTCTCGCTGCTGGACAAAGAGCTCGGCTAGGGGAGAGCGATGACAAACGACAGCAACGCCGATGTTCTCGACTATCTCAAGCGGACATCGATCGAGCTGATCGAAACACGCCGGCGTCTGAACGAGCTGACGGAGGCCGCTGCCGAGCCCATCGCGATCGTGGGTGTCGCCTGTCGCTTCCCGGGCGGGGCGAAGTCCCCCGAGGCGTTGTGGGACCTGGTGGCGGCGGGCGGGGACGCGATGTCGGACTTCCCGGACGACCGCAACTGGGACCTGGAGACCCTGTACGACCCGGATCCGGACCGGCCGGGTACCTGCTGCACACGCTCCGGCGGATTCCTGCACGACGCGGGCGACTTCGACGCCGAATTCTTCGGCATCAGCCCGCGCGAGGCGCTGGCCGCCGACCCCCAGCAGCGGTTGCTCCTCGAGACCTCGTGGGAGTCCCTGGAGCGGGCCGGCATCGACCCGCAGACCCTGCGCGGCAGCGACACCGGCGTCTTCGCCGGTGTGGCGTACTTCGGGTACGGGAACCACCTCCACACCCCGGAGAGCATCGCGGGCTACGGGCAGACCGGCTCCCTGCTGAGCATGGCGTCCGGGCGTGTGGCGTACGCGCTGGGTCTGGAGGGCCCAGCTGTGTCGACGGACACCGCGTGCTCGTCGTCGCTGGTGGCGGTACACCAGGCGGTGCGCTCGCTGCGGCAGGGCGAATGCCCGCTCGCCCTGGCCGGGGGCGTCACCGTCATGGGGACGACGCAGGTGTTCCGGGAGATGTCGCGGCAGCGGGGCCTCTCGGCGGACGGCAGATGCAAGGCGTTCGCCGACGCGGCGGACGGCACCGGGTTCTCCGAAGGCGTCGGGGTCCTGGTCCTGGAGCGACTGTCGGACGCGCGGCGCCATGGGCGTCGTGTCTGGGCGGTGATCCGGGGATCGGCGATCAACCAGGACGGGGCGTCCAACGGTTTGACCACGCCGAGCGGGCCGGCACAGCAGCGGGTGATCCGGGCGGCGTTGGCCGACGCCCGGGTGCGTGCGAGCGATGTGGACGTGGTGGAGGCCCACGGGACCGGTACGACACTTGGCGATCCGATCGAGGCGCAGGCGGTGCTGGCCACGTACGGGCAGGACCGGGATCCCGATCGGCCGGTGTGGCTCGGGGCGTTGAAGTCGAACATCGGCCACGCGCAGGCGGCCGCGGGCGTCGGCGGGATCATCAAGATGATCATGGCGATGCGTCACCGGACGATGCCCAAGACACTGCACGTGGACCGCCCGACCAAGCATGTGGACTGGTCGGCCGGGGCGGTGGAGCTGCTGGCCGGGTCCATGAAGTGGCCGAGCACTCCGGGGCGGCCCCGGCGGGCGGGCGTGTCCGCCTTCGGGGCCAGCGGCACCAACGCGCACCTGATCCTGGAGGAGGCGCCCGAGGAAGAGCCGGCGCCCGACCCCGCCGGTCAACCGACCGGGCTGGTGCCATGGGTGGTGTCGGCGCGGTCGGAGAGTGCGCTGCGGGCGCAGGCGGAAAAGCTGCGCGACTTCGCCGTGGCGAATCCTCGGGCGGATGTCGCCGACGTCGGTTGGTCGCTGGTGTCGAGCCGGTCGCGGTTCGAGCACCGCGCGGTGGTGCTGGGACATGACCGGGACGAATTGCTGCGCGGCCTCACGTCGTTGAGCGACGACACGGAAGCCGTCGGGGTCGTACGGGGGATCGCCGGGGAAGTCGCCGGTGCCGCCTTCATGTTCCCCGGGCAGGGCACACAGTGGGCCGGCACCGCGGGGCAGTTGTACGACACCTTCCCCGTCTTCGCGCACACCCTGGACGAGATCTGCGAACATTTCGACGCGCATCTCCCGTACGCGCTCAAGCCCTTGCTCCTCGCCGACGCGCCCGCGGAGGCCGGGGCGGGCCGGACCGACATCGCACAGCCGGCGTTGTTCGCGCTGGAGGTCAGCCGCTACCGGCTCCTGGTGACGTTCTGCGGCCGGCCGGGCCGGCTGATCGGCCACTCCATCGGCGAGATCGCCGCCGCTCATGTGTCCGGGGCTCTGGACCTGGACAGCGCGACACGGCTCGTGGCTGCGCGCGGAAGGGTCATGCAGACCGCCGAGCGGGGCGGAATGCTGGCGGTACGAGCTTCGGAGGCGGCGGTGAGCGCCCTGCTCGCCCCGTACGAACGCCTCGGTATCGCCGCCGTCAACGGCCCGGAGTCGGTCGTCGTCTCGGGCATCCGCGACGAGGTCCTCGACCTCCGGGAACGGCTCGTCGCCGCCGGCAGGTCGGCGAAACTCCTCGACGTCGACCACGCGTTCCACTCCCCGCTCATGGACCCGGTCCTGGACGAGTTCGTGGTATCCATCGGCAAGTTCCCCGCCGGCCGTATGGAGATCCCGGTGGTCTCGGCCAGGACCGGCCGCGAGGCCACGCTCCAGGAGTTGACGTCCGTCGCGCACTGGGTGAGGCACATCCGCGAGCCCGTTCGCTTCCACGACGCCGTGGAGCACGCCCGTACGGCGGGTGTGGACGTCTTCCTCGAAGTGGGCCCGGGTTCGACACTTGCGAGCATCACCAAGGAGGCCTTCGCCGGCGAAGGC
>NZ_LIQZ01000539.1 GCF_001418655.1 Streptomyces phaeochromogenes | reverse complement strand
TGTCCGGACGACCCTCGACCGCGCCCCAGTCCCCCTCCAGGACACCCGCCGCCCGCTCCGCCGCCACCCAGGACACGGTGAGCGACGTGGTCCGCTGGGCGGCCTTCAGCTGCGTCCTGGTTCCGGTCGTCCTCGTCGGGTACGGGGCCTCGCTGGCGGGCGCCGCCGGCACGGCCCTCGGTCTGGCCGCGGTGACGGGGGCGTGCCGGGTGCTGCTGCGCCGGTCCGAGCGGGGCGCGGCACGACTGCGCACGGGAGAGCCGGCACCGCACCATGTGCCGCGCCACGAGGACCCGGCGCCGCATCATGTGCCGCGCGGCAGGGTAGGCGCGGGAGCGCACCGGGGCGGTCGGCATGCCGGTGGAAATACGCCGGTTGACTGACCGGTTTCCGCGCACGAGCCCGTTGCTTTTCAGCCAACTTCTGGACACCGCGCACCCCTTGGCCGACCAGGCCCCCAACCCCCGTTCGACCTGCACTGAAAGGGTCCAGTAGGGTGCCCGCACCCTACTGGGACCGGCCACGCGGGGCAGGCGCACTTCCCTGTACGGCCCACGAGTGCAACGCTTCGTGATCGAATGCTTCACGCCAAGTTGCCATGTCGACAATCTGCCGAGTGCTGAACTGGCCACCTCGGCACCACGGGACACAGTAGATTCGATCTTGACGTCTTACGGCGGGGGACTCGTGCAGGACCGAGGGGAAACGTGCAGGAGCGACACAACCGAGGAGCCGCGACCACCGAGGGGGGCTTAGCAGTATGAGCCACGACTCCACTGCCGCGCCGGAAGCCGCGGCCCGGAAACTTTCCGGGCGACGCCGCAAGGAGATCGTCGCGGTGCTGCTGTTCAGCGGCGGCCCCATCTTCGAGAGTTCCATACCGCTTTCGGTGTTCGGGATTGACCGCCAGGACGCCGGCGTGCCGCGCTACCGACTACTGGTGTGCGCCGGCGAGGAAGGCCCACTGCGGACCACAGGAGGCCTGGAACTCACCGCGCCCAATGGGCTGGAGGCGATCTCCCGGGCAGGCACGGTCGTCGTGCCGGCCTGGCGGTCGATCACCTCACCACCACCGGAGGAGGCGCTCGACGCACTGCGCCGGGCCCATGAGGAGGGTGCCCGCATAGTCGGGCTGTGCACCGGCGCCTTCGTACTCGCGGCGGCCGGACTGCTGGACGGCCGTCCCGCGACGACACACTGGATGTACGCGCCGACGCTGGCCAAGCGCTATCCGTCGGTGCACGTCGATCCCCGCGAGCTGTTCGTGGACGACGGCGACGTACTGACGTCGGCGGGCACGGCGGCCGGGATCGATCTCTGTCTGCACATAGTGCGGACGGACCACGGAAACGAGGCGGCCGGAGCGCTGGCCCGCCGTCTGGTGGTCCCGCCCCGGCGCAGTGGCGGTCAGGAGCGCTATCTCGATCGGTCTTTACCAGAGGAGATCGGCGCCGACCCCCTCGCGGAGGTCGTCGCCTGGGCGCTGGAGCACCTCCACGAACAGTTCGACGTGGAGACGCTGGCGGCACGCGCGTACATGAGCAGGCGTACGTTCGACCGCCGGTTCCGCTCGCTCACCGGGAGCGCTCCCCTGCAGTGGCTGATCACGCAGCGGGTGCTCCAGGCGCAGCGGCTCCTGGAGACGTCCGACTACTCGGTGGACGAGGTGGCGGGCCGTTGCGGCTTCCGCTCCCCGGTGGCCCTGCGTGGCCATTTCCGCCGGCAGCTCGGCTCGTCCCCCGCCGCGTACCGGGCCGCCTACCGGGCCCGCCGTCCGCAGGGCGAGAAGCAGTCGGACTCGGACGGGTCCGGCGCGCCACCGCCACCGCCGCTGCAGCAGGAGGCACCCGTGCCGCTGCAGACCCGGCGTACGGCCGCCGCGCACGCGGTCGGCCCGGCGACATCGTCCCTCTCCACCGAGGGACGGGCCGGCGCGGAGATGTACGCGGGAGGCCGGGCGAGCCTGCCCGGACAGCGGAGCGCGCCCTAGCCGCGGCCGTTTCGGAGCGTTGCGCGCCGGCCCCGGACCGTTGTGGTCCGGGGCCGGCGCGGTTTTTGTCCGTCATCGATGCCGACATAGGTGCCGACTGCCGAGGTCCCGGGCCTGCCCGGGCGCGGGAGCGGGCCGTAGGGTGAGCCCATGAACGATCGCATGGTGTGGATCGACTGCGAGATGACCGGTCTCTCGCTGTCGGACGACGCGCTCATCGAGGTGGCCGCGCTGGTGACCGACTCTGAGCTGAACGTACTCGGCGAGGGGGTGGACATCGTGATCCGCCCGCCGGACGCCTCGCTGGAGACGATGCCGGACGTGGTGCGCCAGATGCACACGTCCTCCGGCCTCCTCTCCGAGCTGGCCGGCGGCACGACCCTGGCGGACGCGGAGGAGCAGGTCCTCACCTATATCCGAGAGCACGTCAAGGAACCGGGCAAGGCCCCGCTGTGCGGGAACTCGGTCGGCACGGACCGCGGTTTCCTCCTCCGTGACATGGCGACTCTTGAGGAGTACCTCCACTACCGCATCGTGGACGTCTCCTCCGTCAAGGAGCTGGCCCGCCGCTGGTACCCCCGGGCGTACTTCAACAGCCCGGAGAAGAACGGCAACCACCGCGCGCTCGCCGACATCCGCGAATCCATCGCGGAGCTCCGCTACTACCGCGAGGCGATCTTCGTCCCGCAGCCCGGCCCCGACTCGGAAACCGCCCGCGGCATCGCCTCGAAGCACGTCCTACCTGCGGGATAACCCCCACCGAAACACGGGCGCGAGCACCCCTTCGGACCCTGTACACTTTTTCTCGGCCGGTCGGTGAACCACTCGGAGAACCAGCCCGGTCATGGTGGGTGTAGCTCAGCTGGTAGAGCACCTGGTTGTGGTCCAGGATGCCGCGGGTTCAAGTCCCGTCACTCACCCTGAAGGTCCTGAGGGCCGGTCCGCGAAAGCGGACCGGCCCTCAGGCGTTTCCCGCGTCGCCCGGCACCTCTCGGCCACCGGACCGATCGGATTCCCCGGTGGTACTGGACTGTCCCTCCCGCACCCCGTCACAGTTACGAGCATGCTGGAGGCAGTCGTCGGGGTGGTCGGGGTCGTTGTCGGGGTGGCGGGGCTGGTCACGAGCTATGCCGGACATCGGCACTCCGTGCGGGAGTCGGCTCGGGTGGCGGCCATGGCCCGGGAGGTCGAGGAGCGGGAGCAGGAGCTCGCGCGGGAGGCCGAGCGGCGGGCCGAGGTGGTGCAGGCCTCCCTGGTGCAGGTGATGATGAGGAGCCGGCCGTCGCCGCTGGCCGAGCAGTGGGTCGGCTGGAGTCTTCAGGCGACGAACGGGAGCGACCAGCCCGTCAGGGACGTCGCCCTGCACTACGACGGCCTGCCGCTCCCCACGACCCTAACCGGCGGGCTGCTGCACGCCGGTGAGAGCGTCAGCGCCCTGCTGCCCACCAGCGACACGAGCCTCAGTCCCGCCCGCCCCTCCCAACCCGCCCTCGGTGTCGTGG
>NZ_LIQZ01000538.1 GCF_001418655.1 Streptomyces phaeochromogenes | reverse complement strand
GTTCGGGCGCCCCGCCCGACGGCCCCTCCTCGTCGAGCCTCAGCGCCAGGCGGCCGATGCCCGCCCGGACACCGTCCCCGTACGCGTCGTCGCCGAGGACGCCCACGGTGTCGCGGGCCCGGCGCAGATGACTGCGGGCGGCCTCGGAGCGGCCGAGGTTCGCGTAGTCGACGGCGAGGCTCAGATGCAGGGAGGGGTAGAAGGCCCGCACCGCGAGAGACTGCTGCTGCTCCACGAGCCGCGCGTCCGTCGACTCGTTCATCCGCGCGTCCGTCGACCCGTCCGTCAGAGTGTCCGCCGCCGACAAGGCCCGCAGGTCCCAGGCCAGTTCGTCCGAGGGGTCGTCCTGGGCGTCGGCCATGTAGTGCGCGAGGGTGCAGCGGTGCAGCGCGTCGCCGTCCTCGCCGATCTCGGTCCACAGGTCCAGGAAGCGGCCTCGGGCCTCCTCGCGGTCACCGCCGTGGAGGAGCATGGCGACCTGCCCGATCCTGGTCATCATCGCGTCCGCCGCCGCCTGTTCCTGTTGCTCCGCCACCGGGTCGTCCTCCACGCTCGTCCGCCGGCCGCAGCGCCCGCGCCGGTCGTTCCGTCACCTCTCCCGACGCTAACGGCAGACACTGACATTCGAGCTCAGGCAGCCCCGGGGGCCCCGCGTGCCACTGGGCCAGGCCGGTGACGGACGGCCCACCGACCGGCCGGACCGGACCGGACCTGCCTGCCAGCCGGACCGGACCACCGACCGGATCAGGCACACCGACCGGCCGGATCGGTCCGGCGGACCAGCCGGACCGATCCCCCTCACCAACAGAACCCGGCCCGGCGTGCGGCCGGACCGGGTCCTCGTGACAGCGGCCCACGACGGCGGCCGTGGCACACGCCGCGGTGACAGGGGCGTCATGGGATGCCGGGATGACGGCGTGACGTGATGTCAGCCCAGGTCAGGGATCCGCCAGTCGATCGCGTCGTGACCCTGCTTGGCGACCGCCTCGTTGATCTGTGTGAACGGATGCGAGCCGAAAAACTTCTTCGCGGACAGCGGCGAGGGGTGGGCGCCCTTCACCACGATGTGCCGCTCCCCGTCGATGAGCGGGAGCTTCTTCTGCGCGTAGTTGCCCCACAGGACGAAGACCGCCGGGTCGGGCCGGTCGGCCACGGCCCGGATCACCGCGTCCGTGAACTTCTCCCAGCCCTTCCCCTTGTGCGAGTTGGCCTCGCCGGAGCGGACCGTCAGCACCGCGTTGAGCAGCAGGACGCCCTGCTGGGCCCACGGCATCAGATAGCCGTTGTCGGGGATCGGTGTGCCGAGCTCCGCCTGCATCTCCTTGTAGATGTTGCGCAGCGAGGGCGGGGTCTTCACGCCCGGACGGACCGAGAAGCACAGGCCGTGGCCCTGGCCCTCGCCGTGGTACGGGTCCTGGCCGAGGACGAGCACCTTCACGCTCTCGTACGGCGTCGCCTCCAGCGCGGCGAAGACCTCCTCGCGCGGCGGGTAGACGGGACCCTTCTCGCGCTCCTCCTCGACGAACTCGGTGAGCTCCTTGAAGTAGGGCTTCTGGAGCTCTTCGCCCAGGACGCCGCGCCAGGACTCGGGCAGCATGGCGGTGTCGGTCACGTCAACTTCCTCCGGTGTGCGCTCACTTCACGGCCGCGGAACACACGGCCGTGGGTGGCCGCGCGAGGCGCGGCCACCGTCAGAGCACAGAACCTACAGGCGCCCACTGACAATCGGGCCCGAGTGCCCAAGTGCCCGCGCTACCAGCTGGTCTTCCAGTACAGCTCCCACATCGCCATCATCGTCGCCGGGTCGATGGCGTTCTCGGCGCCGCCGATCTCCTCGTTCGCGGCGACGTGCTGCTTGCCCTGCCACAGCGGCAGCAGGCGGGCGTCGTCGAGGAGGATCTGCTGGGCCTTCTCGAACTCCGGGGCCACCGCCCCGCGGTCGCTCTCCCGGCGCGAGTCGGGTATCAGCTTGCCGGTGATCTCAGGGGTGTCGTACGGCGTGCCGAGCGCGTTCTGCTCGCCCACGAAGGGGGCGATGAAGTTGTCGGCGTCCGGGAAGTCGGGGAACCAGCCGCGCCCGAAGACCGGGTACTCGCCTTTCTGGTAGCCCCCGACGTACGTCTTCCAGGGGCGGCTCTTGAGCGTGACCTTGAACAGGTCGTCGGCCTCCAGCTGCCGCTTCAGTTCCTCGAAGGCCGGCTTGGTCTGGGAGCCGTAGCGGTCGGTGGTGTACCAGAGGGTGAGCGGGACGGCCTCGGTGATGCCGTCGTCCGCCAGGATCTGCCTGGCCTTGGTGGCGCTGGGGTTCCCGAAGTCGTCGAAGAAGCCCGTGGTGTGGCCCACCAGGCCCTTGGGGATCATCGAGTACAGCGGCTCGACGGTGTCCTTGTAGATGTTGTGGGCGAGCGCGGGCCGGTCGACGATCTGGGCGATCGCCTTGCGGACCGAGATCTTCTTGGCCCACGGGTCCTTGGGGTTGAACACCAGGTAGCTGATCTCGGTGGTGGGGTTCTCGACGAGCTGGAGACCCTCGTCCCCGCTGTTGTCCTGGATGTCCACGATGTCCGAGGCGCGCAGACCGCGGTAGACGACGTCGATCTGCTTGGCCCGGAGGGCGTCGGCCATCGCGGCCGAGTCCCGGAAGTAGCGGATGGTGACGGCGTTGTTCTTCCGGTCCGCGATCCCCTTGTAGTTGCCGTTCTTGACGAGCTCGGCCTGCTTGCCCTCTTCGTAGGACTCCAGGTTGTACGGCCCCGACCCGGTGACCTTGCCGTCCTTGCGGAGCGCGTTCGCGGGGTACTCCTCGGGGTCCACGATCGACATGGCGGGCGTGGAGAGCACGAAGGGGAACGTCGCGTCGGGCTGGTTGAGATGGAAGACGACCTCCTGGTCGCCCTTCGCCTCGACGCGGGAGAGGCTGTTCAGCAGACCGGCGGGGCCGCCGTTGACGTTGATCTTCTTGATCCGGTCGATGGAGTACTTGACGGCCTTCGCGTCCAGCTTGTGCCCGTTGGAGAACTTCAGTCCCGTACGCAGCTTGCAGCTGTACACGGTGCTCGAACCGTTGGTGAACTGGCAGCTCTCGGCGGCGTCGGGTTCGGGCTCGGACGCGCCGGCGGGGAAGTTCAGAAGAGCCTGGTGAACGTTGCGGAACAACTCCCACGAGTTGTCCCAGGAGGCCGCCGGATCCAGCGTGCTGGGCTCACTCGTCGTCCCCACGAGGATCGACTTCCCCTCGTCGGAAGAGTCCGAGGAGAATACGCCGCATCCGGCGACCAGGGATATGGACGTGATCGCCCCCATCTGACGCAGGTATCTGTCCCGCTTGAACACGCGCACGCTCCTCGATCGGCCATACCACAAGGGTGGGCGCACGATACCGCAGCGCCCGGCCGCATGGGCCTTCACACTGGCAGGGCCCTTGATCAGCAAGTATCGCGGAACGTGTCGGAACGGTCTCTTTCCTGGTAGGCCCCTGGACAGGCGGACGCCCGGGCGTTTTTCGGCCAAGCCGCCCGGGCGTCCGCGATCGAGTTCCGTTGTCAGACTCCGGCGTTGAGGAACTTCCCGCCGTCGACCACCAGCGTCTGCCCGGTGATCCAGTCCGACTGTTCCGAGGTCAGGAACGCGGCGGTGCCGCCGATGTCCGACGGCACGCCGAGCCGGCCAAGGGGGTAGCCGGCAGCCGCCTCCTCCTCGCGGCCCTCGTACAGGGCCTTGGCGAACTGCGTCTTGACGACGGCGGGCGCGATGGAGTTGACCCGTACCTTGGGCGCGAACTCGTGCGCCAGCTGAAGCGTCAGGTTGATCATCGCGGCCTTGCTGATGCCGTACGCCCCAATGAACGGCGAGGCCTGGACGCCCGCGAGCGAGGAGATGTTGACGATCGCGCCGCCGTTCTCGCTCTGCCACGCCTTCCACGTCCGCTGGGCGAAGCCGAGCGCGGAGACGACGTTGGTCTCGAACACCTTGCGTGCCACGTTGAGGTCGAGGTCGGCGATCGGCCCGAACACCGGGTTCGTACCGGCGTTGTTGACCAGGAAGTCGATACGGCCGAAGGCTTCCATGGTGCGCTCGACGGCGATTGCCTGGTGGGCCTCGTCGTGGGCCTTGCCCGCGACGCCGATCACGCGGTCGGCGCCGAGTGTCTCGACTGCCTCCTTGAGCGCGTCCTCGTTGCGGCCGGTGATGCACACCCGGTCGCCGCGGGCGAGCAGCGCCTCGGCGACGCCGTAGCCGATGCCGCGGCTCGCACCGGTGATGAGGGCGACCTTGCCGGAGAGTTCCACAGTGGTCATGTTCCTGTTCCCCCGGCCCTAGTTGAGCGGTCCGCCGGCCACGTACAGCACCTGGCCGGAGACGAAGCCGGCCGCGTCGCCCGTGAAGAAGGCGATCGCGTTGGCGATGTCGTCCGGGTTGCCTACGCGCTGGACGGGGATCTGGGTGGCTGCCGCGGCCTGGAACTCCTCGAAGCCCATACCGACCCGCTCGGCGGTGGCGGCGGTCATGTCGGTGACGATGAAGCCGGGCGCGACGGCGTTCGCGGTGACGCCGAACTTGCCGAGCTCGAACGCGAGGGTCTTGGTGAAGCCCTGCAGACCGGCCTTGGCGGCGGAGTAGTTCACCTGGCCGCGGTTGCCGAGCGCCGAGGAGGAGGAGAGGTTGACGACACGGCCGAACTTGGCGTCCACCATGTACTTCTGGACGGCCCGCGTCATCAGGAAGGAGCCGCGCAGGTGCACGTTCAGGACCGTGTCCCAGTCCGACACGCTCATCTTGAACAGCAGGTTGTCACGGAGCACGCCCGCGTTGTTCACCAGGATCGTCGGCGCCCCGAGCTCCTCGGCGACGCGCGCCACGGCGGCCTCGACCTGCGCCTCGTCGGAGACGTCGGCGCCCACCGCGATCGCCCTGCCGCCGGCGGCGGTGATCTTCTCCACGGTGTCCTTGCACGCGGCCTCGTCGAGGTCGATCACCGCGACGGCGCGGCCCTCGGCGGCCAGTCGTACGGCGGTCGCGGCGCCGATGCCGCGCGCGGCACCGGTGACTACGGCGACGCGCTGCTCTGAGGTGGACATTGCTGGTTCTCCTCGCCCTTGGGAAGCCCTTGAAAGACCAAACCTGCGGCTCTCACGGTACGCCCCTCTGGTGAGCGACCGCTTAGTACCTTCAGCAGACGTGACGCTAGAAGCCTTGGCACCCAGTGTCAACGGCCTGCTCGGCCGGTGTGAGCCATTACCTGACCAGCAGGTCGAGCAGCCGCACAGCCTCGGCGGCGGGATCCGCCGTGAGCCCGGTGTGCACGGGCCCCGGCTGGACGACCGTGGAGCGGGGCGCGATCAGCCAGCGGAAGCGCCGCCCGGCGTCGTCGCGCGCGGCCTGACCCGCCGCCGCTCCCCCGGCGCAGACGCTCTCGACGGCCCGCAGAGCGGCGCGCACCCCGGGCGCGTCCGCCTCCGGGTCGAGGGCCCGCAGCTTGGTCTCGTCGAGATGGGTGTGGGCAGCCACGAAGGACTTCGCGCGGCAGTACACGAGCACGCCCGCGTTGAAGTACTCCCCGCGCTCGACGCGCGGAACGACCCGCAGCAGCGCGTACTCGTAGACATCGCGACCGTCACGGCCGTCGCGCTCGCTCACTTCGTGCCCTCCTGGCTCGTCCGGACGCGCTCGTGAATCGTGGCGGCGCGGGCGAGCAGCGGCTCGGCGTACGCGCGCCTGAGCGCGTCCGTCGACTCGAACCCCGGCTCGTCCCGCAGCCACTCCTCCGGGATCGCCGCGGTCACCTCGGCGAGCAGTTCCTCGGTGACACGGGGCGCCAACTCCGCGGCGGCGGAGGTGATGTCGGGGCCGAACGGCGCGAGTGCGTGGTCGGAGGCGTCGTACGGCTTGGCCGCGGAGGCCGTCGCCCCGGGCCAGTTGTGGTGCCAGATCATGGTGGCGCCGTGGTCGATGAGCCACAGATCGCCGTTCCGGACCAGCATGTTAGGGTTCCGCCACGATCGGTCGACATTGTTGACCAGCGCGTCGAACCAGACGATTCTCCCGGCTTCTTCCGGGCTCACCTGGTGCGCGAGGGCGTCGAAGCCGATCGACCGGGAGAGGAAATCCATCCCGAGATTCAGCCCCCCGCTCGACTTGAGCAACTCCTGCACTTCCTGGTCCGGTTCACCGAGCCCGATCACCGGATCGAGCCCGATCGTGACCAGGCCGGGTACGCGCAGGCCCAGGCGACGGGCGAGTTCACCACAGACCACCTCCGCGACGAGGGTCTTCCGCCCCTGTCCGGCGCCGGTGAACTTCATGACGTACGTCCCGAGATCGTCGGCCTCGACGAGCCCCGGCAGCGAGCCGCCCTCACGCAACGGCGTGACATAGCGGGTCGCGCTGACTTCCTTGAGCATCGCCCCAGGTTACTGGGGCGTTCCCCGTCCACTCGCACGAAGGGATCACCTGTGACCGCCGAAGACCTGCCCCTGCAGCACGCCCGTACGAAACGCTTCTCCCTCGGTGTGCCGCGCGGTTTCACCGTCTCGCCGGACGGCGACCGCGTCGTCTTCCTGCGCACCACGAGCGGCCGCTCCACGACGAGCCTGCTGTGGCTGTACGAGAACGGCGAGGAGCGGCTGCTCGCCGACCCGCTCGCGCTCGGCGACGACGGCGAGGTCCCGGAGGCCGAACGCATCCGGCGCGAGCGGGCGCGCGAGACGAGCGCGGGGATCGTCTCGTACGCCGCCGACGCGGCCGTCCGCCTGGTCGTGTTCGCCCTCTCGGGCGCCCTGTGGGCCGTACGCACGGACGAGGGCGTCCCGCACCGGATCCCCACCGCGGGCCCGGTCGTCGCCCCGCGCCCGAGCCCCGACGGCTCCCGCATCGCGTACGTGAGTGACGGCGCGCTTCGCGTCGTACGCATCGACGGCACGGCCGACCGCGCGCTGGCCAGGCCGGAGGGCCCGGAGATCACGTACGGGCTCTCCGACCACGTCTCGGCCGAGTCGCTGCACCGCACAGGGTCCTTCTGGTGGTCGCCGGACGGGGACGCGCTGCTGGTGGTACGCGTCGACAACTCACCCGTCCAGCAGTGGTTCATCGGCGATCCGGCGAACCCGACACGTCCGCCGCGTGCGATCCGGTACCCGGCCGCGGGCACCGCCAACGCCGAGCTGTCGCTGCACGTGGTGGGCCTCGACGGCGAGCGCGTCGAGGTGCGGCTCCCCGAGGAAGCTTCCGGGCCGCATCCGGTGGGTGAGTGGACCGACCCGTCCTTCGAGTACGTCGTGCACGCGGCCTGGGACGACGCCGGGCCCTCCGCCGTCGTGCAGACCCGGGACCAGCGCTCGGCGTATCTGCTCCGGATCGGTTCCTCCACGGGCCTGACCACGACGCTCCACCATCTCCGGGACGCCGCCTGGCTGGAGTTCATACCCGGAACCCCGGCCACCACCGCCACCGCCGGTCTCGTCCTCACCACCCAGGAGGGCTCGCGCGGACTGCTGCTGACCGAAACGGGGGTGCGCACCCCGGAGAGCATGTACGTCCACGAACTGCTCGGCGTGGTGGGCGACCGGCTCTACTTCACGGCGTCCGAGGAGCCGACGGAGACGCACGTCTGGTCGTACGACCCGGAGAAGGGCTTCGAGCGGCTGACCGACGAGCCGGGCGTGCACCGTGCCACCATCGGGGGCGACACCGCCGTCCTGGACAGCACCACCCTCGACGGGCAGACGGTGACGGTGCATCGGGACGGCGGACCGGCCGGGCGGATCCGGGTGCTGGCCGAGCGGCCCGTGACCGAGCCTCGCCCCCGGTTCCTGACCCTGGGCGAGCGGGAGTTGCGGGCGGCGCTGTACCTGCCGACGTCGTACGAACCGGGGGCGGGCCGACTGCCCGTGATCGTGCACTCGTACTCGGGGCCCGGCGCGCAGAAGGTCGTGCAGGCCGCCGCCTGGCACCACGCCGTGAACCAGTGGTTCGCCGACCAGGGCTTCGCGGTGCTGTGCGTCGACGGACGGGGCACTCCGGGTCGCGACCGGGCCTGGGAGACCGCCATCCACGGGGACCAGCTGATGCCCGTGATCGAGGACCAGGCGGACGCCGTACGCGCGGCAGCGGAGCTCTTCCCCGATCTGGACACGGGACGCGTGGCCATCCGGGGCTGGTCCTTCGGCGGCTATCTCGCAGCGGGGGCCGTGCTGCACCGGCCCGACGTGTTCCACGCGGCGGTCGCGGGCGCGGCGCCGACCGATCTGCGGCTGTACGACACGCACTGGAAGGAGCGGTTCATGGGCCACCCGGACGTCCAGGCGGAGGACTACGAACGCTGCTCCCTGGTGGCCCACGCGCACAAGTTGACGCGACCCTTGATGCTCGTACATGGGATGGCCGACGACAATGTGGCGCCCGCACACATGTTGCGGTTCTCGGCGGCGCTGCTCGCCGCGGGCCGGCCGCACACCGTGCTTCCGCTGCCGGGAGCCACGCACTCGGTGACACAGGAGGGCGTGATAGACACCCTGCTCAGGCTGGATCTCGATTTCATCAAGAAGTCGCTCGATTCCTGAACCGCCTGAACTGCGCGGGTGACGTACCCGTACCCCTTGTTGGATCAACACACAACTTCACAAACGCGCATCTGCACATCTGTGGAAGGGACCGCCACTATGTCCAGCGAATCGCTCAAACCTGCGCCGGCGCTCTGCCGTCGCACCCTCCTGGCAGCACTCGGCGGGGCCGGTATCGCCGCCACGCTCACCGCCTGCGGGGGCTCCGACGACAGTTCGTCCGGCTCCTCCGACGCTTCCGCGTCGTCGGGCTCCGGCGGCGGCGCGGCGCTGGCCAAGACCACCGACATCCCGGAGGGCGGCGGCAAGATATTCGCCGACCAGGGGGTGGTCGTCACACAGCCGACGGCCGGTGAGTTCAAGGCCTACTCGACGGTGTGCCCGCACCAGAAGCAGCAGATCAACAGCGTCGCCGACGGCACCATCACCTGCCCCGCCCACGGCAGCCAGTTCAACGCCGCGGACGGCAGCGTCAAGAAGGGGCCCGCGACCAGTGGCCTCACCGCCGCCAAGATCACCGTCAGCGGGGACTCGATCACGCTCGGCTGACCCGGCGGGGTCGCTTGAGACAGGCCAGTACCTCGTCCGTGGTGGCGACGGTGGCCACCAGGGCGAGCGTGTTGCGGATCATCGCGGGGGTGTAGTCGGAAGGCACCCCCGCGATGGCGTCGCTCGGGACGACGACCGTGTAGCCGCGGTTCACCGCGTCGAACACCGCGTTGGGCACGGCCACATTGGCGGAGACACCGGTCACGATCAGCGTCCGGCAGCCGAGGTTGCGCAGCAGCGCGTCGACATCGGTACCGGCGAGCGGCGAAAGACCGTGCAGACGGCGTACGACGAGATCCTCGTCGGCGACCTCGATGGGCGGCGCGACACGTACCGCGGTGGTCCCCGACAACTGCCGCACCGGCAACCGCTCGGCCGCGCGGAACAACCGGGCGTTGTGGTTGGCCCCCCGTCCGTCGGGACGGCGCTCGGCGACCGCGTGCATGACCTGTACGCCGCTCTCGTGGGCCGCCGTGACGAGACGGGCGACCTGGGCGAGCGCGCCCGAGGCACGGAACTCCTTGGCCAGTTCGGGCAACGCGCTGTCCGGGCCCACGACACCCTGCTGGCACTCGACGGTCAGCAGGACCGTGGTCGCGGGGTCGAGGAGTTCACTGAGCTGCTCGTGCGACGGCATGGGCTCCCCCTGTCACGGGTGGTCCCCGGACCCTGCGCGGCCCGGTCGACCTGGTCTGCGGTGGCGGGCGAGCGTAACCACCATTGCGTACGGACGGAAGACACCCCATGCTTTTCTGACGTCACGTCAGAAATGGGGAACCGTATGGCCGTCACTCAGCGCCGGGGCCGAAGGATCATGATGACACCCGACGAGCTCGACGAGTTCCTGACCACCCAACGCACCTGCCGGGTGGCGACCGTGTCGGCCGACGGCGCGCCGCACGTCAGCACGCTCTGGTTCGTCTGGGACGGCAAGTCCCTCTGGCTGTACTCGATCACCCGCAGCAAACGCTGGTCCGACCTGCGCCGCGACCCCCGCGTCGCGGTCGTCGTCGACACCGGCGAGGAGTACGACGACCTGCGGGGCGTCGAACTCTCAGGCACCGTCGAGTTCATCGGCGAGGCCCCCCGCACGGGCGAGCCCTACCCCGAACTCGACTCCGTGGAGCGCCTGTTCGCCCGCAAGAACTTCGCCCTCGACGAAATGCCCCACGACGGCAGACACGCCTGGATGCGCCTGACACCGGTGGCAACGGCGTCATGGGACTTCCGCAAACTCGCTTCGTTGTGAGGAGGGGCGGGGCGCCCGCGCCCCTATAAGGGGCGCGGGGAACTGCGCACCCAGCCACAACCATCCCGCACCCAAAAACCGCCTAAGAAACCCGCACCCCCGCGGAGCGCAACGCATCCACAGCGGCCCGGATCGCCGGCCGCCGATCCGCATCGGCCCGCCACACCGCATACACATGCCGCGTCACACGCGGCCGAACCGGCACGGTCCGCACCCCGGCCGGCACAGGATCCCGCCCGAGGCGGGGCGCCACGCACACCCCGAGCCCCGCCGCGACCATCGCGAGCTGCGTGTGATGCTCCACCGCCCGGTGCGCGATGACCGGCTCGATCCCCTTGCCCCGCAGCGTGAAGAGCAGCCACTCGTGGCAGAACTCCCCCTCGTCCCAGGCGATCCACTCGTCGTCGACGAAATCCGCCAGGTCCACCTCCGGACGATCGGCGAGGCGATGCCCGACAGGCAGCGCCAGATCGGTGGGATCGTCGAGAAGCGAGGCCTTGACCAGACCGTCCGGCAGCGGCAACGGCTTGTTGTACCAGTCGAGAACGACCGCCAGATCGAGGTCGCCGCGCGTCACCAAGGCGACCCCGGTCTCCGGCTCCAGCTCACGCGAGCGAACCCGCAGCCCGGGATGCTCGGCACGCAGCGCGGCAAGGGCCGTGGGGAACAGCCCGCGCGCCGCCGTGGGGAACGCGGCGAGCCTCAACTCCCCCATCACCTGCCCGCGCTGGGCCTCCAGATCGGACTGGGCGAGCTCGACCTGGGACAGGATGCGCGCGGCATGGTCGGCGAGCAGCCGCCCCGCGTCGGTGAGCCGCACCCCCCGCCCGTTCTTGGCGAGCAGTTGCTGCCCGACTTCCCGCTCCAGCTTGGACATCTGCTGGGACACGGCGGAGGTCGTCACATGCAGCCCCTCGGCCGCACCGCTGACCGAGCCGTGCCGGGCCAGGGCGTCGAGGGTACGCAGGCGCTCCAGATTCAACATGTAAGCAATACTACGAGGTACCGCGATAGAAGTCTCGCTTGTGCTACGAGATCGTGATCCCCCATCGTGGTCCTCATGAGCGCCGCGACCGAGCCCCAGACTTCTCCCGTCCCCTTGTCGACCGCACCGCCGGGCTCACTCCGCACCGCCCCGCCTCTTCGCCGTCGCCGAGCCCTCGACTGGCGCCTCCGCTTCGCCGGTCTGTCCCTGATCTGGGGTTTCAGCTTCCTCCTGATCAAGGTCGGCACGAATGGCTACGCCCCCTTCCAAGTGACGTTCGGCCGCCTGCTGTTCGGGACGCTGGTGCTCGCGGTCGCCATCGCCTGGAAGCGGGACCGACTGCCGAGCGGAGCGCGCACCTGGGGTCACCTGGCGGTCTCGGCCCTGCTCCTCAACGCCCTGCCGTTCTCGCTGTTCGCGTACTCCGAGCTGACGATTCCGTCCACGCTGGCGGGTATCTGCAACGCGACCTCACCCCTGTGGGGCATGGCCCTGTCGCTGGTCGCCCTCTCCGAGGACCGGCCCACCCGCCGCCGGGTCGCGGGCCTCGGCCTCGGCTTCCTCGGCGTGCTGACGGTGCTCGGCGCCTGGCAGGGCTTCCACGGCCTGGACGCCGCGGGCACCGCGATGGCCCTGCTGGCGTCGCTCAGTTACCCGATCGGCTGGATCTACATCCGCCGCACACTGGCCGGCTCGAGCCACTCCAACCTCTCGCTGACCGGCGCCCAGCTGCTGCTCGCGACGGCCCAACTGGCAGTCGTCACCCCGCTGTTCACGACCCTGCCGACCCACTTCCCGCTCGTACCGCTGCTCGCGATCATCGCGTTGGGCACGCTCGGCACGGGCCTCGCCCTTCTCATCCAGTACGGCCTGGTCGCCGAGGTCGGTCCCACGACGGCCCAGATGGTCACGTACTTCATCCCGGTCATCGCCACCGCCGCGGGCGTCGCGATCCTCGGTGAGTCGCTGGCCTGGTCGACACCGGTGGGCGCGGTCATCGTGCTGGTGGGCGCCGCACTCACCCAGTCCAGGCCCACCAGGCCCACCAAGCCCGCCAGGCCCAAGCCCTGAGCCCACCGCACGACCCCGCGACCGCGTCATCAGGTCCCCGGCTCCCCCGCTCCCCGGTTCGCCGCGCCCCGGACTCAGACGTACCGGCGATCGGGTGCCGGCCCGACCGCGGCGGCGACCGCGTCCGCCAACGCCCCGACCTCGTCCGGCGCGAGGGTCGAGACGGTGATCCGCAGCCCAGGTGGCGCGTTCATCCGGAAGCGGGCCCCCGGAGCGACGGCCCAGCCCGCGTGCAGCAGTCGCGCGACGGCCCCGGTCTCGTCCGGCACGGGCACCCACACGTTCATCCCGCTGCGCCCGTACGCCTCGACGCCCCGCTCCGCGAGCGCGCCGATCAACGCGTCCCGCCGCCGCCCGTAGGCCGCCGCCACGACCCGCACGTCCACCGCGCCGCCGGCCCACAGCCCGGCAACGGCCCGTTGCAGCAGCCGGCTCACCCATCCCGGCCCCAGGCGCTGCCGCCCCTGCACACGGTCCATGGTGACGGAGTCGCCGGTGAGCACGGCAAGCCGCAGATCGGGCCCGTACGCCTTGGCGACCGAGCGCAGGAACGCCCAGTGCCGGGTCACGCCGGCCAGCGGATGCAGGGGCAGGTCGACGATGCGATGCCCGTGGTCGTCCTCGACGAGCAGGGTCTCCGGGTACTGGGCCAGCACGGAACGCAGGGCACGCGCGCGCGTGGCGCTCACCGCGGCGCCGGTCGGGTTCTGCGCGCGGTCGGTGACGATCAGGGCCCGCGCCCCGCCCTCCAGCGCGGCTCGTACGTCGTCGGGCAGCGGCCCCTCCTCGTCGACGCCGACCGGAACCGCGCGCAGCCCGAGCGCCGGGATCAGATCGAGCACACTGCGCCAGCCGGGGTCCTCGTGGGCGACGGCGTCACCGGGCCTCAGATGCACGGCCAGCACCCGCTCGATGGCGTCGAGCGACCCCGAGGTGACCACGACCGGCCCGTCAGGCACGCCGTCCGCGTCCAGGTCCGCACGCGCGAGGCGCGCCAACTCCGGCTCCACGGCGGCCTCTCCGTAGAGCACCGGCTCCCGGTCCGCGTGGGCCCCGGCCGCCGCGAACACTCCGGCGAGCGCGGGCAGCAGCGCCGGGTCCGGGTTGCCGTCGGTCAGGTTCCGTACGCCCGGCGGCACATCCAGTCGGGAGATCTCCCGAGCGGTCGTCACCGGCTTGGACCGTACGCGGCTGCCGCGCCGGCCCGCCGTCTCGATCACTCCGCGCTCACGCAGAGTGCGATAGGCCGCCGCGACGGTATTGGCATTCACCCCGAGCCGACCCGCCAACTCCCGCATCGGCGGCAGCAGTTGACCGGGTTCCAACTCCCCCGAACCCACCGCACGCTCGACGCTGGCCGCAATCTCAGCTGCGCGCCTACCCTCGATCCGATACTCTTCTAGCACAAAGCAGAGTATGCACTAGTGCAATAAGCCACGCAAGGCGAGCACGGCGTACCCGCCGGAACAGATGACGGCGTACGCGCCGGAACAGACGACGACACAGCCCTGGAGAGCACCATGACGGAGACGGCCGCCCCGCGCCCCGCCACCTACACCCCGACCGACCGCACCGTCCCCACCCGCTCCAAGGAGCGCGCCGCGTACGACCACGAGATGGTGCACTCGATCCTCGACGAGGGGTACGTCTGCCATCTGGGCTTCGTC
>NZ_LIQZ01000537.1 GCF_001418655.1 Streptomyces phaeochromogenes | reverse complement strand
GACACTCCTCCCCCTCCTCCGCGCCCGCCGGGTCGCCGACGTGGACCGGGCGTTCGACGACTGGGCCGAACCCGTCAACGTCGTCCAGGCCGCCGACACCGAGGGCGGTCTGCTGCACCGGGTCGCGGGCAGGGTCCCGGTCCGGAGTGAGGACAACCGCACGCGGATCGTCAACGCCTGGGAGCCCGGGCACGAGTGGCGCGGCTGGTACGCGCCCATGCCCCGCGGCACGGTCGACGACGGCATCGCGGTGATGGCGAACCAGCGCGGCCCGGCGACCCCGCTCGGCGTCGAGTTCGCCCCGCCCCACCGGGCCACCCGGCTGCGCGCACTCCTCGGCACCCGGCGGGACTGGTCCGCCGCCGACATGGCCGCCCTCCACATGGACACCCATCTCGCCTCCGCCGCCCCGCTGTTGGACCTCCTCGCCGCTCTCGACGGCCTCACCCCCGAGGCCGCCTCCCTGCGCGACCGGCTCCTCCACTGGAACCGCCACATGACCGCCGACAGCACGGAGGCGGCCACCTACGCGGCGGTCCGGGGCGCGGTCGTACGCCGCCTCGCGGCCCACCCCGCCCTGGCCCGCCTCACCGAACCCCGGCTGTATCCCGAGGTCTTCCGCCCGTGGCTCGCACTCGTTCCCCGAGTCGCCTTCGCCCTCGAAAGCCTGCTCAGGGCCGAGGAGTTGTACGGGATCGACCGTGCCGAGGTCGTCAGGGCGGCCGTGGAGGAGGTGGCCGGAGACCCGCCGAAGGGCCCGTGGGGCGACACCCACCGCCTCGCTCCCTGGCGGGCGCTGCCGGACCCCTCGTACGACGAACGGGAGCCCGGGCTCTCCGGCGACCACGACTGCGTGCTGTGCACCTCCGCCGTGCCGGGGCTCACCGACCGGGCCGCTCGTGGTCCCGCCGCCCGCTATGTGTGGGATGTCGCGCGGCGCGAGAACAGCCTCTGGGTGGTGCCGTTCGGTGCCTCGGGCGTCCCGGACTCACCCCACCACCGCGATCAACTCCCCTTGTGGGTCAGGGGAGATCTGGTCCCCGTCGTGACCGACTGGACCAAGCTCACGGAGGACAGCACATGGAGGACAGAACGATGACATCCGAGCCGTACGCCGCGAGCCGTGAGGCCGTCCACGAGCAGGTCGTTGACGGTCTCGGCGCGGTCCGCGTCCTGCGCGTGGACCCGGACGCCGACCTGGACGTGCTCCACGCCTGGGTGACGGCCGAACGCGCCCGGTTCTGGGGGATGGGCGGCTTCGGCAGGGAGCAGGTGCTGGAGACGTACCGGCATCTCGACTCCCTCGACACCCACCACGCCTACCTGGCCGTCCTGGACGGTCGGCCGGCCGCGCTCTTCCAGACGTACGAGCCCGCGGCCGACCGGGTCGGCGAGTGCTACGAGGTGGAGCCGGGCGACATCGGCGTCCACCTGCTGATCGCGCCCGCGGGTGAGGGCGACGAGCGGCCGGGGTACAGCTCGGCGCTGCTCACCGCGTTCACCGTGTACGTGCTGCGCGTCCTCGACCGGCGCCGGGTCGTGGTTGAACCCGACCCCCGCAACGAGAAGGCGATCGCCCGTCTGACCCGCCAGGGCTTCGTGCTCGGTCCACCGGTCGTGCTCCCGGAGATAGACCTGCCGGAGGTGCACCTGCCCGCGAAGAAGGCCCAACTGGCGTTCCTGACAAGGGAAGCCGCGGGTTTCTAGGGGCGCGGCGGGCGACGAGTGCCTCGGGTCGGCGGCCGGTGTTCCGCGCGTCGGGATCCGGTTGGTGGATCGGCAACTCCCTTTGGGGCATGGTCGAGAGGTGGTCCATGACATCACTCCCGAAGCCCTGGTCGCCCACTACAAGTTGGAGCCCATTCCCAAGGAGGGCGGTCTCTTCCGCCGCACCTGGGAGGGTCCCGAACGGCCCGACGGCCGCCCCGAGGGGTCCGCGATAGTGGTCCTCCTGACCGCGGAACCCGATGACTTCTCCGCGCTCCACCGGCTCCCCGCCGACGAGACGTGGCACTTCTACCTGGGGGATCCGCTGGAGATGCTGCTCCTGTCCCCCGACGGCACGTCCCGTACGGTCCTGCTCGGCCCCGACGTCCTCGGCGGCCAGCACCTGCAGTACACCGTGCCCGCACGCACCTGGATGGGCGCGCGGGTCGCGACCGCCACCGGCTGGTCGTTCTTCGGGTGCACGATGGCGCCCGGTTTCACCTACGAGGGGTACGAGCACGGGGACGCGGCGCAACTCACCGCCAGCCACCCGGACCGGGCCGCGCGGATCGCCGCGCTGAGCCGCCCGTGATCGGCCCGGACGAAGGACACCATGACGCACACCGCGACGGACTTCGCAGCGCACACCGCAGCGGACACGGCAGCGGGCTTCTCGACGGGCAGGTCGCCCTCGTCACCGGTGCGTCGGGCGGCATCGGGCGCGGCATCGCGCTGCGGTTCGCCGAGGCGGGGGCGGCCGTGGCCGTCCACTTCCGTACGAACGCGGAGGCCGCCCGTGAAGTCGTCGACCTCATCGTCGGCTCGGGCGGACGCGCGGTCGCCCTGCGGGCCGATCTGACCGTCGAGGACGAGTGCCACCGCCTGGTGCGCGAGGCCGCCGGCTGGGGCGGCCTGCTGACGGCCCTGGTCAACAACGCGGGCGTACAGCCGGTCCAGGAGCTGCCCGGGATGACGGCGGGGGACTGGCGGGCGGTGGTCGAAGCCAATGTGTCGAGCGTGTTCGTGTGTACGCAGGCGGCGGTGGAGGTGATGCGCGAGGGGAGGGGGCAGGGCGACCGGCGTGACCTGAGCGATGGGAGCGATGTGAGCGGCCTGAGCGGCCTGAGCGACCGGCGGGGCTCGTCCGGTGGGCCTGTGGGCAGCATCACGCACATCGCGTCCATCGAGGCCACGCACCCCGCTCCCCTGCACGCGCACTACTCCGCGTCCAAGGCGGCCGTCGTCGCGCACGCGCGCTCGGCGGCCCTGGAGTACGGTCCCTACGGAATCCGCGTGAACACCGTCTCGCCGGGGCTGATCGACCGCGCGGGCCTGGCGGAGGCGTGGCCCGACGGCGTACGGCGCTGGCAACAGGCGGTACCCACCGGGAGGCTGGGGCGTCCCGAGGACGTGGGCGACGCCTGCGTCTTCCTCGCCTCACCGATGGCCTCCTGGATCACCGGGCACGACCTGGTCGTTGACGGCGGGGTGTCGGCACGGCCGACGTGGTGAACGCCGGTGCCCGGGCGGTCCTGGGCGGCCGGTGCGGGCGCAGGCCGTGTTGAACAAGGTGTCGCGTACATCCGTACTCCCACCGAGGCCGCAGCCGCAGACACAGATGTATATGGATGTGCAGTGCGAGCAGGACGAGCAGCAGGGAGAGGCGACGTGGGCCGAGGGCGCCGCATACACCGAGTGCTACGGGTACTACGGGTGTCGGCGCCACGCCGGGCAGTGGCCCTCGTCGCCCTGCTCGGCGCGCTGTTCGTGCTGGGCGGCGCGGGCCCGGTGTCCGCCCACTCGGCCGTGCGCGAGACGACCCCCGGCGAGGGAACCGTCCTCAAGTCCGCGCCGAAGCAGGTCACCATGACCTTCACCGAGTCGGTCGGCATCACCGACGACTCGCTGCGCGTCCTCAGCCCCGAGAACCGCCGGGTGAACGCGGGCGACACCGAGCACGCGTCCGGCCGGTCCGACAGCGTCCGGGTGCCGCTCGACGACGGCCTGGCCGACGGTACGTACACCGTGGCCTGGCGGGTGGTCTCGGCGGACAGCCACCCCATCTCCGGCGCCTTCACCTTCTCCATCGG
>NZ_LIQZ01000536.1 GCF_001418655.1 Streptomyces phaeochromogenes | reverse complement strand
AGTTCCCCGCGCCCCTAAAACCCCTGAAGGGCCGAGCCCGCCCTCCAGCGGGGCCTTGACCGGCCGGCCCTCATGAGGCGTAGCGCGCCTGGATCTCGTCTCGGGCCCTTGTGGCCTCCGTCAGGTGGGCGGTGACGCGGGCTCGGTCGGAGCCGGGGCTTTCCAGTACGTCGGTGAGGACGGCGGTCAGGTTGGCCAGGTCGTCCCAGTCGGGGGTCGTGGCCAGGAAGTCGGCCAGTCCCCGGTCGGCGGCGGGCCAGTCGGCGAGGGCGCAGCCGACGAAGCAGCGGCCCTGCGCGCGCTCCGACTCGTCCAGTCCGCCGCCCTCCTCGATCGTCCGGGCCAGCTCTCGCCAGAGGGGTTCGGCGGCGGGCAGGCCTTCGGATCTGCTGACGGTCACGGCCAGTTGGAAGGTGCCGGAGATCGGTTCCGTCTCGCGTATCCGCTCGGCCAGTCGGCGGGCTTCCGTCCACCGCCCCGCGTGCAGGTGTGCCTCGACGCGCAGGTCGTCCAGGTCGTCGTCGGGCGCCGCCGCGCGGTCCGCGTCGGCCAGCCGCGCCGACGCCTCGTCCCAGCGGTCGCACAGCATCAGCAGCTCGACGGCCGTACGGCGGGCCCAGTCCTCCTCCGTCCCCAGTTCGACGCACCGGTCCAGGTCGGCGAGCGCCCGCTCGGTCCGGCCGGTCGCCAGGCCGGCCCGGGCGCGTGAGACGTACGCCCATCCGTACTCCGGGCTCAGCTCCAGGGCGCGGTCCAGGTGGCGGTGGGCCTCCTGGTAGTCCTTCATGTCGCGGTAGGTCCCGCCGAGACCGGCCAGTGTTGCGTGGTCGTCCGGGCTGCGTTCCAGTATGCGGCGGAAGACGGTGACCGCCTCCTCGTACAGGGCCGAGTCGCGGTACGCCACGCCCAGTTCGTGACTGGTCCAGCCGTCGTCGGGATCCGTGTCCACGGCTCGCCGCAGGTCCTCGAACTTGCCTGCCGGGTCGCCCAGTTCGTGCTTCGCGTGGGCCCGCATCACCAGCGCCCAGGAGTAGTCGGGCTCCAGCTCGACCGCACGGTCCAGGTCGGCCAACGCCTCCTCGTACCTGCCCAGTTCGTGGAGGGCCTGACCGCGGCTGGCGAGGGCCGAGGCGTAGTCCGGTTCGAGGGAGAGGGCCCGCCCGAGCTCGGTGACGGCTTCCTCGTAGCGGCGGGCGCGCCGGTAGGCGTCACCCCGCTCCGACGCGACCCAGGCCTCGTCGGGCGCGAGCGCGACCGCTCGGTCGAAGTCGGCGAACGCCTCGTCCGGCTCCCCTCGGGTGCGGCGCAGCCGGGCCCTGCGCACCAGCGCCCACACGTACTCCCCGTCGATGCTCAGCGCACGGTTGAAGTCGGCGAGCGCCTCGTCGTACCGCCCGAGAGCCTGTCGACAGACGGCCCGCCCGGTCAGGACCTCGTCGTTGGTCGGGTCGAGGGCGACGGCACGGTCGAAATCCGCGACGGCCTCCTCGAAACGGGCCGAGAGCCGATAGGTCTCCGCGCGCTCGGAGATGATCCACCCGGTGTCGGGGGCCAGTTCGTCCGCCCGGTCGAAGGCCGCCAGCGCGGCCGGGAGGTCGTTCATCAGCCGGTGGGTGAAGCCGCGGCCGTAGTGGGCCCAGGCCAGCTCCGGATCGAGTTCGAGCGCCCGGGCGTACTCCTCCAGGGCCCGCCCGTACTCCCCGCCGTACCGCAGTTCCCTGCCCCGCATGGTGTGCGCCATCGCCCGGCCGCCGGTGTCCAGCCCCGGCCGGGCCAGGAGCAGCTCCATCGCTCCCGCCACCCCGGTCTCGTCGTCGGCGAGCGCCTCGCCCAGCTCCCGGCCCCACTCCCTGAGGGCCGCGTTGTCCGTCGCGTCGCCCGCCTCCGCCAGCATCCGCGCCCAGCGACGGCCGGCGACCACGTCCTCACGGCAGGTCTTCACCAGCGACCGCAGTGCCTCGCCGAGCGCCGCGGGCGGCCGGGCGCAGAGCAGGTGGTACGTCTCCTCCAGGCGCAGCCCGCGCCACTCCTCGTCCTCCCACAGGTCCTCGGGCTCCCGGCCGGCCCCGACGTCGTCGCCCCACCGGGCGAACGCCTCCGCCAACCGCCGGTGCCGCCCGGCCCACTCGCGCGGGGACCTGCGGCGCTCCCTGCGCAGCATCGGCGCCCGTACGACATCGTGGTACTGCACCCGCTGCCCGCGTTCGCCGACGAACGGCAGCGCGGTCAACCAGTCGTACAGCGCGTCCAGTTCGTCGTCCGGGTGGTCGACGACCAGGACCCGGAAGACGTCGGCGTCGAGCCACCGGGGCAGGGCGCAGATCCCGGCGACCTTGCGGCGGACGGACGGTTCCGACTTCAGGAACAGTTCCACCGCGCCGGCGCTCGGGTCGCTCACGGCGTCCGGGTCGCCGGGGCGCTTGTTCGCGAGCGTCGACACGAGGACGGGCAGGCCACCCGTGAGCCGCAGCACCTCCTCGACGACCGGCTCGGCCACGACCCCCTTCCCGGCGAGCAGCCGGCGCGACTCGGTCTCGGTGAACGGCGCGAGCGGCACGTCCGCGACCGGGTCCAGGCCTCTCCAGCGGGCGAGATCCAGCGGGCGCTGCCCGGCGGTGACCACGACGACGGTGGCGGGCAGCCCGCCGTCCGCCGTGCCACGCGTGATCATCTCGTGCAGCCACGGGTCGAGAAACAGGCCTGTCCGCTCGTACGTGTCGAAGAACAGGACGATCCACTCGGAAGCGGAGGTGGAGGCGGAGGCGGAGGCGGAGGAAGCGGCAGCGCGCAGTTCGCGGAGCAGGATCGGCGTGAGCACCTTCTCGGGCGACGTCACGAGTTCGATGTCGTCGGGGTTGCGGAAGCGGGCGCCGAGGCCGGCCCGCAGGCGGTCGGCGCTCAGCGCGAGCCGGTCCGCCGGGAGGGCGCTCGTGAGGAGGCTCCCGCCCGGCAGGGTGGCCTCCACGGCGGCGAGGCCCAGCCCCACCGCGGCCCTGCTGCCGGCCGACGCCGCCTCCGGCTCGGGCGCGGGGCCGCCGGCGAGCGCGGCGAGGGCCGCCGCCTCCGCCTCGTGCCGCCGCTCCTGGTAGGCGGTCAGCCGCCGCTCCAGGTCCTTCAACCGCCGTCCCTGGCCCGCGAATTGCTCACAGATCTCCGACAGTGCCTCCGGGACGCTTCCGGCATGCTCGTCCACGTACGCGGTGAGGGCGCCGCGTTCGCGTGCCAGGTGCTGCAACTCCTGGACCAGGAAGGTCTTTCCGACGCCCGCGGGGCCGTGCACATGGAAGCGGAAGCGCTGTCCGGGGTCGCCGGGCCGGAGGTCGAAGTTCCGCAGGAACACGGCCCGTTCGGTGTCCCGGCCGACGAATCCGGCACGGTTGCCCTGCTGGATCAGCTCCTGCCTCGACGGTCCTGCCTGCGCCACCCGTCCGCCTCCTTGCCGCTCCCGGTCCCGCCTCTGGTCCCGCTTCTGGTCCGGTCCGGGTCCCAGTCTGGCTCAGGCTGCCGGAGTTGACCTAGGAGTTGGCAGGCGGGGTGCCCCTTCCTCACATCCGTCTCCCGTCATCCACCCTCCGGTCACCCGTCGTCCGATGGAGGGGGCAGCGAGCGGGTCCCTCTCAGGTACCGCCGACCTGGACCGAGCGGTACCCGCGATGGACTTTCCCCCCGGGACGCAACTGTCCGCCTGACCACTCACGTCCCTGAGGAGGTACCAACTTCCGTCCCTGCAAAGCGAGTTCGCGGGGAACTGCTGTCATCTCCAGGGGGAGACTTGAACAGACGGATGAAGAGGGCGTACGCCACCACGGTCGCCGCGGCGGCCACGGTGGCACTGACGGCGGGCATGACCGGCCCGGCGTCGGCGGGCGGACCCACGGCGGCCGGGGAGGCCGGGAGGGCTGGGAAGGCCACGACGGTCGGGGCGAGCCCGGCCGCGAAGGTCCCGGCAGCCAAGGAACCGGTCGCGCATCGCGTCACGCTCATCACCGGTGACCGGGTCGCCGTCGACGCGAAGGGCCGCGTACTCGGTGTCGAGCGCGCGGAAGGCCGTGAGCACATCGCGATCCGTACGCTCACGGATTCCGAGTCCGGCCACTCGCTGGTCGTGCCGGCCGACGCGCAGCGGCTGATCGCCTCGGGCAGGCTCGACCGGCGGCTCTTCGACATCACCGAGCTGAGCCGGAAGGCGGTCCGGGCCTCCCACGGGCGGGGCCTGAAGGTGATCGTCGGCTACGAGGGCGCGGCGAGGGCCGCGAAGTCGGACGTACGCGCGGCGGACGACACCGAGGTCCGCCGCACACTGAAGTCGCTGAACGCCGAGGCCGTCAGCACGCGGGACCCCGCCGACCTGTGGGCGGCGGTCACCGAGGCACCCGCGCAGGGCGGCGGCTTGCGGACCGCGGCCGGCATCGCCCACATCTGGCTGGACGGCGTGCGCAGGGCGAGCCTCGACAAGTCCGTCCCCCAGATCGGCGCGGACAAGGCCTGGGCGTCCGGGTACGACGGCAAGGGCGTCCGGATCGCCGTCCTCGACACGGGCGTCGACGCGACCCACCCGGACCTCAAGGACCAGGTGGTGGCGGCCAGGAACTTCACCCAGTCCCCCGACGCGACCGACCGCTACGGCCACGGCACGCATGTCGCGTCCATCGCCGCCGGTACGGGGGCCAAATCGGCCGGGGCGTACAAGGGCGTCGCGCCCGGCGCCGAACTGCTGAACGGCAAGGTGCTCGACGACGAGGGTTCCGGAGACGACTCCGGCATCCTCGCGGGCATCGAGTGGGCCGCCGAGCAGGGCGCCGACGTCGTGAACCTCAGCCTGGGCGGCGGCGACGCCCCCGGCCTCGACCCCCTGGAGACGGCGGTCGACAAGCTCTCCGCCGACAAGGGCATCCTCTTCGCCGTGTCGGCGGGCAACGACGGCGAGTTCGGTGAGCAGACCATCGGCTCCCCCGGCAGCGCGGAGTCCGCGCTCACCGTGGGCGCGGTGGACGGCGACGACAAACTCGCCGAGTTCTCCAGCCGGGGGCCGCGCGTCGGCGACGGCGGTATCAAGCCGGACGTCACGGCACCCGGCGTCGACATCACGGCCGCGGCGGCGCCGGGCAGCGTCATCGAGCAGGAGGTCGGCCAGAATCCGGAGGGCTACCTGACGATCTCCGGTACGTCGATGGCGGCCCCGCATGTGGCGGGCGCCGCCGCGATCCTGAAGCAACGGCACCCGGACTGGACGTACGTCGAACTCAAGGGCGCGCTGACAGCCTCGACGATCGGTGGCACCAACTACCGGCCGTACCAACAGGGTTCGGGGCGGGTGGCGGTCGACCGGGCCCTCGCACAGACGGTGGTCGCCGAGCCGGTGTCCGTGAACTTCGGCGAGCAGCAGTGGCCGCACACCGACGACACCCCGGTCGCGAAGGAGATCACGTACAGGAATCTCGGTACGACGGACGTCACGCTGAGCCTCTCCGCGACGGGGACCGACCCGAAGGGCGACCCGGCCCCGGCCGGCTTCTTCACGCTCGGGGCGAGGACGCTGACCGTCCCGGCGGGCGACAGGGCTTCGGTGGACCTGACGACGGACACGAGGCTCGGCGGGACGCTGGACGGCACGTATTCGGCGTATGTCGTGGCGACGGGAGACGGCCAGTCCGTACGCACCGCCGCGGTGGTGAAGCGGGAGGCCGAGGCGTACGACGTGACGCTGAGGTTCGTGGGCCGGGACGGGCGGCCGACGCCCGACTACTGGTCGTTCCTGTCCGGCATCACAGGTGACGCGCGCGGCAGTTACCGCGAGCCGCACGACGCGTCCGGCACCGTCAATGTCCGCCTCCCGAAGGGGACTTACCTCTTCGACACCACGATCTCCGAGAACCCCGAGGACTCCCGCACGGGCACGGACTGGCTGGTCCAGCCGCGGCTGGACGTCACCGGCGACATGACGGTGACGGCGGACGCGCGCACGGCGAAGCCGGTCGACATCACCGTGCCGGACAGCGCGGCGAGACCGACGTGGGTTGCGCCGAGGTACTGGTACGCGGGTGAGGACTTCAACATCGAGACGGGCGTGGACGTCGACTCGTTCGACAGCCTCCGTACGGCGCACCTGGGTCCGGAGGTCACCACCGGCTCGCTGAACCAGCAGTGGATCGGCGTGTGGCACAAGGGCACCCACACCGAGTACGACGTCATGCTGGGCGGCAACACCCGCAAGCTCGCGACCGGTTACCGCAGGCACCTCCGCCCGGCCGACCTCGCCACGCTGAAGGTCGGCATGGGCGCGTCGGCACCGGGCAAGCAGGGCCGCGTCTTCGTGGCCGGCTACTTCCCGGAGCTCGGCGGCATCTCCCCGATCACCGACCCCCTGGACCTCCCCCGCACCCGCACGGTCCACCTCTCCACGCCGGACAACACCAAGTGGGACCTCGCCTTCGAGCAGAACGGCACCCCGGACGAGGAGGGCACCGCCCCCACCGAGTCGTACTACGCCTTCGACGAGCCACGAGCCTTCAAGGGGGGAGCCGCGTACGAGACGCGCTTCAACGCGGGCGTACTGGGCCCGCGCCTGAGCGGGGCCGAGGGCATCTCCAGGGACGGCGACACGATCACCGGCGAACTTCCCCTGCACGCGGACGACGACGGGCATGCGGGCTGGACGAGATACTCCGCTGTCACGACGACCCTCTACCGCAACGGCGTCCGGCTCACGGAGAACTCCGACGCCCTGGACGGCAACGGCGAGGGATTCACGGTCCCGTCCGAGGCGGCCGACTACCGCCTGACGACGTCGGTCCGCAGGGACCCGGCCCTCGCCACCACCTCAACCCGAGTCGACGCAAGCTGGACGTTCCGTAGCGAGACGTCAACGACCCAAACCCAACTCCCCATCTCCACGGCCCGCTTCACTCCAGAGACGGACCTGACGAGCCGGGCTCCCGCCGACAGGACGGCGGTGGTGCCGGTGACAGTCCAGGGCGCGGCGGCGGGCAGCAACCTCAAGTCGCTGGCGGTGTACGCCTCCTACGACGGCGGCACGACCTGGAGGAAGACACCCGTCAAGAACGGCAGCATCACGGTGAAGAACCCGGCGAAGACGAAATCCATCTCCTTCCGGGCCAACATCACCGACAAGCAGGGCAACAGGTCGTCGGTGACGGTGTACGACGCGTACTTCGGCGAGTAGCAAGAACGCGGCATGCCTTGAATGGTCCGCCGGTGCTCAATGCTCCGGCGGGCCATTGAGCGTTTTCCAACCTCTTGCTGAGGCGTGGTGAAAGGCAAGGGCGGCCTTCACCACGTTGTTGAGTCGGTTGGTGCTGCAGCGGAACTTTCGCAGGAGGCGTCAGTCCTTCAGAGTGAGCATGGCCCGCTCGCCGAGGGAGCGGATCTAGGCGTGGGTGGTGTTGTGGCGGCGCTTCCATTTCCTTGACACACGGCCTTCTCCTGCGGCTGTCGCGGTCCTGGGTTCGTCGGGCCGGGCGGCCCGGATTCGGGCCGTCGGGCTGGGTTCCCTGGGGTCAGGTTGCTGAAGGTTCGTCGGCGATGAGGTCCAGAAGCTGGTCGGGGGTGAGAGTGGCAAGATCGACGGAGCCGTCTTCACGTACGAGCAGTACTGCCGCCTGCTGAGCCGTGAGCTGCTGGGCGCGTTCGATGAGCTCGCCGGCGCGGCGCCGTTTGCGGATGCGGTCGGCGATTTCCGCGACCGCGAGCATGGCCGATGGAATGGACACGAGCAGGGACGTCACCGCGACGGGATCGACGCCCTTGGTGTCCGGATCGTTGGCCGGTTGCGCTGTCGGAGCTGGTTCGGGTTGGTAGCCCCAGCTCGAGGTCAACGCGGCGACGCTCTTTCCGGCGGCTTCGACGTCCGCTCCGACAAACTCAATGATCATGATTCCCCTATTTCCTCTTCAGTGGCCTTGAGTAGCTCATCAAGCTGGTCAATAGCTTTCGTGAAACCGATCTTGGCGGCAGCGGCTCGGCTCGTCTGAAACATCTGTCGGGCCCGCCTGCGTTCACCGGCGGCCAGCAGAAGCTGCCCCAAGACAGTCCCGACGACCGCGATGCCATCCGGCCGTTGAAGCTTCAAAAAGAGCTGAAACGAGGTGATCAGCCTCGGTGCCGCCGCGGCGAGATCCTGGCGACTCAGATCGATTTGCGCAAGGTCCCAGTTGGCTGCCGCGATGCCTTCCATGTCGCCGAGCTGCTCGTTGACTTCCAAGCGCTTGAGTTGCAGTTCGAGGGCCTCGTCGGCCTTGCCCTGCTGCTGGAGGATGTCGGCAATCTGGCCCCAGGCGATCGCGACCGAGCGGGTGTCACCGATCCGCTCGTACACCGGCAGTTCGACCTCGCGGCGGATCCGCAACGCCTCCTCCACCTCGCCCCGCCGCTGGAAGATGTCGGCGATCTGCCCCCAGGTGATCGCGGCCTCGCGGGTGTCACCGATCCGCTCAAACGCCGGCAGGGTGACTTCGCGGCGGATCCGCAACGCCTCCTCCACCTCGCCCCGCTGCTGAAGAATGTCGGCGATCTGCCCCCAGGTGACCGCGACCGAAAGGGTGTCACCGATCCGCTCGTACACCGGCAGTTCGACCTCGCGGCGGATCCGCAACGCCTCCTCCACCTCGCCCCGCTGCTGAAGAATGTCGGCGATCTGCCCCCAGGTGACCGCGACCGAGAGGGTGTCACCGGCGTCGGTGAACAGTTGGCGGGCCTGGTGGAGCAGGTCCTCGGCCTGGTCGACCTCGCCGCGGGTGATCAGGCGGTTGGCGTGGTCGAAGAGGACTGCGGCGTGGTCGGCCGGGTTGGCCTGCTCGTCGCTGGTCCCGGTCTGCTGGACGGCACGGTGGAGCAGGGTGTCGGCGTGGTCGCCGTCGCCGCTGGTGACGGCTGCGTCGGCGACGGCCCGTAGCAGGGGGACAGGAACCTCGTGGTTGTGGCGGTCGAGGAGGGTGATCGCGTGGTGGCCGAGCTCGGCGGCGGTAGAGGCCAAGCCTTGCCGCAGGGCGGACACAGCTTCGGCGGCGCAGTCGGCGGTGATGGTCGGGTTGTCGGCGGCCAGGGCCAGTCGGGTCAGCTGCAGGTCCAGGTCGCTGCCGCGGGCGGGTCGGGGTATGGCGCCGCCCCACTGGGCGTACAGCGGTTCGGCGGCCACGGTGGCGAGAGCGGCCTGCTCGTCGGGGGTGAGGGGGGCCAGGCGTCCGGCCGCAAGGGCGTTGACGGCCAAGGCCGGGAATTCGGGGCGGTGCTGGTCGGGGAAGGCGTCAAAGAGCCCGAGGCCGCACAGGCGGGACGCCGATCCGCCGACAGCGGTGGCGAGGATGTCGATGACGGGTTGCGGGACCGGGACGGTGAACAGGGTGCAGGCCCGCAACAGGTCGCGGTGGGCGGGCCCGGCCTGGTCGAGGAGGGTGTCGAGAGCCAGGTTCTCCAGGAACTCGCCGATGTCGGAGTTGTCGGCTGGGGGGTCACCCTGGTGAAGGTAGGCCTCCATGCCGGCGACGGCGGCCTCGGCGCGGGCCTGGTCGACCTGGCTGCTGTAGACCAGGCGCAGCCCGATGAGGTCCTGCAGACCGGGGTTGCCGCAACTGACGTCCAGAGCCCGCTGTGCCAGGTCGGCGCGCTGGGTTCGGTACCCGGCCGGGGCGAGGTCCTGCTGACGGTGTTGGAGCTTGCGCTGGGCCGCCGACGACAGTGGTTGCAACTGGACCGGTTCCAGCCGGGCCTCCAGCCCGTCGAGAGTGAATATGTAGCGGCTGGTGACCAGTATTCGACTGTCGGTGATGGCCGGGTCGAACGCGGAGAGCACGTCGGCGAGCACGGTGGCGTGCTCGGGGTCGAGCCGGTGCGGGCCGTCAGGGTTGGCGGTCAGGATCTGTTCGAGATCGTCGATGATCAGCAGGAGGGGTTTGCGGACGCTGTCGAGTCTCTGGGCGCACGGTCCGGCCAGCAGATCAATCAGCAGTGGTTTGAGGCGGTCTGGGTGTTGGAGGACCTCGACGCGCCTCGCTTCGATGAGGGAACGGGCATCGGGGTTGGCGGTAATGGCGTCGGCGATGGCGTCGAGGATCGCCGACGGGGTGTAGTCGCCGAACACGACCGCGACGGCCCGATTGGGGTGACGGTCGGCGATCCGGGCGGCCAGGCTCGACTTGCCCAACCGGCCCTGCCCGTGGAGCAGAACCCCAGCCTTCTGCCCGCCGCGCAGGGCCCGCAGCGTGTGCTGCATTTCCGGGCGGCGGCCGACGAACATTTCCGCAGCCGCGACCGGCAGCTGGTGCTTGCGGTCCAGGAACGTCTTGGTCACGTGGTGCGGGGGCACCATCTGGCGTTTGCGGGTTCCCGCGACCAGCGGGCCGCCACCTGCCGGCCCCAGCCACAGCCGCGCCAGGTGCCATTCGGCGCGCTGGCGCTCATCGGAACAGGCCAGCAAGTGGCGGCGGGCGCCGGCGACGGCCTCGGCCACCTCGACACGGCGGCTGAGCTGCCGGTACAGGTGTTCGGCGAAACGAGTGGCGGCCTGGTCGCTGACCGAGCCGTCCCAGCCGATGACCGCGGGAATCCCGGCGGCCACCAGCCCGGTGGCCATCGAGTGCGCCACCGACACGCCGGGCTCGGCTGCCGGGCCGCCGCGGTGGCCGGCGCCGGCGGGAACATGCCCGGTCACGTCGGCACCGGTCGCGGTCAGGCAGGCCGACACGAATACCAGCCGCGGCCGAGGGGTCAACAGACCCACCAGCGCGTCCGCGCTCGTCGGATACCCGCCTCCGAGATCATCTTCCATCAGTAGGACGGGGGTGGCGGGCTTGTCGGGCCCCGGGCGCCAGTTGTGCAGCCCGTGACACGACAGATGAACCACCGGCATCCCGCCGAGCTCGGACAGACGCAGGCCAAGATGCTCGGGATTGCCGGAGTCCTCGACGGCGAGATCAAGGCTCGACCCCCCGACGGCGTTGAGGATGGCCATCTCCTCGGCCTCGAAGTCCAGTTCGTGCTGGCCCCGGGGTGCCGAGGCCATGAACGCCACCCCGAGCCGGTACCCGTCCAGATCCGGCGCCGGGTTCGGTTGACCGAGCCGACGCGCCACGGCGAACAGCTTCGGCGCCTCGGCGAGGAACCTGCCCTCGGGTGCGGCCAGCAGCTCATAGGGGGCCCGCAGCAGCGCCCACGCCGCTCCGGACGGCCTCACCGGCGCCCGGACCTCGAACACCGTCGGCGCCGACGCCTCATCGAGCAGGCGCGTCAACTGGCCGAGATCGCCGTCGAGCCACCGATACAACTCGCGTCCCACCGCGAGCAGCGCCTGGTCCTTGGAGCCGTAACGCACGGCGTCCACATACCGGCTGGCAAGGGCATTGAGCAGGTCGACATCAGTGGCCTGCAACGTCCTACGGGGGCCAACCCGCCGGCCATCAACGACCAGCTCAAACCCATTGGCGTCCACAACCAGCCCAGTAACCATGCGTCATCTTATCGTCGCAGAACGCCATCGAGGGCCCGTATGGCGGTCAGCCATCTGATGTGGTCCGTTCCGCAGTTGTTGCCTCGTCCACCATGAGGCGCCGGAGACCGCGGGCTGTATGCACGGCACCGGGACACTGCTGCGGAAGGCGGCGCAGCAGGTCGGAGACGCGTGCTGGCCACCCTCAAAAGCCGGCGCCTCCTACGAAATCTCCGCTGCGGCACCAACCGAATCACCGACGTCGTGAAGGCTGTCCTCGTCCTTCACCACGCGTCAGTGTGAGGTTGGAAACGCTCATTGAGCTATTCCAGAGTGGCCACCGATCACGTGACACTTCGGCACCCCTGGCATCAAGCACTCGCCGAGCAGGCAGTCAGTCAGTCATTTGAAAGCGTCGGTCATGCAGTCCACCCGGCACTCGGCGGCTTCAAAGCGCTGACGGAGGGCGGCAGCTGCCTCTTCGCGCTCCACGAAGAGGTGCCCGTAGTGCCGGCGGGCCACACTGGTCACGTCCCCGACCGTGACGATGGCCGGTTCGCCGGAAGCCGCCCGGCGGCGTGCTTCGGCGATCGCCATGTCCGCGGAACACAGCAGGTTCCTGGAACGGTCTCGGATCGCGGCGGCCTGGGCCCGCTTCACCGAGAGGGGGCGCAGGACACGTCCTCGCCAAACGAAGCCGACGGCGACAAGTACGAGACCGAGCGCTACGAACAGGAGTCCGCCGGGGTCGTGAGCCATCTGTCCAGTCTTCCCCACTCGCGCGGTGACCGTCAGGCCCGCGCCGACGTGATGTTCCTATTTCCGGGGCGACTTGGCGTCATCGGAGCCGGCCATGGGTGACTACGGCCCCTCGAATCTCGTGATTCGCCACGACCGAGGGCCAGGCCTAGAGCTAGAGATCGACACGTTCAGGACGGGCATCCTCGCGCCCGAACGCCAGCACCTGCCCAAGCACCTCCCGTAGCCGCTCGATGTCCTCTTCCGGAGCGTCGAGCAACGCCTCGATCTCCGCCTTCTCCAACTCCAAGTCATCCAACGAAGCAGGGTCCAGCGACACAGCGAGCACGTTGTCCGACAGGGACACCTCGCGGACGCCCTCGCCGCTGTCGTCCTCGGCGACACCCGCCTGCATGACGTCGTTGGCGTGATCGACCTCTGCAGCTATCGCACGAGCCGTGAATCTGTAAGCCATGCCTGGGTTTAGCAGGAGCCACGAACGCGACCGGCTCCGGGAGGGCCACCGACAGAAGCGGTGTCTCGCTCGTACTTCGGCAAGTAGGTGCCCAATTGCGATCCTCGCCTGTGTGGCACCGCAAGGGTGGTGCCACACAGGTGCTCGTCACGGTGGCTGCACGCGGCGTGCGCACCTGCGGCCCCAGGTCTGGCTCGGCGCTTCGATGTAACGGTGGGTCAGCAGGCACAGGGGCAGCAGCACGGTGAAGAACGCCACTTGCAGTGCGAGATTGTCCTGCCGCCGTCGGCCGATGGTGTTGTCGATCACCGCCAGCAGCACCGGATGCACCAAATAGACCGAGTAGCTGATCGTTCCCAAGCCGGTCAGGAGGCGCGGTATGCGCCGGTGGCGCGACAACAGTCCGGCGCCGAAGGTGAGTACAGCCAGCAGGAATGCGACGATCCAGCCGCGCCGTGTGAAGTGGTCGTCGTCGCCGTACCAGTACGCGCTCCCCACGGCACAGACGACAACCGTGGCGGCAGTGCCGGCCGCACAGCGCCAGGTGTGCTGACCGTTTTCGGCGCGGTAGACGGCGGTGCCGAGGAACATCACGGCGAGGATGATCAGGCCCTCCCACAGCGGGACCGTGCCATTGAGCGGGACCAGGACGAGCGCCAACACCCCGCCCAGCACCCCGCCGAACACGCGAAGCGCGGGTGACCCGGAACTCGCACAACAGATCGCGACGGCCAGGGCGCCCGAGGCGAGCCCAATGAGCGGGCCGGTGCCGACCAGGTCGGACAGGGCGGAGGCCTGCAGCGTGACCCCTGCCGCCACGCTTACGGCGGCCAGTACGGCCAGGGTGACGGCGACCGCCGCCGACCGCTGGTGCAGCCGGACCGTGAAGAGCGCGACGACCAGCAGATAGAAGGCCATCTCATACGAGAGCGTCCACAGGATGAGCAGGAGATTGGGTGTCCCCAGTAACTCCTGGAGCATGGTGGCGTGGGCGACAGCCACTGCGCCCACACTCTGCTGACCGAAGTCACGCGTCTCCGCAATGCCCAAAAAGTTGAGGGCAAGGAGCACCGTGACGACAGCCGCCCACAGCGGGTACACGCGGAAGATCCGTCCGATCCAGAACGTCCGGACACAGCCCCGGCGCTCCAGCGACGCGGGGATGATGTAGCCGCTCACCAGGAAGAACACCATGATGCCGTAGCGGCTGGTGTTGAACTGCGGCATCAACTCCCGCCGGAAGTCCGCCATGAAGGTGTACGACGAGTGGTCGAAGACCACGACGAGTGCGGCGATACCGCGCAACGCGTCCAGCCAGCCCAACCGCGACGGAGCTGCCGTCGCGATGGCATCGAGTAATCGCGATGCAACGGATGGCGAACGAGCCGGTGAGGCGGGGACGAGAGGTGGGGATTCCATGCGTGGGCGGCGTCCTCTTCGGTGAGGTGTTCGTTGCGTTGTCGTGAGGCAGATGCCGGCGCCGGAAGGCAGGCCGCGCTGTTCACATCACCGAGTTCAGCGGCCGGAGCATTGTTCGGCAGTACCGATCCGGCGGCCGAACAATGACGGGGTGCGCGAACCCTTCTGATGTCATGGAGACGCATGGGTTGGCTGCCCGCTCTGATGCAGGGGCGGCCGGAGGGGGTGAAGGTGTGGCGGGGCGTCGCGAAGGGCCGGTGGATCCGGCGGCGGGTCCGGTGCAGCGGTTCGCGTTCGAGTTACGCAAGCTGAGGGCGGAGGCAGCCGGAATCACCTACCGGTCGCTGGCCCAGCGGGCGGGCTACTCGGTGACCACGCTCTCCCAGGCAGCGGCGGGCGAGCAGTTGCCGACGCTGCCGGTGGCCCTGGCCTACGTGGGGGCATGCGGTGGAGACCTGGCGGAGTGGGAGGGCCGGTGGAAGGCGGCGGTGGAGGAGTCCGCCGGTGACGGCTTCCGAGACGATGACGGATCACTCACGCCGTACCGTGGCCTGGCACGATTCGAGACCGGAGACAGCAGCCTGTTCTTCGGCCGGGAACGGCTCACCGCCGACCTGGTCGACCTGCTGAGTCGTAGGCGGTTCGCCGCGGTCTTCGGCCCCTCCGGCAGCGGCAAGTCATCCCTGCTGCGGGCCGGCCTGATACCCGCCCTCCGGCAGACTCAGGAGCCGGACCTGCGTCCGGCCGCGATCCGGATTCTCACCCCGGGCGAACGCCCGGCCCGCAGCCACGCGCTCCTCCTCGCACCCGCAATTCCCCGCGACGACAGCACCGTCGCGGACACGTTCGTGATCGTCGACCAGTTCGAAGAGGTCTTCACCCTCTGCCACGATGCGGCCGAGCGCGCTCGCTTCATCGATCTGTTGCTGACAGCCCGGCAGCCCGAGAGCCGCCTGCGGGTGCTGCTGGCGGTGCGCGGCGACTTCTACGGCCGCTGCGCCGAGCACCGTGACCTGGCCGAGGCACTGCGCGATGCCAACCTCCTGGCTGGAGCGATGAGCCAGGCGGAGCTGCGCGACGCCGTCGTCAAGCCGGCCACGGCCGCCGGATTGACCGTGGAACGCGCCCTCACCACCCGGCTGGTCAAGGAAGTCGCCGACGCACCTGGCGGGCTGCCGCTGCTGTCCCACGCGTTGCTGGAGACCTGGCGCCGCCGCCGAGGCAAGACACTGACCATGGCCGGGTACGAGGCGGCCGGATGCCTGGACGGCGCGATCTCCAAGACCGCCGAGCAGGTCTACGGCCGGTTCACCGAAGATCAGGCGTCTTCCGCCCGCCGGGTGTTGCTGCGCCTGGTCGCCCCTGGGGACGGCGCCCCTGACACCCGCCGTCCCGTCGAGCATGCGGAACTGCCCGGCACCGGCCGGGATGACACCGCCAAGGTGGTGGAGGCACTCGCCGGGTCGCGGCTGCTCACCCTGGACGGCGACACGGTCGAGATAGCCCACGAGGCCCTGATCACGGCCTGGCCCCGGTTGCGCGGGTGGATCGAGGAGGACCGCGAACGCCTGCGTGTGCACCGGAACCTGACCGAAGCGGCCCGAGCCTGGCAGGAACTGGGGCGCGAAGAGGGCGCTTTGTACCGGGGGAGCCGGCTCGCCGCCGCCCAGGAGCACTTCGGCGGCGCACCGCGCGAAGACCTGAACGACCTTGAGCACGCCTTCCTCGACGCCGGCCGCAACCACGAACAGAAGGGCCGTCGCCGTTACCGGCTGGTGCTCACCGCGGTCACCGCCGCCTTGTGCCTCGCCCTCGTCGCCGCCGGCCTCGCCATGTGGCAGCGGCAGAGCGCGGTCACCGCCCAACACCTCGCCCAGTCCCGGCAACTGGCCGCCCAGTCCGGTGCACTGCTGGACTCCGAACCCGATCTCGCCTCATTGCTCGCTGTCCACGCCTACCGGACCAGCCCGACCCGCGAAGCCTCTGCCGCCCTGTATGCCGCCGCGGCCCTACCACTGCGCAAGCGCCTCACCGGTGGCACCAAGCCCGTGGATTCCATCGCCCTCAGCCCGGACGGACACACCGTCGCCGCCAACAGCCGAGACGGCAAGGTGCGGATCTGGAGTCTGCCCGGAGGGCAGCTCCGACACACGTTCGCCGGCTACGACAGCGGCGAAGTCGCGACGTTCAGCTCTGACGGACGCGCCCTCGCTGTCGCCGGCGTCCGTGGTGCCGAGGGGATGATAGGGCTACTGGATCCGGTTACCGGCAAGGAACTCAGAACCATCGCCGTCCCCGACGGCTCGGTACGCGGGATGGCCTTCAGCCCCGACGGTCGCAGCGTGGCCGCCTCCTCCGCGAGGGCTGTACGGGTGTGGGACGTGGCCACCGGCCGCACACAGCGCAGTTTCACCAGCCAGTTCGACGCGCAGGCGGTCGCCTTCGGCCCTGACGGACGTACCGTCGCAGCGGTATGCGACGGACGGGTGCGGGTGTGGGACGTGGCCACCGGCCGCACCCGAACCGCCCACGACAGCCAAGGCGAGGGCGAGGCGGTGGTCTTCAGCCCTGACGGCCGGACATACGCGGATGTCCGTACCGACGGTTCGGTGCAACTGCGGGAGACGGCCACTGGCATCGTCCGGCGCACGATCAAGGATGGTCCCATCGGGTGGCGCAAGGTGGCCTTCGCCCCGGACGGGCGGACCCTCGCCATCCCTGTTCGTGGGGACACGGTACGACTTTGGGACACCGCCTCCGGCACGGCGAAGGCCACCGTGGCCGCCGGGCATCACGGACACGGGGCCATGAAAGTGGCCCTCAGTGCGGACGGCCGCACCCTGGTTACCGGCAACTTGAACCCCACCGTCCGCGTTCACCGCCTTGCCGCTGACCTACCGCAGGCCACTCTGCGTGGCCGTGCCGGCACGTCCGTCGACGACATGGCATTCAGTTCGGACGGACGCTCGGTGGCAACGGTTCATCAAGGTCCGCCCGGCCGTGGATCGGTACGGCTTTGGGATGCCAGAACCGGTGATCACGAAGCCACACTGGCGCTCGACACCGACCTGGCACTCCGGGGAAAGCAGCTGCCTTTCCCGATTTGGCGCCTCGGAGCTGTGGGATTCAGCCCGACAGGGCGCGCCCTGGCCGTCAGGGCCGTAAGGAACGGTGGGGTGATCGAGGTCCGGGACGTCGCCACGGGCCGTCTCCTCAAAAGCCGTGCCCTGGGCACCAGCAGGGCGGCCCTCAGTCCTGACGGGACGCGGCTCGCCATCGCCGGCGGGAAGGGGTCGGTCAGGATCTGGCATCTTTCAACCGGTGCACTGCACACCGTCCACACCGGCCACGGCCGATCCATCAGAACGTTGGAGTTCAGCCCGGACGGCCGCACACTTGCCGTCGCAGGGATCGGTGCCGGCGACGAACAGGTCACGCTGCTCGATTCCGCAACCGGCCGCACACAGCACTCCATCAAGCCGAACGGGGGCCTGCTGTCGCTCGCGTTCAGCCCGGACGGGCACACCCTGGCCACGGCAAGCGGCAGCAACGGAGTCGTGAAGACGTGGGATGCGCGCACCGGCCAGCTGCAAGACAGCTTCCGTGTCGGCGGTGAGGTGGCGTCGCTGGCGTTCAGCTCCGATGGACGCACCCTGGCCGCAGGCAGCGCACGAGGAGCCCAGCTGTGGGACCTCGCCACCAGCCAGATCCGAATCACCCTGCCGACCCGCTCGCTCGCAGCAGTCGCGTTCAGCCCGGACGGACAAACCCTGGCCGTCGCCACGGGCAGTTCCGTCGGCCTGTGGAACGTCGACCTGCCCGACCCGGCCGACGCAATCCGCAACATCTGCCAGGCCATCGACACCTCCCTCACCCCTCTGGAACAGTCCCGCTACCTCCACGGCCAGTCCACTGAAACCGGCTGCCGGCCGGCCGCGCGATAGGACCTCACTTGGGGGGCTCGTTTCCTACGCCGCTGCCGCCAGGGCCTGGTGGGCCACGCTGCAGCCCCGGCAGCGGCCCGGTGTCGGGGCTCGGAATGCGCGGTCGCAGTCGTCGCAGTTCTGGAGAGGGGCCGGGCGGGGTGGCCCTGGGCGGGCGGCCGGGAG
>NZ_LIQZ01000535.1 GCF_001418655.1 Streptomyces phaeochromogenes | reverse complement strand
GGTTTGGGGGTGGGCCGGGGCCTTCGGGGCGCACTGCTTCTCGCCAGAACGCCGGGTGGCATTTGCGGCTTTCGGATAGTGGGGTCTGTACCTGCCGGGGGGCGGCTCTGGGGGTTCCCTGCGTGCTGTCCTTTCTTTCATCCTTTCGATTACGTTGTTGACCTGGTCTTATCACGCTGAGTGAGGGAGAATTGAAGGAGTCAACTCGCCTGGTGAGGAGGATGAGTTGGTGTGGTCTCGGGCTCGGTGGGAGGGGGTGGGTGCGTTGACTGCGAGTGGAGTGGCTCAGGGAGGAGTGCCCGTCTCTGCTGGGGTGGCCGTGGGGGCTTTGGATGCTTGGGCCGCCCTCTTGCGCGAGCAGGCTCCCAGTGCTGAGACCGCTGCCTCTCTTGATGATTTGCAAGGTGAGTGGCTTTCTCCTCGGGGGCGGATTGATGCGCTTGCTGTTGTGGAGCGGCATCTGAGTTGGTTGCAGGCCAAGCAGGTTGAGTTGTTGGCCGCTATTTCCGACCACGCCGAGGGACACCACCGTTGGCCGATGGTCCGGCTGCGGGTGTGGAGCTGGATGCCGTTTTTCTGGGTGAGTGGGACTGTGCCGTTGAAGAAGTTGCCTGTGCCCTAAAGTTGGCCAATTCCACTGCTGCTCAGCGGTTGGAGACTGCTCGGCTTCTGACCGGGCGGCATCCGGCGACCCTGGGGTTGCTCGCCGACGAGGAGATCTCGTATCAGCAGGCCAGGATCGTGGCCGAGCAGTGTGCGGTGTTGGCCGTGGAGGTGGCTGGGGAAGTCGAGAGGGCGCTCGTTGAGCGGATGCCTCAGCAGGCCGCCGGGCAGACTCGGGCCGCTGTTCGGCGGCAGGTTCATCGGGTTGACCCCGAGGGGGCCGAAGCCCGGCATCAAGAGCGCGTGCGGGAGCGGAAGTTGTTGTCCTATCCGCAGGAGGATGGGATGGCGTTGTTCGGGGCCGTGTTGCCCGCCCAGCGTGCCGCCGTGATGGAGCAGGTCGTCGAGGCGTACGCCGTTGGGTACGGGGATGACGGGCGCACGCTTGATCAGAAGCGGGCCGATGCGTTGTACGACCTGGTGGTCGAGCCGCGGAATGGAGCGGCGCTTGAGGCCCCTTCCAGGGGCGTCACCGCCGTTGTCCACGTCACCGTGCCGCTCGATGTGCTCATGGGCATTGATGATGGACCGGGGGAGCTCAAGGGGTACGGGCCCGTCACCGCCGGGCAGGTTCGGGAGATTGCCTTCGCTGGCGGGACCGTATGGCGGCGGCTTCTTGTTCTGCCTGCGAGTGGGCTGATCGTGAAGACCGATCCCCTTACCTACAAGCCGACCGCGGAGACTGCTCGGCATGTGGTCGCTCGGGATCAGTACTGTGCGTTTCCCAGTTGTCGTATGCCTGCCCGGCGGTGCGATCTCGATCATGTGCGGCCTTTTGACCATGCTCGGCCGGAGCGGGGCGGGCCTACCACTCCCGAGAATCTTCAGCCGCTGTGTCGGCGGCATCATCGGCTCAAGACTCATCATCCGGGGTGGAGAGTCACCCGCGACACCCACACCGGGGCTGCCGTCTGGACCGCTCCGACCGGGCACACGTATATCAACACCCCGCCCTCCGTCCATCGGGAGTGAGCGAGGGAATCCGCCTGCCCCTTGTCCTGCCGGTCAGGTCAAGTCAGCGGGTATGACGTGCGGCCCGAGGCCTCGTCTATTTCGTCGTGGGCCTTGGTCAGGAGTTTCATCGCCAGTTCGTTGAGGGCCCTGGCGCCGGCGACCTCCTCGCCCACCCTCGGCTGGTTGGAGTCGGAGGGGTGGCGGCTCGCGTAGCCGTGGGCCCGTACCTCCGTTCCGTCGGGGAGGCGTACGAGGGCGGCTGCGCGGGTGCGGTTGTCGTCCTCGTCGAATTCCAGCTCTATGTGCCATCCGACAGCGGTCTTCATCATCATCACGATCACCTCCGGAGCCGCTGTTTCCAGCTGCCTCCAGCTGTCTTCAGCCGCTTCCACCTTCCGCTTTCCACCTTCCTCCAGAGTGCGCCTGCTCGGCTGCGAATGCACGATGTGCCTCCGGAGAAGCCCCCTCCCCTGTGTGTCCCCCTCGCGTCACGCCGTCTCGCAGCGGCCCCGGAGGAGATCCACTCCGTCGCCCTCCAGGTCGTCGCAGTACGTCGCACGTCCTGTCATCGCCATCACCAGGGCCAGGGTGGTGCCGGAGACCAGCGGTCCTGCGCCGGTCGTGAAAGGGCCGTCCGTCGCGGTGAGGCTCAGGCCGTCGATGCGTCCCTTGGCCAGGACCACCAGGTCCGAGCCCCGGTAGTACTCCGCAACCTGCGTGACCGTCTCGATCGGGTGGTCGCGGACGATGCCCAGCGGGCGTCGGATGTCCTCTCCGTGCACGATCGTCTCGCCCAGCATGGCCAGGGTGGGGAGAGGGGGCTTGGTCGTGCTGGAGACCACTCGTCGGAATCTCTCCAGGGTTTCGGACGGAGTGGCGCCCAGTTGTTCGGCCAGCCTCATGGCCACCTGTTTGTCGAAGTCGAACCGGCAGCGGATCACGCCCGCCAGCCAGCGTACGGAGTTGAGGCTCGCTCCCGCGGTGAGGTGTGCCAGCACCTCGCGCACCGTCAGCCCGGTGCACAGCGAGGGTGTCGCCCACTGTTCGTCGGTCAGGTCCGCGAGATCGGCCGCCAGGGCCGTTCGCTCGGCGCGGATCAGGGGCCAGGCTCCGGTCGTTCCTCGGGGCGTCCCTCCGGTCGGCCCTCCGGTTGTCCCTCGGGTCGGCCCTCGGGTCGGCCCTCGGTTGCTGTGGGCTGCTCTCGGTTCCGGATCAGTCATGCGGGCGTCTCCTGTCACGGGGTGTCGGTGTGGGCGTACGCGTAGGCATGGTCTCCTGCTGCCCGTTCCGCCTGTGACCCAGGTCTCATCATCATCGTCGTGCAGCAGAAAACACGGGTTCCTCGTCGAGGGGAGGGAGGGAGAAGCGTATGGATCTGGTAACCGAGTGGAGGCTGAGTGCCGGTCGCGGTGAGGCACGGTCATCCAGGACGACCCCCAGCCCGAAGACCGTCGCCAACGGCGACACCGTCAATGTGACGCTCTGCGCCGGCTTGTCCGAGGCCCCTGTTCGCGCCCCGCTTCTCCCGGTACCGGTGCCCGGAGGAGCGGGGCGCGGCGCGCTCAGGGATGATCTGTCCCATGGGGCATGGGAAAGGGCACGGGGCGGAGATGGACGACGCCCGGGCGTGGGACAAGCGGCTGGCATGGGCGTACGGACTGATCGCGAACGACCCGGCCGAACGGGCCGCGGCGCTCGACCACTTGGCCTCCGCGCGTAGGAGGACCGAGGAGGCGCAGCATCGGTTCAACGAGACGTTGCGGGAGCTGCAGGGGCAGGGGGTGATGTATCCGTACGAGGATCCGGCTCTGCGGTCGGCCAACGAGGAGTACCTGTGGGCCCGGAGCCATTCGTTGCCCAGCGGCATGTGGGACAGAGGGCACGGTGAGGACCTTGCCGAATGGCCCGGGCTGCCCTACGCGCTGCTCTTCCTGGAGTGGGAGGCCCGGTATCCGGAGGAGTGGACCCAGCACGCCAAGGCGTGGGGGACGAAGGAGGGGCTCATCCGGGATCTCGCCACCGATGCCGTCGGGCAGGACCCGGTCGCCCGGACCAAGCTGATCGACCTGGTGGAGATCGTCGTACGGCGTGCCTACCGCTGCAAGGACCGCGAGTACGTACGCATCGCCCGGGTCGTCGACGGCGACCCGCTGCGCGTACGACTGGAGGGCGCCCGGCGCTCGGAGAACCCCTGGGCCCAGCTGCACGCCGGGTATGTGCTGTGGATTCTGGACCGCCCCGAAGTGCCCAACAGCCGTCATGTCTGGCGCACTTGGCTGGCTGACGCGCGTCAGTAGGCCGGTCCCCGCGGGGACCGGCCTACTNNGCGAGGAACGTCCGTACCGCCGCGTGCAAGCGGCGCGGCTGGTCCAGGTGTACGTCGTGGCCCGCGTCCTCGATGACCTCGGTCAGGGTCTGGGACTGGAGCTGGGGCTGAGGTGGGCGGCCGGTCCCTATCTGTGCCCTCCGCGTCCTCCGCGCCATCCGCATCATCTCCGCCTCCCGCATCGTGCCCTTCGCGCCGCGTACGACGAGGGTGGGGCAGGCGACTCGGGCCCACTCGGGCCAGTACGCGCGGGCGGCCAGGTCGGCGACGGCCGCGAGCATCGTTTCGCGGTCCCAGCGGGGGTGGTGGCCGTCCTCCCGTTCCTCCAGGCCTCTCGCCCAGACCTCGTGGCCGAGGAAGGCGGCGGCGGAGGAGAAGGACTCGAAGGGCGTGGGCCAGCTGTCCAGCCAGGCGGCGATCTCGGCGGGGAGGTCCGGGCTCGGGCCGGCCGGGCCCGCCTCGACCAGGATCAGGGAGTCGACCAGGTGCGGGTGGGCCGCCGCGGTGAGGAACGCCGTGTGGCCGCCCAGGGACTGGCCGAGGAGGGTCACCGGGGTGGGGAGGGACAGTGCCTCGATGAGGGTGGTCACGTCCCGTACCGCCGACGCCCGCGTCATGTCCGGCGGGCGACGCGTGCTCGCGCCGTGGCCTCTGGCGTCGTACGTGATCACGCGGTGGCCGTCCGCCAGGAGGAGCGGGAGCAGGTCGTCCCACTCCCCCATGTGACCCGCCAGGCCGTGCAGGAGTAGCAGCGGGGGGCGTTGGGGGTTGGGGG
>NZ_LIQZ01000534.1 GCF_001418655.1 Streptomyces phaeochromogenes | reverse complement strand
GGCCCGTTCCCTGGACCTCCTGCTCGGCGGGGTGGCCGCCAACGGCGACATCCGCAGGGCACTGCCCTCCGCACTGGCCCTGGGCACCCACACCCTGGCCGTCACCACGGTCTCCCGCCACGAGACCCAGGGCGGTTCACCGTGGGCCCCCTTGAGCGGATTGGCCACGACGGCGGCACTGGCCTGGTCCATCACCCACGACGACCCGACACGGGACCGGCAGCCGGGACGGGATCGGCAACCGGGACGGGATCGTAGGCCGGGACGGGACTGGCAGTCAGGAGGGGACTGGCAACCAGGTCGCGCGGTGGCAAGCGCCGCGAACCTCGTGTCCCTGCGCGGAGCACTCGCCGCCGTCTACGCGGCGACCGCCGCCCGCCCCCTCTTCCACGCCGCCCTGAACCCGTCACCCCAACTCACCCAACGAGCCGTCGGCGGCGGCATCCGAGCCATGATCCCCCTGCAGGCCGCCCTCGCGGCCCGCTCCGGCTCTCCGGTCACCGCCCTGCTGACGGCGGCGCTCGCTCCGGCCGCCCGCCGGTTCGGGCGGAAGGTGAGCATGACATGAGCCTCCGGCCGAGCCCCCGCCCCACCGCGCACCCCCTTCGCTACTCCTACGGCACCAACGGCCTGACCGACCTCCGCCTGGACGACGCCCTCTCCCTTCTCGCGGACCTCGGCTACGACGGCGTCGGTCTGACGCTCGACCACATGCACCTGGACCCGCTCGCCCCCGACCTCGCGGCCCGCACCCAGAAACTCGCCCGCAGACTGGACGAGCTCGGCCTGGGCGTCACCATCGAGACCGGCGCCCGCTACGTACTCGACCCGAGGCGCAAGCACGGCCCGTCCCTTCTCGACCCGGACCCGGCCCAACGCGCCCGCCGCGCCGACCTGCTCGTCAGAGCCGTCCAGATCGCCACCGACCTCGGAGCCCACGCGGTCCACTGTTTCAGCGGCATCCTCCCGAAGGACACGGCCGGAGAATCAGGCACCGAAGGACAGGAGGTCACGGCCGAGGACGCCGCCTGGAAGCGCCTCGCCGAAACCCTCACCCCCGTCCTCGACGCCGCCACCGCCGCCGGAATCCCCCTCGCCGTCGAACCCGAACCCGGTCACCTCCTCGCCACCCTCGAC
>NZ_LIQZ01000533.1 GCF_001418655.1 Streptomyces phaeochromogenes | reverse complement strand
CCCATGCACAAACGCATGCCGCCCGGCATGCGTTTGTGCATGGGCTGCATGTGACGTTGCTGGTGAGCGCGGGGTTGTTGCTGCTGGGGGCGGTGATGGCGCTGCGGTTGCCCCGGGCCATGGAGTGCGGGGCGGCGGCCGGTGTCGAGGTGCCTGGGCCTCGGGAGGCGGAGTCTTCGCTGCGGGTCCCTACAGGGTGAAGCGGGGCCTGGACGTGCGCGACACTGCGTCGTAACGTCGGGCCTCGCCCGTGGTTAACAGTGCTAGTTTTCCGTGCCGGAGGCCTCTGCCATGTCTGCTTCCCCTCCTCCCTCTTCTTCCTCTTCGTCGAGCTCCTCGCCGAAGCTGCCGCCGTTCGATCCCGCCGATCCCCTCGGTGTCGACGACCTGTTGAGTGCGGAGGATCTGGCGGTCCGGGGCACCGTGCGGGCGTGGGCGGCGGATCGCGTGCTGCCGTATGTGGCCGAGTGGTACGAGAAGGGTGAACTGCCCGGGATCCGGGAGCTGGCGCGGGAGCTGGGGGAGATCGGCGCGCTGGGGATGTCGCTCGACGGGTACGGGTGCGCCGGGGCCTCCGCCGTGCAGTACGGGCTCGCCTGTCTGGAGCTGGAGGCCGCCGACTCGGGGATCCGCTCGCTCGTCTCCGTGCAGGGATCGCTCGCGATGTACGCCATCCACCGCTTCGGCAGCGAGGAGCAGAAGCAGGCTTGGCTGCCGAGGATGGCCGCCGGTGAGGTCATCGGGTGCTTCGGGCTCACCGAGCCCGACCATGGATCCGATCCCGCGGGCATGCGTACCTACGCCAAGCGGGACGGCTCCGACTGGGTTCTCACCGGGCGGAAGATGTGGATCACCAACGGGTCCGTGGCGGGCGTGGCCGTGGTGTGGGCCCAGACCGATGACGGGATCCGTGGGTTCGTCGTGCCCACCGACCGGCCCGGGTTCTCCGCGCCCGAGATCAAGCACAAGTGGTCGCTGCGGGCCTCGGTCACCAGCGAGTTGGTGCTCGACGAGGTGCGGCTGCCGGGCGATGCGGTGCTGCCCAATGTCACCGGGCTGAAGGGGCCGCTCAGCTGTCTGTCGCACGCCCGGTACGGGATCGTGTGGGGCGCGATGGGCGCCGCGCGGTCCAGTTTCGAGACGGCGGTCGAGTACGCGAAGACACGTGAGCAGTTCGGGCGGCCCATCGGCGGCTTCCAGCTCACCCAGGCCAAGCTCGCCGACATGGCGGTCGAACTGCACAAGGGGATTCTGCTCGCCCACCATCTGGGGCGGCGCATGGACGCGGGACGGCTCCGTCCCGAGCAGGTCAGCTTCGGCAAGCTCAACAACGTACGAGAGGCGATCGACATCTGCCGTACGGCGCGGACGATTCTCGGTGCCAACGGAATCTCGCTCGAATACCCCGTGATGCGGCACGCCACGAATCTCGAATCGGTGCTGACGTACGAAGGCACCGTCGAGATGCACCAGTTGGTACTGGGCAAGGCGCTCACCGGTCTCGACGCGTTCCGGTAGGCGAGTTCCTACCGCGGCGCCGAGAGGCGGGTCCGGTGAGCGGCCCTGCTCAGCTCTGGTTGAAGAAGCCGTCCTGGCGGCGGCCGGCGGGCTCCCCGCTGACGATTTCGGTGTCGGCGGGGGTCAGCAGGAAAACCCGGTTCGACACACGCTCGATCGAGCCGCGCAGGCCGAAGATCAGGCCGGCCGCGAAGTCGACGACGCGCTTGGCGTCGGCCGCCTCCATGGCCGTGAGGTTCATGATGACGGGAACGCCGTCACGGAAGAGCTCGCCGATGCCACGGGCGTCCCGGAAACTGTCCGGGGTGACCGTGCCGATCCGGCGGCCCTTCTCCTCGGCCGCTTCCGACGCCACCTTCACACGCGGGTCCGTGACCCAGGCATCCCTGGCTCCGGTCTCGGACCCTTCGGCGTAATCGTCGTCGTAGTAACGCTCGTCATCGTTGTCGTCGACGAGGCCAAGCCAGGCACTCGCCTTGCGCACCGATCCCATGGACGCCTCCTCTCACAGCGGTCTTTCTTTTCTCCGCATCCCCATGGTCGTGCATGATGCGGATGTCGCGCCAAGGGGATAGACGCCGCGCGGGGGTTTCGTGACGGTACTGGTGCACAGCGAATTCGTCGAGAGGCCGCGTACCCCAAGGGTCGTGCCGTACACCGCTGCTGACTGAGAGTGAAATATGATTCTTCACGGCGGACGGGTGACGGCTGGGGCGTACGGGTGAACGGGGTGGTCGGTACGATGCCGCAGCTCAACGTCGTACACACCACGGGGGATCGTCGTGTTCGGAATCGTCAGACCTTGCACTCATCGGCTCGGGGAAAGCCTCAAAACCCAATGGATGGCGCATTTGTGCGGGCTGTGTCTCGCACTTCGCGGGGATCACGGACAGTTCGCACGGGTCGTCACGAACTACGACGGCTTGCTGATATCGGTTCTGACGGAGGCTCAGGCCGAGCACGCCAGTGGATGGCGGCGCACGGCGGGTCCCTGTCCATTGCGCGGAATGCGGAGCGCTTCGGTAGCCCAGGGTGAGGGAGCCCGGCTCGCCGCCGCCGTCTCGCTGGTGCTCGCCTCCGCGAAGGTGCGCGACCACATGGCCGACGGGGACGGGCTGTTGGCCCGTCGGCCGGTGGCGCTCGCGGCCCGCCGCGTCGCCGTGAACTGGGGGCGGGCGGGTGCCCGTACGGGTTCCGACGTCGGCTTCGACACCGCCGTGCTGGTCGACGCCGTGGACCGGCAGGTGGGCATCGAGGCGCTCGCCGGGCCCGGCACCCCGCTGCTGACCGTCACCGAGCCGACCGAGACGGCGACCGCCGCGGCCTTCGCGCACACCGCGATCCTGGCCGGACGGCCCGGCAACGCGGAGCCGCTCGCCGAGGCCGGCCGGCTCTTCGGACGGCTCGCCCACCTCCTGGACGCCGTGGAGGACAGGGAAACTGACGCCGCGTCGGGCGCCTGGAACCCGCTGACCGCCACCGGTACGTCCCTGGAGGAAGCCCGGCGGCTCGCCGACGACGCGCTGCACGGGATACGGCTTGCACTCAAGGAAGCGGAGTTCACCGACGCGAAGCTGGCGCACGTGCTGCTCGCCCATGAGCTGCGCAACTCCGTCGACCGCGCCTTCGGTACCTCCTCCTGCTCGCACCAGGGGGCCGAGCTGTACGGGCCGCCGCCGGGCAACCCGTACGCCCCCTCCGGGCCCGGCGCTCCGCCGCCCCCTCCCGAGCCGCCACGCCGTGACCGGCGCGGACTCCTCGCGGGCTGCGCCGTGTGGATGGGTCTGGCCTGTACGTGCCAGATGTGCTGCTGCGAGTACGACGACCCGTGGAGCGGGGAGCGCAAGGAGGGGATCTGCCGGCGGTGCGACAACTGCGACGACTGCTGCGACGGCTGTGACTGCTGCGGGAACTGCTGTGACGGGTGCGGATGCGATTGCGGCTGCAACTGCTGAGCCGCCTGCTCGTCACCGTCGGGCCTGGCCGTCTCAGGCCCGACGGTCTCGGGCTTGATGGGGGGCAGGCCCGACGGCCGGTCAGTTCTTCAGCTCCGGCGGTGAGATCTCCGACTTCTCGATCGCCGAGCCGGTCGTGCCCCACTTCTTGAGGATCCGGTCGTACGTGCCGTCCGCGATGAGCTTGTTCACCGCGGCCCGGAACGCGGGGGCCAGCTTCGTGCCCTTCTTGAAGGCGAAGCCGACATCGAGACGGTGGAACTCGTTGAGGAACTTCAGCCCCTCCTGCTGGGCGACGGCATAGCGCAGCCCGTTGATGGTGCTCATCACGATGTCGCTGCGGCCCTGCTGGAGCGAGGACCAGATGGCGCCCTGCTCGCTGTAGGTCTGCACCTTGTACGCCTTCTTGCCGGCGTCGGAGCAGACGTGTTTGTTCTCCTCCAGCGTGGCCTCGAAGGTGGTCCCGGCCCCGGTCGCGACGTTCAGGCCGCACAGCTGGGCGAGGTCGGTGACCTTGTCCAGCTTGCTGTCCGCGCGGGTGGCGAAGCCCTGCCCGTCGTTGATGTAGGTCACGAAGTCGATGGTCCTGCGGCGCTCGTCGGTGACGCCGAAGTTGCCGACGCCGACGTCGTACTTGCCGCTGTCGAGCGCAGGGAGGATCGCCTCGAAGCTCGCGGCCTCGCGCTTGAGTTCGATGCCGAGGACCTTCGCGACGGCAGCCGCGAAGTCGACGTCCTGGCCCGCCAGGGTCTTGCCGTCCTCCAGATAACTGGTGCCGGGCGGTGTGCCGCCGACGCTGACGGCGAGGGTGAGCGAGTCGGTGCCGGCCGGAAGCAGCTTCGCGGCGGAGGCGTCCGTCCTGAGCGACGAGACGACGTCGGTCGTCGGGATCTTCTGGGACGCGCCCGCGGCCCGGGTGTCACTTCCGCCGTCGGTGCCGGATCCGCATGCGGTGAGCAGCAGCGCCGCGGAAGTGATCAGGGCGAAGGGGATGAAAAGGGCACGGCGGGGCCGTGAGGACGTACTCATGGCGTGCGGATCTCCTGGACGAACGAGGCATGCCTGGATGAACGAGGCGGGAAACGCGGAAGGGAGCTGGGAAGCGCGAGGGGAGGGGAGCGCGTGTGAAGGCGTCGAGGAAGGTGGAGAAAGGTGGGGAAACGCAGAAGGCGCCCGCCCATGAAGGGCTCGGGCGCGCAGGGGGTCAGCTCAACAGGAAGAGGACCACACTCGACCGAAGTCGATGTGGGAGCGCTTGACCAGCCACTGCTGCGGATGCATGAGAGCAAGTGGAACAGGCATCCGGTTTGGCGTCAACTGGCGTGAGACGTACGGCTCACAGTGTGGACGGCCTTGACAGCGAGGGGAAACGCCCCCGTACTCTCGGTGCACGGCCCTGCTGAGGGGCTCGGCCGTGCATGCCGTACACGCCGTATGACGTCCTCGTGGCGTCCGCGTGTTCCGCGTGACCTGTGTGAAGGCATCACCCGTGTTCGACTCGACGTTTCACGGAGCCTTCGCATGTCCTCGCACACCCTTACCAAGGTGGCCGCGCCGCAAGAGGCGGTGCCTCCGCGCATCGTCCCGCGCCGTCGCCTCGGCCAGTGGACCGCCGCCGGCGTCGTCCTGATCCTGTTCGGGCTCGCCGTCAACTCCGTGGTCCGCAACGAGGCTTTCCAGTGGGACGTCGTCGGTGACTACTTCACGTCCGCCTCGGTCCTGCGCGGCCTCTGGCTCACCCTCTGGCTGACCGCGCTCGTCATGGCGCTCGGCTTCGCCCTCGGTGCGCTGCTCGCCGCGTTCCGGCTCTCCGCCAATCCCGTGCTGCGTGCGGTGAGTTGGGGGTACGTCTGGCTCTTCCGGTCGATGCCGATCCTGGTGCAACTGCTGTTCTGGTTCAACATCGGGGCGCTCTATCCGACGATCCTCGGGGTCAGGACGGTCAACCTGCTCGGGCCGGTCACGGTCGCGATCATCGGGCTCACCCTGCACGAGGCCGCGTACGCCGCCGAGGTGGTCCGCGGTGGCATCCTCTCCGTCGACCGGGGCCAGATCGAGGCCGCGGAGGCGCTCGGACTGAGCCGGTGGCGCCGCTGGTGGCGGATCGTGCTGCCGCAGGCCATGCGCTCCATCGTGCCGCCCGCCGGGAACATGCTGATCGGCACGCTCAAGGGCACCTCGATCGTCAGCGTGATCGCCGTGCAGGACCTGCTCTACTCCGTGCAGCTCGTGTACCACCGCACCTACCAGGTCATCCCCCTCCTGATGGTGGCCACGGTCTGGTACGTCGTCGTCACCTCGGTGCTCGGCGTCGGCCAGCACTACGTCGAGCGGCACTACGCGCGCGGTTCGGAGCGCACGCGATGAGCCCGGCACGCCACTCGCTGGTGATCGTGGGAGCCGGGCCGCGGGGGACCGGACTCCTGGAGCGGATCGCCGCCAACGCGCCCGAGCTGTACGGCAGTTCGGGCGACGGTTCCGGTGGTCCGGACGGCTCGGAGGGGCTCGACATCCATCTCGTCGACCCCTATCCGCCGGGCGGCGGCCGTATCTGGCGCGAGGCGCAGTCACCGCTGCTGTGGATGAACTCCGAGGCGCAGGACGTCACGATGTTCACCGACGAGACGGTCGACATGGCCGGACCGGTGCGCGAGGGGCCCACGCTGCACGAGTGGGCCGCACTCGACGGGCGTGTCTTCGCGGACCGGCAACGGCAGGGCACGTACATGCGCTGGGTCTACGAGCAGACCGTCGCCGCGCTCCCGCCGGGCATCCGCGTCCACCACCACGCCCGCCGTGCCCTGCGGGTCGTCGGCCCGCGTGAGGGGCGCCAGCAGGTGTGGCTGGAGGGCCGGCCGCGCCCGCTGCAGGCCGACCTGGTCGTCCTCACGCTCGGCCACCTCGACGCGGAACTCGACCAGGAACAGCGCGAGTTGGCCACGTGCGCCAGCGCCCACGACCTGGTCCACCTGCCGCCGGACTTCACCGCCGACAGCGACCTGTCCGCCCTCGCGCCGGGCGAACCGGTACTCGTCCGCGGCTTCGGGCTCGCCTTCGTCGACCTGATGGTGCTGCTCACCGAAGGGCGTGGCGGGCGCTACGAGACGGGCGCGGACGGGGAGTTGACGTACCGGGCGTCCGGGCACGAGCCCGTGCTGCACGTCGGGTCGCGGCGCGGAGTCCCGTACCACTCGAAGATCGGCTACGACTGGACCGGTGAACGGCCGCCGCTGCCACGGTTCTTCGGGCCGGGCGAGGTGGACGCACTGCTCGCGCGCCCCGGCGGCTTCGACTTCCGGCGGGACGTGTGGCCGCTCGTCGAGAAGGAACTCGGCTTCGCGCACTACCACCGGCTGTTCACGGCACACCCCGAGCGCACGGACATGGCCTGGACGGACTTCGAGGAGAAGTACGCGGCCGGTGACAGCCCCGAGATCCAGGCCCTGGTCGCCTCGGCCGTGCCCGACACCGCCGACCGGTTCGACCCGGCCGCGCTCGACCATCCGCTGGACGGGGTGCGCCATGCCTCGTACGACGAACTCCAGGACGGCCTGCGGGCCTATATCGAAGGGGACCTGACCCGGCGGCACGACTCCTCGCACAGCCCGGACATGGCGGTCTTCCTCGGACTCCTGTCCGTCTACGGGCAGTTGGTGCGACTCGGTGACATCGGGCCCTGGTGGCACGGCTTCTTCAGCTATCTGGCGTCGGGGCCGCCCGGACCGCGGCTGCGGCAGATGCTCGCCCTGTCCCGGGCGGGGGTGCTCAGGTTCCTGGGGGCCGGCATGACCGTATCGGCCTCGGACGGTGTCTTCCGGGCCGGGAGCGCAGGTGTGCCGGGGGAGTACGTCGAGGCCCGGGCGCTCGTCGAGGCGCGGCTGCC
>NZ_LIQZ01000532.1 GCF_001418655.1 Streptomyces phaeochromogenes | reverse complement strand
GGGCCTGGGGGCGGAGCCCCCGGTTTCGGGAAGGGGTGGGGCCGGGGGAGAGAAAAACGGCGCGACACCCCCCACCACGTCTGCCTAGCGTGACCGCATGAGCCCCCGCCAGGACATCGACATACGCCCCATCCGCGAGGACGAGACCCGAGAGTGGACCCGCGCCCTGCACACGGGATTCCAGCTCCCCCCGACCGTCTCGGACGCGGACGTCAAGGACCGCAGCACCTACATCGTCCCCGCCCGGACACTGGGCGCATTCGACGGCACCAGATGCGTAGGCACGTTCCGCTCGTTCCCGCAGCAGATCACAGCCGCGGGCGGCGCCCCCGTGGCGGCCGACGCGATCTCGAACGTGACGGTCACAGCGACCCACCGCCGCCGGGGCATCCTCACCCGGATGATGGCCAAGGACCTGGCGGCGGCGAAGGAGCGGGGCGACACCGTGGCGACGCTGATCGCCGCGGAGTACCCGATCTACGGCCGGTACGGATTCGGCGCGGCCACGACGGCCGCCGAGTGGACGATCGACGTGCCGAGGGCGGGCCTCGACCCCCGCTGGTCGGGCCCGGAGGACGGCGGCCGTATCGACCTCGTGGACGGCGACGACGTACGGAAGACGGGCCCGGAGCTGCACGAGCGGCTCAGGCGGACTCAGCCGGGCGTGGTCGACCGCGACGAGCGGTGGTGGCAGGTGCGTACGGGCGCGCTGGTGCTCGACCCGGCCTCGTGGACCGAGCCCTTCCACGCCGTGTACCGCAACGCGGAGGGTGAGGTCGAGGGGCTGCTCACGTACACCGTGGACGACCACTGGGGGGACGTGAAGCAGCCGCTGGAGACCGCGAAGGTCAAGGACATGATCGCGGTCACGCCGGCCGCGGAGCGCGCCCTGTGGCGGTACGTGTGCTCGGTCGACTGGGTCACGAAGGTCAGGACGGGGTGGCGGGCGCCGGACGACCTGCTGCCGCATCTGCTGCCGGATCCGCGCGCGGCACGCATCCTGACGCAGGCCGACCTGCTGTGGGTGAGGATCCTGGACGTGGTGGCGGCGCTGGAGGCGCGTACGTACGGGGCGACGGGGACGCTCGTCCTGGAGGTCGTCGACCGGGGAGGGCTGTGCGGGGGCCGTTACCGGCTGGACGCCTCGGAGGCGGGCGCGAGCTGTGCGCGGACCACGGAGGACGCCGAACTCACGCTGGATGTGGGTGAGTTGGGGTCGCTGTGGCTCGGGGACGAGTCGGTGGTGCGGCTCGCGGCGCTGGGGCGGGTGCGGGAAGAACGAGCGGGCGCCGCCTCCTTGGCCGACGCCCTGCTGCGCACGTCCAGGCGACCGTGGTGCCCGGACATCTTCTGATTCTTTTGATTGGGCTGTTCCTGGTGCTCCGTTCCGTGTCGGTGGTCCGCGTCTGCGGCTTCTCCTCCGTGTTGTTCGTGGCTACTCAGTTGTGATCATTCGTGATCTGTTGCGATCTGTTGTGATCCGTAGCTGTTCAGTTGTTTGTTGTTCCGCGGATCTTGGAGCGGTCCGCGATGGTGCGGGCCGACCGGGCTCCCGGCTCCCCTCCGGAAGGGAGCCCGGTCGGCCGGACTGCCGGACGGTGGCGCCCGATCAGCCGGACTGGGCGAGCAGCATCACGAGGATCACGGCCCCGAGGCCGCCGATCATGGAGTTCTTGGCCTTGATTCCGACGGCGAGGGCGACGAAGGCGATGACGCCCATCGCCCCGAACTTCACCTGGATCAACTGCTCGAAACCGATGGCGAGGGCGGCGACGATGATGGCGATGAGCGGCATGCGGTCCCTCCTTCGGGACGGGGAGGCGGACCCCCGCTGGGACCGTCCACCTGGTCGACAGTTCCGACTCTGGCGGCCAACCCCTGGGAAGCTTGACCATGTTTCTCAAGTTGGTTACCAACTTCACTGAAGTTATCTCCTCTTGGATGCGTCTCATAACCACCTTCTCAATAACTGCCCAAAGATGGCGCGAAGTTGTAGTGTTTGGTTGTGGACCCGGAACACGTCGCCGTCAATGGGCGGAAGAGGTCACAACAGCCACAGCGGTCACACCGCGAGGTGGCCGACGAGCTGCGCACCCGGATCAGGTCCGGTGAGCTGCGGCCCGGCCAGCGCATGCCCACACAGGCCCAGTTGGCCGACGAGTTCGGTGTCGAGCGCGGGGCCGTGCGCCAGGCGCTGCGCATCCTCCAGTCGGAGCACCTGCTGTCCAACGTGTCCAAAGGGAGCCCGGCGACCGTCGCGCAGGACGTGGGGCCGGCTCTGACCGGGCCCGGAGCCCCGCCGCAGCCCACCATGGTGGCGCTCGCGTCGCGGATCACGGCGGCCTTCTCGGCCCCTCACGTGGAGATCGACGCCCTGTGTCTGACGGCGGTCTCGCTCACTCTCGCGATGGGTGAGCCGTTGCGTCTCATCCACGAGGGGCGAATAAAACCAGCCAGGGTGGACGTCCGGGTGCTCCTGCCGTCCAGCGACATCGACCTCGCCTTCCCGGCGCCGGTGGACGACACGGTCGACGACCGGCTGCAGCGCCGCTGGCTGGCCCACCGCAACGCCCAGGGCCAGGTCCTCAAGCACAACCTGCTGGCGTTACGGGCCACGCACGGCATCGACGTACACATCACCTTCCGCGCCCTGCCGTTCACCCCGCCCGTGCAGCTCTACCTGCTCAACGGCGTGGAGGCGCTCTTCGCGTACTACACGCTGACGCGGCGCGGCGAGGAGATCGACCACGAGTACCTGGAGATGTACGACGCGGAGGGGACCCAGTCCATGCTGTTCCCCTTCGAACAGGGCGACGGCCTGCGGGACACGACCTTCGTCGAGCAGTCCCATCTGTGGTTCAACGCACTGTGGGAGACCATCAGCTCGGAGCTTGTGCTCACGGGCTGAGGTCTCCCACGGATGGGTACCGGATCTTCAGGTGGACCTTCGTCCTCGCGGTTCATACGGTTCATACGGTTCAAGCGGTTCGTGCAGGTCATGCGGTTCGTATGGTTCATGCGGGCCGTACGGGTCACAGGGCGGGCCCGGAGACCATGAGGGCGAGGACGACGGCGCCGATCGAGCTGCAGGTCGGGCTCTTCGCCTTGATGCCGATGGTGAGCAGCAGCAGCCCCACGACACCGCTGGGACCGTACCGCCACTGGACGAGCTGCTCGAAGGTGACGACGAAGACGGCGGAGAGGAAGGCTATGACGGGCATGGTGGATCCTCCTTCGGGTCTTTCGGGGTGGTGCGGCGGCTGGGCGGGGATGGTGCGGGAGTGGTGCGGTGGTGCGGGACGATGCTGGAGAGGCGCGGAGCCTTCCCATCTGCCAACTATTTGCGAGAGGAGGCAAACCTTCCGCCATCTTCGCTAAGTTGGTTGCCAACTCTGACTAAGATATCCCCAGTTGGTCCCTACTTCAAAACAACTTTCAAACAACTCCCCTAAGATGGAGCGGAGTTGTAGCGTTTGGTCGTGACCCAGGAGAACGTGGCAGTGAACGGCAGCAGAAAGCTCTCGCCGCAGGAGATCGCCGACATCCTGCGGGACCGCATCCGCGCGGGTGACCTGCGCTCCGGCGACCGCCTGCCCACGCAGGCCGAGTTGGCCGAGGAGTTCGGCGTGGAGCGCGGCACGATCCGCCAGGCCCTGCGGGCACTCCAGGACGAGGGCCGGCTCAGCAACGTCAGCAAGGGCAGCCCCCCGCGTATCGCGGACGTGACCCCCGCGCGGGACGAACCTCAGCCGACGATGGTCGGGTTGGCGCCGCAGTTGGTCGAGGCGTTCGCCGTGCCGCATGTCCGGGTGGACGCCGCGTGCCTCACCGCCGAGACCCTGATGCTGGCGCTCGGTGAACCGGTCCGCCTGATCCACGAGGGCAAGCTCCGCCCGGAGTCGATCGACGTCCGCATCCTGCTGCCCTCCCGTGACATCAACCTCGCCTTCCCCGTCTCCGTCGACGCGCAGGGAGACCAGGACCCGGTCCACCAGCGCTGGCTGGAGATGCGCAACGCCCAGGGCCACGTCCTGCGCCACAACCTCAGGGCCCTGCGCTCCTCCCACGGCATCGACGTCGACGTGACCTTCCGGGCGCTGCCGTTCACCCCGCCGGTGAAGCTGTACCTGCTCAACGGCGTCGAGGCCCTGATCGCGTACTACATGATCACCAGGCGGGAGGAGGAGGCCGGCGACAGGGGCACACTCGACATGTACGACGC
>NZ_LIQZ01000531.1 GCF_001418655.1 Streptomyces phaeochromogenes | reverse complement strand
CCCCTCGTCCTGACCCCACCCCTCGCTCTCGGCAAGGCTGGCCCACAACGGCCGCAGGATCTCGTCGTCCCCGCCCAACAGCGGCACGCACCGGTCCAGACACGCCAGCCCGCTCGCCGCAAGACCACGCTCGTCGGCCTGAGCGATCAGTTCCACCAGGCTCATCACGCCTCCCTCGGTGGGGCCGCCTCTGGTAACGGAGCCCGCACTTCCCCTTACTGCGTGCACTGTGGCCGGAACGTCACACTGCGAGTTGGCCGAAATCTACATGGGGACGACGCCCAGCCGGTCCAGAAATCGGAAGAAAAGCATCTCGGCCGACGGTTCGGCGTCGGAGGTGAGCACGTCGAGGAGGGGTTCCTCGGGCACGGGACGCCCCGATTCGGCGGCCCAGGCGACGGCCCGTCCGACGGCGTCGTGCGGTTCGAGGAAGAAGTCGTCGACGGCGAGCCCGTCCTCGTTGCCGCCGAGGTACCCGGCCATCGCGTCCCTGTCCAGACAGGTCGTCCAGGCACCGCTCTCGGGTGCGGCCGCCTCGACGACCACGCAGTCGCTGTCCATCACGTACCCGAAGAGCGCGGGCGCGCCCGTCTCCTGGGCCAGGTCGTTCATGTTGCCGACGTCACCCTTGGCAGGGTCGTCGGGAGCGTTCGGGTACTCCCACACCTGCCAGCCGTCGTCCGCCGTCTGGTGCAGCGTCAGGCCCGTCGCGCCCGACAGCGCCTCCAGTTCCGCGAGCGGCTGCTCGCTCCTGCCTACGACGAAATATCCCCAGTAGCCCATCCCGCTCCCCCGGTGTATCGGTTCGGCCAGCGTGAATACACCACACACGCACGGCAGTTCGCCACCGAAACGGGCAAGCCGCCGCAACTGCGCCACACCGACGCGTGATCCAGGCCAGGCCTTTTCGTCCTGCATACCGTCACCTGGGCGTTGACGTCCACGCGACACGACAGTCACGTCCGTCATGGCCGCACCACTCGTACCGTCCGTCCAGTTCGTACCGCAGGAGGGACATCGCATCCCAGCCGCAGCCCTCAGCCCAGCTTCCCCGCGAGCTCCTTGAACTCCGCCCACGGCATCGCCGGCTTCCGCGGATCCCACAGCTTCTGTGTCAGCGCCCGCAACGGCATCCGGATCCCCGCCGCCACCTGGTCCTGCGTCTGCGAGGCGGAGAGGTCGCACCAGACGGCGAAGTAGCCGCCGAGGATCTGGTCGTCGTACTCCCGTGACACCGGCGTCGTGCCGCGTACGACGAGCGGGGTCCACTGCTCGTAGATGCGCTGCCCGGTCGGATAGACGAAGGCGTTGGGCTGCCCGAGCACGTAATACAGGTACTCGTCGTTGTAGTTGATGATCTCGCGACCGGCCCGCAGATACTCGGCCGGCTGCCGCGCGCCGATCTCCTTGCCCGTCCAGTACGCGACCTGGATGTCGTCGTCGGCCTGCACGGTGCCCCCGGGGAAGAACCCGTCGTTCCAGGCCCGCGGGGTCCGGTCGTGCCCGCGCACCACCTTGGCCCGGTCGTTGAGCCACCCGGTCGCGAGGTCCGCGATCCCGGCGCCCGAGCCGTACTTGTCCTTCGCGGCGGCGGCCAGCTGCGGATACGAGGCCGCCGGGTTGGACACCGTCAGCGCCCGGTACTCGTCGGCGCCGAGATGCCAGTAGCGCCCGGGGAAGAGACCCGCGTACTCGTTCAGCAGGTCGTCCACGATCTTCGCGGACCCAGGCTTGGAGATGTCGAGCGAGCCCCGCGAGACGACGCCCTGTGTGTTGCGGAGCTGGAGGTCGGGGTGCGCGTCGAGCACCGCGCCCAGGTGGCCGGGCGAGTCGATCTCGGGCACGACGGTGATGTGCCGGCTCGCCGCGAGCGCGAGGATGCGCCGCACCTCCGCCTTCGACAGATGCTGCTTCGACACGACCTCGGGATGTGAGTCGGAGGCGATCCGGAAGCCCTGGTCGTCGGAGAAGTGCAGCCCGAGCTGGTTGTACTTCAGGTCCCCCAGCTCACGGATCCGGTCCTCGATCCACCCGGCCGTGAAGTGCTTGCGCGCGATGTCCAGCATGAACCCGCGCTGCGGCTTGGCCGGCGAGTCCCGTACGACTCCCTCGGATGCCGTGCCGCCCGCGTGCACCTCCTGCTTGAGCGTGCGCGTGCCGTAGAAGACGCCCGCCTCGGCCGTCCCGCTGATCCGCACCCGCCCGTCCTTCACGGCCAGCGTGTACGACTCGGCGTTGGCGTCCTCGTCGGTGAGGCCCAGCTCCACGTCGCCGGCCCGCGCTCCACCGGAGCCCGCGTAGGCGAGGCCCAGCTCCCCGGCGAGCAGCCGCCCCTCGTCCGCGAGCGCGTCGTCGCCCACGACGACCCGCCCGCCCTTCGCGGGACGCCAGCCGGGGCCGCGCGCCGGAGTGTGCTCCCGGACGGCCGGAATGGTCCGAGGAGTCTTCGACAGCGGATACGTCCGACTGGGTGACGGAGTGGGCGAAGTGGACGGTGTCGGCGCCAGGGCGGTTCTCCCTCCGGAGGGCCGCTGGGACGAGGGCGCGCCGGAGTCACCGCTCGGCCAGAGCCCGACGGTCAGCGCGGCACCCGCCGCGACCGCCACGCCCGCACCGACCAGCAGAGTCCTCCTGCCGCCCGGCACGGACCGCGAAGCCCTGTGCCCACGCCCGTTCACCACAGACCACTCACCCTCCTGCGATCACTCTCGTACGCTGTACCTTCACTGTGAACCTAGGCCCCGTCACCCGGGGCCGCCGTCCACAGCTCGTTCTTAAACTCTCTCTTACGGGTGATATTCGGGCATCCGTCGGACAGGTCGCGTGACACCTCGATAGCGTGATGACACATCTCTCACTTGACCCCATGCCGAACCACGCGTGGCGCCCGTCCGAGCGTCACCGAACCGCCGAGGAACCCACGCTGCTGCCCGCGCACCGTCCTTCCCGCCTCCCCGGCCAGGCCGTCGCCATTCCGGACCCGTCCGACCGGTCCGAGCCGACCGACCCGTCGGGGCCCTCGGGGTCTTCGGAACTGCCGGGGCAGACCCGCTCGGCGCCGGACCCCACCGGACCCCGTCCCACCGGCCTGGACGGGTTCAACGGCATGCCCGCCGACGAGGCCGAGCGCGCCCTCCTCGCCTGTTGCGGCAGCCACCACTGGGCCCGCCGGGTCGCCGCCCACCGCCCGTACCCCGACCTGGAGTCCCTGTTGGCCGCGGCCGACGAGGCGGCGTACGACCTGACCCCCGGCGATCTCGCCGAGGCCCTGGCCTGCGAATCCCTCACGCTCCTCCCGGACGGCGCCTACTCCGCGGCCCACACCGCCCTGAGCGCCGCCCACGCCGCCTATGAGAGCCGTTTCGGCCACGTCTTCGTCATCTGCCTGGACGACACGGCCCCCGAGGAGTCCCTCGACCAGGTCCTGGCCGGAATCCGATCACGATTGACAAACGATCCGGACGAGGAACGAATCCTGACGGCAGAAGAACTCCGCCGCCTGGCCAGAGGCCGCCTCACCAGGTCTTTCAGGGCTGCGGGCAACTACGCGGTCTCCTAGGGCATCCCGTAGGGGCACGGGGAACGGCGCAATCTTTCAGGGGCGCGAGCGAGGAACGGCGCAGGCTCCTCGGGCCGCAGGGAACGGCGCAGGCTCCTCGGGCCGCAGGGATCGCCGCAGGCGCCTAGGGGCGCGGGGAACTG
>NZ_LIQZ01000530.1 GCF_001418655.1 Streptomyces phaeochromogenes | reverse complement strand
CCGCCGGCGCCGGCGGCAGCGTGCTGCACCTCTTCGTCGGGAACGTCGTGGACGCCGCCTTCGCCACCCACGACGAGGTCCACCACGGTCCCCGTTCCCAGTCCGGCGCGATCGCCCATCTCCCGCTCGCGGGCGGCACGGAACGCTGCGACTGCGGCCGGACCGGCTGCCTGCAGGCCGAGTTGAGCGAGCGGACCCTGTGCAGGAGGGCGCGCGAGGCCGGGATCATCCGGACCTCCGACCCCATGCACATCCTCGCCGCGGCGGCCGGCGGCGACCCCGTCGCCGTACGCCTGCTGCTGCACCGCGCCCGGATGGTCGGCCGTGCGGCGGGGCTCCTGCTCGACGTGCTCAACCCGGACACGGTCGTCGTCACGGAGATGGGCGCCGTCCACCGGGAGGACTGCCTCGCCGCCCTGCGCGAGGAGGTCGGTCCCGACCGGGCGGCGGCCGTCGTGCCGACCAGTTTTCCGGACTCCGTACTCGCCGTGGCCGGGGGATCGGTGGCCTTGGACGTGCTCTACCGGGATCCGCTGAGCGCGCCGTCGAACACGCCGTCGAGCACACCGTCCATCAGGTCCTCGACCGCCTCACCGGGGACGATTTAATTCAGAAAATCCGAATGTTGACAGGCCCCCACCAGGCCAGGAGCATCGTGTTCATGAGCTGTCGCACCTTCTGTTGCTGACGCGTTGACGCACTGACGACGATCGATCCGCGTTACTCGCCGATCCGTCCGCGGTCCTCGCCGATCCGTCAGCGTCCTTTGGCCACCACCGCCACACCGCACCACACCGACGCCACGCCCTCCGCGTGCGCTTCCACGTGTGCCCACCCCTGCGCACCTTCCGCGTTCCCGGCTTCGCCCTGCCCGGAATTGACGGGAATGCCCGGAGTCCCGCGTATCTGCCTGCCCCGATGAATTCAGGGAGTCCTCCCATGCCACCTCCGTCCGCCTCCGGTGTCGACCGGCGTCTCTTCCTCTCGTCCCTGCTCGGGGCCGCCGCCGCGGCCGGGCTCAGCGGCTGCGCGGGCAGCAGCGCCGCCGACACCGGGGTCAAGGGGTCCACGTCCGCCCCGCTGGCGGACAAGGTCCCGTCCGGTACGAGCCTGAAGATCGCCTCCTACCAAGGTGTCCAGCAGCTGCAGTTCAAGCTCGCGGGCCTGTCCGACCTGCCGTTCAAGGTGGCCGACTGGCCGAACCTCGGCGCCGGACCCGATGTCATCAACGCCTTCCGCGCCAAGTCCCTGGACGTCGGCAACAACGCGGGCATCCCGCCCATCCAGGCGCACTACCAGGGCTTCGACGCGAAGATCGTCGCGATCAACGTCACCCGCAAGCCCAACTACCTCTTCGCCACCAAGCCCGGCAGCGACATCCAGGACGTCCAGGGCTTCAAGGGAAAGAAGCTCGCCTTCTCTCAGGGACAGGCGCAGGGGGTCGTACTGCTGCGGGCGTTGAAGGAGGCCGGGCTGGCGTACGACGACGTCGATCTGGTGCCGCTGACCAGCAACCAGTTCCTCACCGCGCTCCAGGCGGGCCAGGTGGACATCGCCCCGCTCGCCAACGCCCAGTCACCCGCGTACCTCAAGCAGTACGGGTCCAAGGGCGCCCATCTCATCACCACGGACGTCGTGGACCTGCTGAACCTGCTGTGGGCGCCCACCTCCGTGCTCGCCGACCCCGCGAAGGCCGCCGCCGTCGCCGCGTACATCCCGCGCTGGGCGAAGGGCGCGGTGTGGGCGTACGAGCACCCCGACGCCTGGAACGAGGAGTTCTACGTGAAGACGCAGAACCTCACGCTCGCGCAGGCGCGGTCGATCACCGAGCTCGCCAACAAACCGCTGTTCCCGCCGAGTTGGGACGAAGCGGTGAAGTGGGAGCAGGAGACCGCCGACCTGCTGGCCGAGGGCGGCTTCGTGAAGGGGTTCAAGGTCGACTCCCTCTTCGACCGGCGCTTCGAGGGCATCGCGGCGAAGTCCGTACCGGCGGAGTACCGGAGGTGAGCGCCGTGACCACGACCACTACCGCAACCGCGACCGGCGCCACGGCCGCCACCACTCCCTTCGCGGCCACCGTGGGAAATCCCCAGGTCCGCAGGCGTCGCCGGCTCTCTCCTGGCAAGCGGCTGCCCGCCACCCGCTTCCTCGGTCCGGCCCTGCTGCTCGCGCTGTGGGCCGCCGCCTCCGCCGCCGGGCAGCTCGATCCTGGTGCGATTCCGGCGCCCTGGACGGTGCTGGAGACCGGCGTCCATCTGTGGACCGACGGGACACTGCCCACCGACATCCTGACCTCGCTGCAACGCGCCGGTTCCGGCTTCGCGATCGGCCTGGCCGCGGGTATCGCCCTCGCGCTGGCGTCCGGGCTCAGCCGGACCGGCGAGGCGCTGATCGACGGGTCGGTGCAACTCAACCGGGCGATACCGACGCTCGGTCTGATCCCGCTGTTCATCCTCTGGCTGGGCATCGGCGAGACCTTCAAGATCGCCATCATCGCGATCGTCGTCTACATCCCGATCTACCTGAACACGCACGCCGCGCTCTCCGGCATCGACAGCCGTTTCGTCGAACTCGCCGAGGTCCAGGGCCTGTCGAGGTACGCCTTCATCCGGCGGATCGTCATCCCGGGCGCGCTGCCCGGCTTCTTCGTCGGGCTGCGGCTCGGGGTGACCGGCTCCTGGCTGGGCCTGGTCGTGCTGGAGCAGATCAACGCCACCAGCGGACTCGGCTACATGATGTTCCAGGCCCAGAACTACGGCCAGACGGACGTCATCCTCGTCGGCCTGGTCGTCTACGGCATCTTCGGCCTGATCTCCGACAGCGCGGTCCGTCTGATCGAACGGAGGGTGCTGTCATGGCGCCGCACGCTGAGCAGCTGACCCGTCCGGCCGTCCAACTCCTGGGTCTGACAAGGTCGTTCGACGGAAGGACCGTCCTCGACGGCATCGACCTCGACCTTCCCGCCGGACAGTTCACCGCGCTGCTCGGGCACAGCGGCTCCGGAAAGAGCACGCTGCTGCGGGCGGTCGCGGGACTCGATCACGAGGTCGCGGGAAGCGGTCAACTCACCGCCCCCTCAAGGGTGTCCGTGGTCTTCCAGGACTCCCGGCTGCTGCCCTGGCAGCGCGTCCTCGACAACGTCCTGCTCGGTCTCGACGGCAAGGAGGCCGAGCAGCGGGGCCGTGCCGCCCTCGCCGAAGTGGGGCTCGCGGGCCGCGAACGGGCCTGGCCCAACGAGCTGTCCGGCGGTGAGGCCCAGCGGGCCGCGCTGGCCCGCTCCCTCGTCCGTGAGCCCGAACTCCTGCTGGCCGACGAGCCGTTCGGCGCGCTGGACGCGCTCACCCGGATCCGTATGCACACCCTGCTGCGCGAACTGTGGGAGCGCCACCGGCCCTCCGTCCTGCTCGTCACCCACGACGTGGACGAGGCGATCGTGCTGGCCGACCGGGTGCTCGTGCTCGACGAGGGCCGCATCGGCCTCGACCTGACCATCGACCGCCCGCACCCCCGCTCGTACCGCGACCCACTGCTCGGCGAGTACCGCGAACGGCTCCTCACCGCCCTCGGCGTCACGGAGCACCACGACCACCACGAGACCGACGGGACCGACGGGGCCCACGGGACCGAGGGGACCGGCAGGGCCGACGACCACCAGAAGCGCCACGATCGCCACGAGCACCATGAGCACGCGGAGGACCCCAAGTGACCGAGCGCAGACTGCATCTCAACGCCTTCCTCATGAACACCGGTCACCACGAGGCCTCGTGGCGGCTCCCGGAGAGCGATCCGTACGCCCATGTGGAACTCGGCCACTACGTCCACCTGGCCCGGATCGCCGAACGCGGGACCTTCGACTCGCTCTTCCTCGCCGACGGGCCGCAGTTGTGGGGCAACCTCGCCCAGCGGCCGGCCGGCGCCCTGGAGCCGCTCACCCTCCTCACCGCGCTGGCGACGGCCACCGAGCACATCGGCCTGATCGCCACCGCCTCCACCTCCTACAACTCGCCCTACAACCTGGCCCGCAAGTTCGCCTCGCTCGACATCATCAGCGGCGGCCGGGCGGGCTGGAACATCGTCACCACGGCGGGCGCCGAGGCCGCCCGCAACTTCGGTCTCGACGCGGAGCCCGCGCACGCCGAGCGGTACGCGCGTGCCGCCGAGTTCCTCGACGTGGCCCTGAAGCTCTGGGACAGCTGGGAGGACGACGCGATCGTCGCCGACAAGGCGTCCGGCGTCTGGGGCGACGACACGAGAGTCCACCCCGCCCGGCACAAGGGCCGTTACTTCAGCGTTGAGGGCGCCCTCAACGTGCCGCGCACACCGCAGGGTTACCCGCTCCTGGTGCAGGCGGGGTCGAGCGAGGACGGCAAGGAGTTCGCCGCCCGGTACGCGGAGGCCGTGTTCACCGCCCAGCAGACCATCGAGGACGCGCAGGCCTTCTACGCCGACCTCAAGTCCCGTACGGCGGCGGCCGGTCGGGACCCCGGCCACATCAAGGTGCTGCCCGGCATCGTCCCCGTCATCGGTTCGACGGAGACCGAGGCGCTGGCGGCCGAGCAGGTCCTGGAGGACCACATCGTGTACGCGCACGGTGTGGGCCGCCTGGAAGCCCTGCTCCAACTGCCGCCGGGGACACTGGAGTTGGATGCCGAGCTCCCCTCCGACCTGCCTCCGGAGAGCGTCATCGAGGGCGCCAAGAGCCGCTACACGCTTGTAGTGGAGCTGGCCCGGCGCGAGCGCCTCACCGTGCGGCAGCTGATCGGGCGACTCGGCGGCGGGCGCGGGCACCTCACCTTCGCCGGGACGCCCGAGCAGGTCGCCGACGCCATCGAGCAGTGGTTCACGCACGGCGCCGCCGACGGCTTCAACATCATGCCCGCCGTCCTGCCGTCCGGCCTCGACGCCTTCGTCGACCACGTCGTCCCGCTCCTGCGCGCCCGCGGCCTGCTTCGCGAGGAGTACGGCCCCCGGCAGACCCTGCGCGAGAGATACGGACTCCCGCGCCCCGCCAACCAGTACGTCACCGCCCCAGCCCCAGCGCTCGCCCGAGTCTGAGCCCGAGCCCGACTCCGAGCCCGCTCCCCCTCCCGCTCCCGCTCCCGCTCCCGCTCCCGAAAGGAACCCCATGTCCGACATCGAGATCCACAAGGTCACCGCGAGGATCGGCGCCCGGATATCCGGCGTCGACATCTCGAAGCCGCTCGACCACGAGACCGTCACCGCCCTCCGCGACGCCCTCAACGTCCACAAGGCCCTGGTCTTCGACGACGTACACCTCGACGACGAGGGACAGCAGGCCTTCGCCCGTCACTTCGGCGACCTGACCACCGCCCACCCGACCGTGCCCCCCGTCGAGGGCGCCCCGAACGTGCTGCCCGTCGACAGCGAGCGCGGCCGGGCCGCCAACAACTGGCACACCGACGTCACGTTCGTCCTCAACCCGCCGCAGGCCAGCACCCTGCGCAGCATCACGATCCCGCCGTACGGGGGCGAGACGCTGATCGCCAGCTCGGCCGCCGCCTACCGCAACCTGCCCGAACCGCTCCGGCTGCTCGCCGACACCCTGTGGGCCGAGCACACCAACGACTACGACTACGCGGTGCCCGAGGAGGACGTGGACGAGCAACAGGCCGCCCAGCGCGCCCAGTTCACCTCCATCAAGTACCGCACCGCCCACCCCGTCGTCCGCGTCCACCCGCTGACCGGTGAGCGCGGGCTGTTCATCGGCGGCTTCGCGCAGCGGATCGTCGGCCTGTCCGTGAGCGAGTCCCGCAAGGTCCTCGACCTGCTCCAGGCGTACGTCACCCGGCCCGAGAACGTCCTGCGCCACCGCTGGTCCCCGAACCAGCTCGTCCTCTTCGACAACCGCATCACCCAGCACTACGCCATCGACAACTACGACGGCCTGCCGCGCCGCCTGAACCGGGTGACGGTCGCCGGTGACGTACCGGTCGGCATCGAGGGCAAGGAGAGCTACTCGATCGCGGGGGACGCCTCGCACTACACGTCGGTCGCCACGTACGCGACGGTCGCGTAATCGGAATCTCGCACTCCGTGTCGAGGCCGTCCACATAGTGGGCGGCCTCTCCGTGCGGGCGGAGGGGCTGCCCAGACTGTGGGCGTTTTTGCCCTCGCACGCAAGGGACCACCCGCACCCATGTCCCGTACCACCCACGAACCCGCGCCCGGCACTCCCGGCACTCCCGGATCTCCCGGATCTCCCGGATCTCCCGGATCTCCCGGATCTCCCGGATCTCCGGGAGATCCCGACGCGGATGTCTCGCTCTCGCACGGCCTCAAGCAGCGCCATCTGTCGATGATCGCCCTCGGCGGAGTGATCGGCGCGGGCCTGTTCGTCGGCTCCGGCGCCGGCATCGCCGCCGCCGGCCCGTCGATCGTCGTCGCGTACGCCGTCTCCGGTCTGCTCGTCATGCTGGTGATGCGGATGCTCGGCGAGATGTCGGCCGCGTATCCGTCGTCCGGTTCCTTCTCGGCGCACGCCGAGCGGGCGATCGGGCCGTGGGCCGGGTTCACCGCCGGCTGGTCGTTCTGGGTGCTGCTCTGCACGGCCGTCGGCCTGGAGGGCATCGGCGCCGCGAAGATCGTGACGGGCTGGCTGCCGGGCACGCCGGAGTGGGCCTGGGTGGCCCTCTTCATGGTCGTCTTCTGTGCCGCGAACCTGGCCGCGGTGAAGAACTTCGGCGAGTTCGAGTTCTGGTTCGCCGCGCTGAAGGTGGGCGCGATCACGCTGTTCCTGGTGCTCGGCGTGCTGGCGATCGCCGGGGTCCTGCCTGGCACCGACTCCCCCGGCCTCACGAACCTCACCGGCGAGGGCGGCTTCCTGCCGAACGGCGGCGAGGGGCTCGTCATCGGTCTGCTCGCCTCCGTCTTCGCGTACGGCGGTCTGGAGACCGTCACCATCGCGGCGGCCGAGTCGCAGGACCCGGTGCGGGGTGTCGCGAGCGCCGTGCGCACCGCGATGTGGCGCATCGCGCTCTTCTACATCGGCTCGATGGCGGTCATCGTCACGCTCGTCCCGTGGGACTCGAAGGCGGTCGTCGAGAAGGGCCCGTACGTCGCCGCCCTCGACCACCTGGGCATCCCGGGCGCGGGCCAGCTGATGAACGTGGTCGTGCTGGTCGCCCTGCTCTCGGCGATGAACGCCAACATCTACGGCTCCTCGCGCATCGCGTACTCGCTGGTGCGGCGGGGGCAGGGACCGAAGGCCCTCGGCCACGTGTCGGGAGGCGTCCCGCGGACCGCTGTCCTCGCCTCCTCCGTCTTCGGCTTCGTCTGCGTCCTGCTGAGCTACTGGCGCCCCGACGACGTCTTCCCCTGGCTCCTGAACATGATCGGCGCGGTGATCCTGGTCGTCTGGATCTTCATCGCGGTCTCCGAGCTCCGCCTGCGCCGCAACCTGGAACGCGAGGCCCCGGAGAAGCTGGTCGTACGGATGTGGGCTTTCCCGGTCCTGACCTGGGCAGCCCTCGCGGGCATGCTGGCGATCCTCATCCTGATGGCCCGAGAACCGGACACCCGGATCCAGCTGTACTCGACAGGCGCGATGACCCTGGCGCTGGCGGCGGCGGGCTACACCTGGCAGAAGACACGAGCGAACCGCGCCCTCTAGGGGCGCGGGGAACGGCGCAATCCTTTGGCTTTCAGGGGCGCGGGGAACTGCGCGGCCAGCCGCAGCGGACCCGCA
>NZ_LIQZ01000053.1 GCF_001418655.1 Streptomyces phaeochromogenes | reverse complement strand
GGTCCGGGCAGTCCAGGGCTACGAGGGTGTACGTGGCGATGGCCATGATCGTCCCTTCGGTCGTCCGCCCAGAGGCACCTCATGAGTCGTACGAGGTCACGGGGACCGGCCGGCTCGGTCGCCACCGCGTGCCCGATGTGCCCCATGTGTACCTCACGTGTTCCGAGTGGCCGGTCGGGCATAGCCGAAACGCGCCTCCGCCGGGCGGCGCCGCGAGGGGAGCCACCCCTGGCCAGACTCTGGCAACAGCTGCGGCGAGCGCTTGATCCGGTGGTCGTTGGGGCGCACGGGCGAGGGCGCATGGACGCGCTGAGGAATTGCGGCGCCTCATACGGGCAGAACGCTCCTCATGACACCGCGACTCTCCGTGACAGCCCGCACCGCGGGGCCCGGCGTCCTGCCGCCCCTTCGTCCGATTCCCCTCGGTGGCACGGGTCCCGAGGATGTCGTCGTCGACCGTGAAGGCCGGGTGATCACGGGCGTGGCCGACGGCCGCATCCTCCGTGTCCGGCCGCGCGGTCCCGCCCGTGTGGAGCAGATCGCCCGGACGGGCGGGCGTCCGCTGGGGCTCGAAGTCCTGCCGGACGGGCGGCTGTTGGTGTGCGACGCGGAGCGCGGGCTGCTGCGGGTCACGCCGGAGGCCGACGTCGAGGTTCTGGTCGACCGGGTGGCGGGTGAGCCGCTGCGGTTCTGCAGCAGCGTGGCCGCGGCGGCGGACGGCACGGTGTACTTCACGGCCTCCAGCAGGCGTTTCGGGCTTCAGGAGTGGCTCGGTGACCTGATGGAGCGGACGGCGACAGGACGACTGCTGCGGCTCCCGCCCGGCGGTGGCGAGCCCGAGGTCCTGCTGGACGACCTCGACTTCGCGAACGGAGTCGTGCTGGCCGAGGACGAGTCCTGGGTCGCCGTGGCCGAGACCGGCGCGTACCGCCTCACCCGGCTGTGGCTGACCGGGCCGCGGACCGGACAGCGCGACACCCTGGTCGAGAACCTCCCCGGTTTCCCGGGCAACCTCTCCCGTGGCACGGACGGCATGGTGTGGGTCGCCCTGGCCGGCCCGCGGCAGCTGCCCCTGGACTGGCTGCGCCGGGCGCCCGCGGGCGTACGACGGGCGGCCCGGCGAGCGGCCCGGCCCCTGCCGATCCGCCCTCGCCCGGTCGCCCGCGTGCTGGGCATCGGCCCGGGCGGTCGCATCCGCCACGACCTCAGGCGCCGCGGGGCGGGCTACCGGATGGTGACCGGCGTGTACGAGCACGACGGCATGCTGATCCTGGGCAGCCTGCTGGAGAAGGGGATCGTCGTGTGCGAGCTGCCGGGGCCCGTGTGAGGGCACTGGAACGGACCCCGACTCCTCGGTGCCCATACGTCTGGGGCCCGAGCCCCTGGGTGGCGCCCGAACCTCTCAGCGGTGGCCGAACCGCTCAGTGGTGGCCGAGCCCGCCGCTGCCGAAGCCGCCGCTGCTGTTGCGGCCCCAGATCGGTCGTGTCTGGTCCTTGGCGCGGCGCGAGGACACGTTGCCGTGCAGCTCGTGCGGGGTGAGGACCGTGCCGTTGTGCGGCATCTCGTCGGGCTCGCGCATCTCGCTGACCTCGTGGACTGCCCCGCCCTCGGGCAGATGGGGGTGATCCTCGGGGCGCGGCGGGCCGGGTTCACGGGCGCGCACCCGCATCCCCCACCACACCGCGACGACCAGCATCGCCGTGATCAGAAGTCCCACCACGAAGGGTGCCGAACCGGCCACGACTTCGTGGGGGATGGCTATCTCCCTGCCGAAGGTGTCCATAAAGGCATAGTACCCACCCATAACGGCTCAAGCAGGGCCCCACTGGTGTTCCCGCGGCGGTGTGCCGAGGGCCGCCAAGGGTACGGAGAGGGGATGCGTATGGGTGTACTGGACGTCGGCTCGAACACGGTAAGACTCGTCATCGCGGAGACGGACGGAGCCGTTCCGCTTCCCGTGCACACGGCCAAGCGTCGGCTGAGGCTCTCCGACCATGTCGAGCGGGGTGGCCATCTGCCGGAGGAACAGGTGAACCGGCTGGTGGAGGCGGTGGCGGAGGCCCGGGTGGAGGGCAGGCGGTGGGGGGTGACCCAGCCCTTCGCCTTCGCCACGGCGATCGTGCGGGACGCCCCGAACCGCCCCGAGATCCTGGATCGGGTCACCGCGGAGGCGGGAGTACCGCTGCATGTCCTGCCCGGCGAGGTCGAGGCGGAGCTGACCTTCCTCGCGGCGCGGCGCTGGATGGGCTGGCGCGCGGGGCCGCTGGCCATGCTGGACATCGGGGGCGGCACGCTGGAGGTGGCGTTCGGCCGGAGCAAGCTGCCGGACTTCGCGATCTCGCTGCCGCTGGGGGCCAGCCGGCTGACCCGCGAGTTCTTCCGCGGCCAGGACCCGCCGTCGCCCCGCCGGGCCAAGCTGCTGCGTCGGCACGTACGCCACCAGCTGCGTGACGTCGCGGCCCGTATCCGCTGGGAGGCGCCCCGTACGACGGTCGCCACCTCGCGCACGCTCCAGCAGCTGGGCCGGCTGTGCGGCGCGGCCCCGGGGCGGTCGGGGCCCTTCACCCCGCGCGGCATCACCCGTACCGACCTCCGCGTGGCCGTCGAGCGGCTGTCGGTGCTGCCCGCCGCCGATCGCGCCCTCCTGCCGGGCATCTCTCCCGCGCGGGCCGGTCAGTCCCTGGCCGGGGCGATCGTCGCGCACACCACGATGAAGCTGATGGGCATCGACGAGATGGTCCTCTGCCCCTGGGCACTGCGCGAGGGGGTCCTGCTGCGCTGTATCGAGGACGGCAACGCCGACTGGTGGGACGGTACGGCCCCCAGCCTCCGCGACCAGGAGGCCGTACCGCCGCGGGTACTCCGCCCCGTCGGAGGAGCGGACGTGAGCGCCACGGTGTCCGCCACCGCGTCGTCCGCTCAACTTCCCAGCCGGTCAGGGCAGTTCACCTGACGAGGGGTGCCGGCGGGCAGGTCCCGCCGGCACCCGGGTGGCCGCAAGAACTCGGCACCCCGCGTCCTAGGACACCGTGCAGGCCGTTCCGTTGAGGGTGAAGGCGGTGGGTGCGGTGTTGCCGCCGGACCAGGAGCCGTTGAAGCCGAAGGTGACCGACGCGCCGGGCGCGATCGCCGCGTTGTAGCCGGCGTTGGCCGCGGAGACCGCGGAGCCGGACTGGGTGACGGTGGCGTTCCAGGCCTGCGTCACGCTCTGCCCGGCGGGCCAACTCCACGCCAGGGTCCAGCCGTTGACGGCGGCGGTGCTCGTGTTCCTGATGGTCACCTGCGCGGTGAAGCCGGTGTTCCACTGGCTCTGCACGGTGTACGTGACCGCGCAGGCGCCCGCCGGCGGATTCGTGCCGCCGTCGGTCCAGCCCAGCGCCTCGGCGATGCCGTAATAGGCGGGCTTCGGCTGGAAGTTCTCGTCGTACGGGGTCGCCGCGCCGTAGCCGGGGAACACGTCGGGGATCCACGAGTCGGAGTCGGTGAAGCCCCAGACGGTGACGCCCTCGCAGCGCGACACGGCGACGCAGGCGGCGGTGACGGCCTTGTACTCGGCCTTCTGCTGGGCGAGTTGGGCAGTGGTCGGCGGGACCGTCGTGCGGATGTCGAGCTCGGTGATCGCGACGTCCACGCCGAGGTCGGCGAAGCGCTGGATGTTGGCCTGCAGGGTCGACGGTACCTGGCCGAGGATCAGATGGGCCTGCAGTCCTACGCCGTCGATCGGGACGCCCTGCTCCTTGAGGGACTTGACCAGGTTGTAGAGGGCGGTGCTCTTCGCGTTGACGCCCTCGACGTTGTAGTCGTTGACGTACAGCTTCGCGGCCGGGTCGGCGGCGCGGGCCGCCCGCAGCGCGTCGGCGATGTACGAGTCGCCGATCGCCGTCTGGAAGACCGACTGGCGGCGGGTGCCGTCCTCGTTGAACGGCTCGTTGACCACGTCCCAGTGGTCGATGCGGCCCTGGTAGCGGCCCGCCTCGGTGGCGATGTGGTCGGTCATGACGGTGCGCAGGGTGTCCGCGGTCCAGCTGCCGTTGCTGACCCAGTTCGGCAGCTGGCTGTGCCAGACCAGGGTGTGGCCGCGGACCTTCTGGGCGTGCGCCTCGGCGTAGTTCACGACGGCGTCGGCGCCCGACCAGTTGAAGCTGCCGCGGGTCGGTTCGACCGAGCCCCATTTCATCTCGTTGCCCGGCGTGATCGAGTCGAACTGCTCGCCGACGATCGTGCCGTACGTGCCGGTCAGCTTGGAGGCCGTGACGGCCGTCCCGTAGTAGATGCCCTTGGCGGCGGCGAGGTCCCTCAACACGGGTGCGGCGGCGGCCCGTTGGTCCGAGCCGTTGGCCTGTCCTGAACCGTCGGTGTGCCCCGACCCGTCGGCCGTGCGGCCGGAGACGGCTCCCCCGATGACGAGCGACGCCGCGGCCAGGGTCACCGACGCGGCTCTGCGTAAGCTCTGGAGCTTCATGGACGTCCCTCTCATGATGGCTTCACGTCTCTTCCAGAATTTCCGGAAGACTTCTGCAAAGTTCCGAGAGTGCGTCCGGAACGGTAGAGGCGTGCGGGGTAACCGTCAACGGAGGTGGGGCAGTTGACCGAGGGGCACGCCGACCGTGAGGAGCGTCGGGGCAAGGTCACCATCACGGAGATCGCCCGGGAGGCCGGTGTCTCCGTACCGACCGTGTCGCGAGTGGTCAACGGCCGGTCGGACGTGGCGCCCGGAACCCGGGCCCGGGTCGAGGACCTGCTGTACCGGCACGGCTACCGCAGACGGACGGCCACTACCTCCCGCCGCACCCGCGCCGCGCTGCTCGACCTGGTCTTCAACGACCTCGACAGCCCCTGGGCCGTGGAGATCATCCGCGGTGTGGAGGAGGTCGCGCACGCCGCGGGCATCGGCACGGTCGTCTCGGCGATCCACAACCGCTCGGGCGACGCGCGCCAGTGGATGACGAACCTGCGGGCGCGCGCCTCGGACGGCGTCGTCCTGGTCACGTCCGTCCTGGAACCGGTGCTGCACGAGGAACTGCGCCGCCTCGGCGTGCCCCTCGTGGTGATCGACCCGGCGGGCTCGCCCGCGCTGGACGTGCCGACGGTCGGGGCGACGAACTGGGCGGGCGGGATGGCCGCCACCGAGCACCTGCTGCGGCTCGGCCATCGCAGGATCGGGTTCGTCGCGGGTCCGCCCCGGCTGCTCTGCTCCCGGGCCCGCCTCGACGGCTACCGCGCGGCCCTGGACCGTGCCGGGATCGCCGTCGACGTGTCGCTGATCGTGCCCGGCGACTTCTACCAGGAGTCCGGCTTCACGGGCTGCAACGCCCTGCTCGACCTCGCCGAACCGCCCACGGCGCTCTTCGCCGCGAGCGACCAGATGGCGATGGGCGCGGTCGAGGCACTGCGGCGGCGGGGCCTTCGCGTCCCGGAGGACATCAGCGTCGTCGGTTTCGACGACCTTCCGGAAGTCCGCTGGTCGGCTCCTCCGCTCACCACGGTCCGCCAGCCCCTCGCCGAGATGGGCAAACTCGCGGTCCGTACGGTCCTGAAACTCACCCGGGGCGAGGAACTCGACTCGCCCCGGGTGGAGTTGGCCACCGAACTCGTCGTGCGGTCGAGCACGGCACCGGTGCCGGCCGGGCGGCGCGGCGCCGGCGTGTGAGGGTGCCCTGAGGGTGTCCTACGGAAGGTGCTCCCACCCGCGGTCCGTGCGCGTCAGCTCGCGGAACCCGGCGCCGGTCAGCCTGCTGATCGCTTCCACGGCGCCGACGGCCTCGTACGCGAAGAGCCTCCGCACCCCTGAGAGCCGCAGCCAGTGGGCGGCCTGGGCGAGGAGCCAGTTCTCCAGGCCTTCCACCCGGTGCTCGATGTGGAGGTTGCCTATGTCGGCGAGGCCGCCGCTGCGTGCGTGACGTTCGGGGCGGTCCAGGGCGGTGTCGATCTCGATGAAGCCGAGTACGCGCCCGTCGGCGTGGGCCGTGAAGCGGGTGCCGCACTCGCCGAGCGTGCGGTCGACGGAGACTCCCGGCAGGGGTGTGAACGACGGCAGATCGGCCACGTCGGCGATCAGGATGACCTCGGTGTCGCCCGTGTGCCGGAACCCGGCCCGTTCGTAGGCGGCGCGGATGTGCGGCCAGGGCCGTGGCAGTCCGTAGACGACGGGCGCGGGCAGGGATCCGTCGGCGTAGCGGAGGCGGACGTTCCAGCGGGCCAGCTGGGCCAGACAGGCCGCCATCAGCAGATCGGAGGCCTGGTCGGAGTCCGGCCAGAAGGAGGCGGGCGGATGGCAGACGAACCAGTCGATCGCGCCGGCGTCCCGGAAGCTCTCACCGACCTCGGTGTCGGCGCGGTAGCGCAGGAGATGCGCACCGGCCACCACGTACCGGCGCTGCTCGGCGACGAGCGTGATCCGCTCGGCCACCCACGGGTCGGTGATGAACTCGTCCGGCTGCCGTGTCATACCGCTGAGCACGGTGTTCACGGAGACGGAGACACCGGGGACGACAGCGGCTACGTGCGCGTTGACGAGTTCGGTGAGCTGGTCGCGGTCGTCGCGGTGGAAGGGGCGCACCGTGAGCGCGGGCATGCGGAGACCTCCGGATCGGGTACATGAGGAGGCCGCCATGAGGTGCGGTACGCGGGCGAGAGTACGCCTCACCGGGTGTCGCCGCCATGTGGTTTTCCGTCGGCTCGCCGGGGTCCGTGGCCGGGACTAGCGTGCGAGGAGGAGCCCGTCGCGCTCCTGACGTGCTCGAAGTCGGAAAGCCGGAAGGAAGGTCGGCCATGAAACTGGACAAGCCGGTACCCGGCGGGCCCTGCTGGACCGAGCTGGGGACCAGTGACCTGGAGGCGGCCAAGCGGTTCTACGCCGATGTCTTCGGCTGGCGCCCGGAGACGGACCCTCGCGCGGAGGCGGGCGGCTACACGCTCGCGCACCTCGGCGACGCGGCGGTGGCCGCCCTGACCCCGCTGTTCCAGGAGTCGCAGCCGGTCGCCTGGAACGTGTCGTTCGCGGTGCCCGACGTGGACACGACCGTACGGGCGGTACGGGACGCGGGCGGCTCGGTCGTCCTGGAGCCGATGGACGTCTTCGACCTGGGGCGTTTCGCGGTGGTGGCCGACCCGGGCGGCGCGGTGTTCCAGCTCTGGCAGGCGCGCTCCTTCGCCGGCGCCGGGCTGTTCAACGCCCCCGGCGCGCTCGGCTGGGTGGAGCTCATGACGCGTACCCCCGGTCTGGTCACCGCCTTCTACACGACGGTGTTCGGCTGGACCGTCAACGCCTCGGAGCACTACACACAGTGGGGCATCGCCGGCGCCGACTTCGGCGGCATGGTGGAGATGGGCGACAAGTTCCCCCACGAGGTGCCCTCGCACTGGCTGCCGTACTTCGCCGTCGAGGACGTCGAGGCCACCGCCGAGGCGAGTACGCAGGCGGACGGCGGCGTCCTCATGGAACCCACGTCGGTCCCCGAGGGCCCGCGCATCGCGGTGCTCCGGGACCCGCAGGGCGCGGTCTTCGGGATCTACCGGGCGGCCGACGAGGGCTAGGGAGCCGGACGAGGGTCGGCGAACCGGCGGGCGCCGGAAGCGATCGGGGCTCGACGCTGTCTGCGGTGGGCGTCAGCCGCGCGGGGTGCGCAGCCGGCCCTCCAGCTGGACCAGCAACTCGCCCAGCAGCGCGGCGAGTTCCCGCTGCTCGGCGCCGTCGACCCCGGACAGGACCGCGGTCTCGTACGAGAGCTGCTCGGGCAGGATGGAGTCGACCAGGTCGCGTCCGGCGTCGGTGAGGCGCACATGGGCGACGCGTCGGTCGCGGGTGTCGCCCCGGCGCTCGACCAGGCCGCGCTCCGTCAGCTGCTTGAGCCGCTTGGTGACGGCGGCGCCGGAGGAGAAGGTCTCGCGGGCCAGCTCGCCGGGGGTCAGTTCCAGGCCGGTGCGGCGCAGGGCGCCGAGGAGGTCGAACTCGGGGCGGGTGAGTCCGGCGTGTCGCAGAGGCGCGTCCTCGGCCTGCTGGAGGAGCGCGGCACAGCGGTTGATGCGGCCGATGATCTCCATGGGACCGGTGTCGAGGCCGGGGTGGACCGTCTGCCACTGCCGTACCACCGCGGCGAGGGTGTCTCCCGCGACCGTCCTCCCGGCCGCCCCTCCATGGA
>NZ_LIQZ01000529.1 GCF_001418655.1 Streptomyces phaeochromogenes | reverse complement strand
GGGCGGGCGGCGCGGACGTGGGAGGATCGTGACCGGCGGGCCAGGGCCGCGCACCCGGTCGCGCCGTACGCGAGGACGCGCGTACGCAAAGGCAGTACGCAGTACCAGGGCGCGAGCATGAGGAGCACCGTTGAGCAGGTTGCGCTGGCTGACCGCGGGGGAGTCCCACGGTCCCGCACTAGTCGCGACGCTGGAGGGACTTCCCGCCGGCGTGCCGATCACCACGGAGATGGTGGCGGACCACCTGGCCAGGCGGCGCCTCGGGTATGGACGCGGAGCGCGCATGAAGTTCGAGCGCGACGAGATCACCTTCCTGGGCGGCGTACGGCACGGCCTCACGCTGGGCTCCCCGGTCGCGATCATGGTGGGCAACACCGAGTGGCCCAAGTGGGAGCAGGTCATGGCGGCCGACCCCGTCGACCCGCAGATCCTCGCCGAACTGGCCCGCAACGCTCCGCTGACCCGGCCCCGCCCCGGTCACGCGGACCTCGCCGGTATGCAGAAGTACGGCTTCGACGAGGCCCGGCCGATCCTGGAGCGTGCCTCGGCGCGTGAGACGGCGGCCCGGGTGGCGCTGGGCGCGGTGGCGCGTTCGTACCTGAAGGAGACGGCGGGCATCGAGGTCGTCTCGCACGTCGTCGAGCTGGCCGCCGCGAAGGCGCCGTACGGCGTCTACCCGACCCCCGCCGATGTGGAGAGGCTCGACGCCGATCCCGTGCGCTGCCTGGACGCGGACGCGTCGAAGGCGATGGTCGCGGAGATCGACCAGGCTCACAAGGACGGTGACACGCTCGGTGGCGTGGTCGAGGTCCTCGCGTACGACGTGCCGGTGGGCCTCGGCTCGCACGTGCACTGGGACCGGCGGCTCGACGCCCGGCTCGCGGCGGCGCTCATGGGCATCCAGGCCATCAAGGGTGTCGAGGTCGGCGACGGCTTCGACCTGGCGCGGGTGCCCGGCTCGAAGGCGCACGACGAGATCGTGCGGACCGACGAGGGCATCAAGCGGACCTCGGGGCGCTCCGGCGGCACCGAGGGCGGTCTGACGACCGGCGAACTCCTGCGCGTACGGGCCGCCATGAAGCCCATCGCGACCGTGCCGCGCGCACTGGCCACCATCGACGTGGCGACCGGCGAGGCGACCAAGGCGCACCACCAGCGCTCGGACGTGTGCGCGGTCCCGGCCGCGGGCATCGTCGCCGAGGCCATGGTGGCGCTGGTCCTCGCGGACGCGGTGGCGGAGAAGTTCGGCGGCGACTCCGTGCCCGAGACGCGGCGCAACGTCGAGTCGTACCTCCAGAACCTGGTCGTGCGGTGAGCGCTCCGCGCGTGATCCTGGTCGGACCCATGGGCGTCGGCAAGTCCACGGTCGGCGAGCTGGTCGCGGAGCGGCTCGGCTGCGCCTACCGGGACACCGACGGCGACATCGTGGCCGAGCAGGGCCGCACCATCGCGGACATCTTCGTCGACGACGGGGAGCCCGCCTTCCGCGCGATCGAGAAGCAGGCGGTGCAGCGGGCCCTGGTCGGCTACGACGGCGTACTGGCACTCGGCGGCGGTGCGATCCTCGACGCGGACACCCGGGCGCTGCTGGCCGGACAGCCCGTCGTGTACCTCTCGATGGACGTCGAGGAAGCGGTGAAGCGCACGGGCCTGAACACCGCCCGGCCGCTGCTCGCCGTCAACCCGCGCCGGCAGTGGCGCGAGCTGATGGACGCCCGCCGCCACCTCTACACCGAGGTCGCGACCGCCGTGGTGGCCACCGACGGCCGCACCCCCGAAGAGGTCGCCCAAGCGGTCCTCGACGCACTGGAGTTGAAGGAAGCATGAGCGAGGCAGTGACGCGGATCCACGTCGGCGGCACGGCGGGCAGCGAGCCGTACGAGGTGCTGGTCGGCCGCCAACTGCTCGGCGAGCTGGGCACGTTGGTCGGGGAGCGGGCCAAGCGGGTCGCGGTGATCCACCCCGAGGCGCTCGCCGAGACCGGCGAGGCGTTGCGGGCCGACCTGGCCGAACAGGGCTTCGACGCCGTCGCCATCCAGGTGCCCAACGCGGAGGAGGCCAAGACCGCCGAGGTCGCCGCGTACTGCTGGAAGGCGCTCGGACAGTCCGGCTTCACCCGCACCGACGTGATCGTCGGCGTGGGCGGCGGGGCGACCACCGACCTCGCCGGGTTCGTGGCGGCGACCTGGCTGCGCGGAGTGCGCTGGATCGCCATCCCGACCACCGTGCTGGCCATGGTGGACGCGGCGGTCGGCGGCAAGACCGGCATCAACACCGCCGAGGGCAAGAACCTCGTCGGCGCCTTCCATCCGCCCGCCGGTGTGCTGTGCGACCTGGCCGCCCTCGACTCGCTGCCGGTCCACGACTTCGTGTCCGGGCTCGCCGAGATCATCAAGGCCGGCTTCATCGCCGACCCGACGATCCTCGAACTCATCGAGGCCGACCCGCAGGGCGCTCGCACCCCCGAGGGCCCGCACACCGCCGAGCTCATCGAGCGCTCCATCAAGGTCAAGGCCGAGGTCGTCTCGTCCGACCTGAAGGAGTCCGGGCTGCGCGAGATCCTCAACTACGGGCACACGCTCGCCCACGCCATCGAGAAGAACGAGCGCTACGAGTGGCGGCACGGCGCGGCGGTCGCCGTGGGCATGCACTTCGCGGCCGAGCTGGGCCGGCTGGCGGGCCGCCTCGACGACGCGACCGCGGACCGGCACCGCACGATCCTGGAGTCGGTCGGGCTGCCGCTGAGCTACCGCTACGACCAGTGGCCCAAGCTCCTGGAGACCATGAAGGTCGACAAGAAGTCCCGCGGCAACCTCCTCCGCTTCATCGTCCTCGACGGCCTGGGCAAGCCCACCGTCCTGGAGGGCCCCGACCCGGCGGTGCTCCTCGCCGCCTACGGCGAAGTGGGCGAATAACCCCCTCCGGCGAAACTTGCTCTGATTTGCCTTGTGCGGAGGGGCACTTCGGACCGTCCCCCGCCGTTCACCAAACGGCGGCCGGGGACGGTACCGTTCGGTAGGGAGTGGGGCGGGTGCCCCGCTCCCAGCGCCAAATTGCCTGCGGCGAGTGAGCCAAAGACACGAGACGGAGTGGCACCGGATGCAGCACGCAGTGGGGTCTCCGCTGCCGCCGCCCCACCAGCCGGGGCACGGACCGGCCGTCGGCTGGTCGCCGGCCGCACAACACCCGGGACCGCACCACCCGGGCGCGCACCCGGGCTCCGCGCCTGCCAGTGCGCCCCAGGGGCCCGCGCCCGTCGGCCCGCCGCCCGGCTTCGCCGGAGCGCCCACCGGGCCCCATGCCCC
>NZ_LIQZ01000528.1 GCF_001418655.1 Streptomyces phaeochromogenes | reverse complement strand
ACGGTTGGGTCCGGCGGTGACCTGGCCCTGGTAGATGGCCGCGCGTTCACGCATGCCGATCAGGCCGCGGCCGTTTCCGGTGCTCCGTCTCCGGGCGTGGGGAGAGCGGCGGGGGCCGGTGTCCTCGACGTCGACGTGGACCGTGCCGTGCGCGACGGTCACCCGGACGCTGCTGGAGGTGTCGGCGGCGGCGTACTTGAGGGTGTTGGTGAGAGCTTCCTGGACGATGCGGTAGACGGCGAGCTGAAGGCCGGGGGCCAGCGTGGTGACGTCGCCGTCGGTGCCGAGGGTGACGCTGGGACCGGCGGCGCGGACGCGTTCGATCAGCGGGTCGAGGTCGACGAGGCCGGGTTGCGGGGCGTGCAGGGCATCGTGCGGCCGGTCGTTGTCGTCGCCGATGACGGCGAGGAGCTGACGCAGTTCCGTGAGGGCGCCGCGGCCGCTCTCGGCGATGGTCCGCAGGGTCTCGGCACCGCGCTTGGGCTCTTTCTCGGTCAGGCCGGCGGCGCCGTCGGCGAGGCCGACCATGACGGCGAGGGTGTGGCCGAGGATGTCGTGCATCTCCTTGGAGACGCGGGCGCGTTCCTGGGCGACGGCGAGGCGGGCCCGCTGGTCCTTCTCCTTCTGCAGGGCGGCGATGACGACGTTCACCAGGCGGGTGGCGAGGCCGAGGCCGACGACGGCCGTCACCGTCACCGTCCCCAGCAGAATGAGGATTTCCGGGCGTGCGGCGAACTCCGGTTGATTGTCGCCCCAGAGCCCGACGGCCCAGGCCACGAGCTGTGTCAGGGAGACGGCCAGGGCGATGAGCAGCCGGCCGGGGGTGGCGAAGCGGCCCACGTTGAACAGGGCTACGAGGCGTGCGAGGTCGGCGCCGGCATTGGCACTGTCGAGGGCCCCTGTGTAGGCCGTCAGTACAGCGGTGGCAGTGGTGAGCGCGAAGACGAGCATGGGCCTGTGCTCCCGCCACAGCAGCGGAACGGTCAGTGCGAGGGTGAGGGCCAGCTCTTCGGCGACGCCGGATTCGCCGGCGGAGCCGAGTACGGAAGGCAGGCCCAGGGCGACGCAGCACAGTGGCACGCCCCACCGCCGGACCCAGGGGTGGGTCCGGTCCGCCCACCGCCAGGAGGACAACCGGGCGATGATGGACACGATCACACGCTGCTCATCAGCGGTCGTCAGGGCATCGGGCAACTCGGGCCGACCGGAGAGGTGTCGACCGGGCCGGGAATCCTGTGGGGTCGTGGGGGTCAAGGTCTGTGCCCTTCGCGGTGCAGGCGAGCCGCTCGCCTGCACCGGGGGGAATGGACGGACGGGCGGCGACTGGGGGGAGAACGCCGACCGGGGCCGACCGCTCTTTCGCGATCGTACGGCGGACAACGGTTCGGGATCGGCGGTCGTCCTGACCTGGTCACCGCCCCCGCCCCCACCCACGCCGTGGGAGCCGGACACCGGACCTTGGGAGAAGGCAGCACTTCCAGTGGTGGTGGGTGACACGCCGACCGGCTCCGGTCGGTGCAGAACGGTGGCCACGAAGTTGCTCCCGCCGGGTAAGGACGTCATTGCTGGACGGGCCTGCTCTGTCCCGGGCTTCAACCTAGAAGCGGAAACGACCGATGCCACGGCACCGCGGGAGGGAATGCCGAGGCGCCGACTAGTACCGGGGTACCAGAGTTCGCCCTTCTCATGGCTGCGACGAGCGAGTGGTGTGCGGTGCGGCCAGGCCCGACTCGTAGGCGAAGGCAACGGCCTGGACGCGACTGCGGGCGCCGATCTTGGCGAGGATGCGGCAGGTGTAGGACTTGACGGTGGTCGGGGCGATGGACAGGTGCTCGGCGATCTCGGTGGTGCTCCAGCCGGAAGCCAGGGCGCCAAGCACCTGGCGTTCACGTTCGGTGAGTGTGCCGAGCCGTTGCGCCGGAAGGGGCGTGGAGGCGGGTGACCGTCGTCGGACGATGTCGATGAGCCGACGGGTGAGGTTCGGCGGGATGACGGCGCCTCCGGCCGCAACCACGCGGATGGCAGCGGTCAGCTCGTGCGGGGTGGTGTCTTCCGGAAGCAGTGCGTCCGCACCTGCCCGAAGCACGGCCCAGGCGTATGCGTCGAGTCCGACAGGCGCAAGCACCAGAACGTGAGAGTGGAGCCGGCTGTCGCGCGCGATGCGGCGGACGGTGTCGATCGAGTCCGTGGTGGGTTCGAGGATGTGCATGAGGACGACGTCCGGGCGGAGCGCGTTGGCCATACGGACGGCTTCGGCACCGTCGGCCGTCGCGCCGACCGGGCTCAGGTCTGGCTCGGAATCCAGCAGGAGGCGGTAGCCGAGGCGCTGCAGCTCATGGTCGTTGACGATGAGAACGGTGGGCATGGTGCCGGGGTTCTTCCTTTGGGCAGCGATGCCGGCGACGAGCGCGGTGGGGTGGGGGAGGCCGGACAGGCAGGCCTTCGGAGGCTGAACGCTCCTGTCTCCTACGGGCGTTCAGGCGCCGATCGCACGGAGCACGGCGTCGGCCATGCCCTTCTCGCCGTGCGCGTTCGGGTGGACGGCGGCGGCCGGGCTGCTGGGCTGGAGGGGCTCTATCCAGCGGGTCTTCTCCGCGGAGCAGGCGTCGTGACCGACGGACGGGGAGTAGGTGTCGACGTACGTCGCTCCGGCGGCCTCGCTCTGCCCACGCAGCATGGTGTTGAGTTGCTTCCCCTTGTCGTGCAGGTAGGTCGCGTCGCCGGGCGCGAGGGGCAGTTCCCTGCCGCAGCCCTTGCCTTCGGCGGGCAGGATCGCCGGATAGCCGACGACGTAGACCCGGGCCTTCGGCGCACGCCGTTCGATCTCGGCCAGTGCCGCGGAGAGCTTTCGGCCGGCCGTCTGGATCTTCTGTGCCACTTCGTCGGTGCCGCTGTCGGCGTACTGCTTCTTGCAGGGCGCATCGTCGGAGAAGAGGCGGTCGCTGTCGATCGCACGGTACATCGCGCCCATCGTGACGCATTTCGTGACCGTCGAGCCGAAGCCGATGTCGTTGCCGCCGATGCCGAGGGTGACCAGCCGCGTCCGCGTCGAGAGGGCCGAAAGCTGGGCGGGGTTGGTGCCGTTGGACGTCTTCTGCGGCGCGGTGAGGTCGGTGATGGTGGCACCACTGCAGCTGACATCACGGAAGTCGGCAGCCGTGACGCCGAGTTGGCGTGCCAACACCGCCGGATAGTTGTGGTCGGAGCGGTCGCAGCCGGCCGGTGTCCCGGACTGTCGGGGGATCTTCGGGCCGGAGGTGTAGGAGTCGCCGAGAGCGACGTAGGGCCCCGGCTGCGGTTGCTCGTCCTTGGCGTTGTCGTCGTTGCCGGTGCCGTCCGGCCGCCCGATGAGGACTGTGGTGAACAGAACGCCGCAGCTCACGATCCCGGCCAGACCTGCGCGTGCATACGGTCCCATGGGTTTCTCCTGTCGTCGTCACGGATGACCAACTGCTGGGCGGGCACCGCGGCGCACGCGGCTGTGTGTGATGGGCGGCGGTGCCCGGAGCGGGACCGGCAGGGCCGGCTGGGGGAGGTGGAAGGCTTGCCCGGATCACGGCGGGGACGAGGTCTTGTGCGACCCTGCCGTCAAACTAGGCGGGAAAACGCGCATGTCATCGGCACCGCGGGACCGAATACGGCGGTGCCGAGTAGTACCGCGGTAGGAAGGCGCGTCGACTCTGGGCGCAGGTGCGGTCAGGGGCCGGCCGGGCCGGTCCCGTGTCGTGGGTCGCACGTCGATCCAGGCCGGGCGTCGGCATCGGCACCGGCGTCGGCACAGGACATCGCACTCGCGCCGGTCAAGCTGGTCAGGCCGGTCGGACGTGGTTCGGAGTCGACCTCGCGCGAGGTGATCCACGCGGTGCGGGTTTCCAGCAGGCGGTGCGGCGCAGCGCGGCACGGCGGGTGCCACCGCGGCCTTGCCGCCGGTGACCGCCCTGATCCCCGCCACGAGTTCGTCCGGGCAGGCGCCCGCGAACGGGAATCCCCCGGCTCCGGTCCGCAGCGTGCCGCAGACGTACCGGTGCAGTGCGCATCTGGTCGCATCAACCCCGGGGAACCCCACCGGACTCGACGACATGCCGGGTGGTCTCGTTCCGTCCATGCCGGGCATGAGGACGTCTGTCAGGGCGGTGTCGGGGTGGCGTTCGGGGTGTGTGAACTGAAGCGCCGACGTCCGCGGCCTCGCAACGGCGGTGAGGCCGGGCTGGGCCCTGGCGGCCATGCCGAAACGCCGAGCCGCGACAGGGCTTGGCGTTCGGCCGTGAGGACAGTGTCAAACGGGGCGTTTCTCCTTGGAGTTGGCAGGCGCGTTGGGGATGAGGAGGGCGTGGACGGTCCAGCCGCCCTGACGGTTGGGTCCGGCGGTGACCTCACCCCGGTAGAGGGTGGCGCGCTCGCGCATACCGACCAGGCCCCGGCCGCCGGCCGTCCCGCCACGGCGTGCGCGGGAGCGGGGCGGGCCGGTGTCCTCCACGGTGATGCGTACGACGCCGGGGTCGGCGGCGACAGAGACGTGAACCGAGGTCTCGGAGGCGGCGTACTTGAGGGTGTTGGTCAGGGCCTCCTGGATGATGCGGTAGGCGGACAGCTGGAGCCCAGGGGCCAGGCCGACGAGGTCGCCGTGCGCGTACAGGGCGACGGAGGGGCCGGCTGCGCGGACCCTGTCGAGCAGGGCGTCGAGGTCGGCGAGGCCGGGCTGCGGATCGAGCGGGACGTCGTGCGACCGGCCCTGACCTTCGCGGTCGTCGCCGATGACGGTGAGCAGGCGGCGCAGTTCGGCCAGGGCGTCGCGGCCGGTGGCGCCGATGATGCGCAGCGTCTGGGCGCCGCGTTCGGGCTTGGTCTCGGTGAGGCCGGCGGCGCCGTCGGCGAGGCCGACGATGACGGCGAGGGTGTGGCCGAGGATGTCGTGCATCTCGCGGGAGACGCGGGCGCGTTCCTGCGCGATGGCAAGACGGGCCTGTTGGTCGCGTTGCTTCTTCAGGGCGTCGATGTAGGCGTAGGCCAGCCGCAGGAGCAGGCCCAGTGCCGCGAACGCCACTACGGCGACCATCACCATCAACGTCACGGGCTCCGGACGTGTGACGTACTCCAGCTGCTGGCCGCGCCAGAAGAAGTAGGCCCATGCGACGAGTTGCACGAGAGTGACGCCGGTGGCGACCGCCAGTTGGCGTGGGGTGCAGTGACGGCCGACATTGAAGAGGGCGACCACCCGGGCGAATTCGGCGCCGGTCAGCACGCCCAGAGGAAGAGACACGACGGAAACGGCCGTGGTGAGGGCGAAGACCAGCATGGGGCGTCGTTCCCGCCACAGCAGCGGGATGCAGAAGGCGAGGATGATCGGCAGCTGGGGGTCGCCGACGTTGTGGGGATTGGTGTACGCGTCGCTGCCGACCGCGAAGCAGAACACCGGGACCCCCCACCGCCGGACCCAGGGACGGGCCCGGTCGGCCCGCCGCCACGAGGCGAGCCGGGAGACGACCGAGACGATCACCCGCTGCTCGGGATCGCTCGCCAGGGCCTGAAGGAACTGGCGCTCGTCCGGGCGTGGGGCGGGAACAGGCGCACTCGGTGCAGTCATTGGACAGGCCCTTCGCGATGTCAGGCCGCCCGCCGGCCCCGGGGGATCGGGCCGACGGGCGGGGCAGGGGAGACGGCCGACGAGAGTCGGCCGCCACGTCAGGAGCCGGTGCGGAAGCCGGGGCTACGGCTCGCTCTCGTCAACTCCTGCGCATCGGGTTCTTCAGCAGCTTCCTGCGCGCCGGTGCCTCCGACTCCGTCGAGTCGGCAGGGGATGTGGCCTCACCGCCCCGAGCGAGGCGCTGCTTGAACCTGGACAGTCCGCGTGCCTTCCTCGGGGCCCGCTGGGCAGGCACCGGTGTGTCCGGGGCGCCAGAAGTGTGGACGCCGGTGAAGGAGTGGGCGGCGCCGTGGCCGTCCGAGCCCGCGTGGATCCCGGCGGCGACACCGGCGAGTACGGGTTCAGGAGCGGAGTCCGTCTGCTCGGCTTCGAGCGTGTGGCGCAGTTTCTCGCCCTCGACGTCCACGTTCGGCAGGACCCGGTCCAGCCACTTCGGCAGGGTCCAGGAGCGGTGGCCGAGCAGGGCCATCACCGCGGGGACGATGGTCATCCGGACGACGAAGGCATCGAAGAACACGGCGGTGGCGAGTCCCAGGCCGATGGACTTGATCAGAGCCTCGTCGTCGAGGAGGAATCCGGAGAAGACGGAGACCATGATGACCGCGGCTGCGGTGACCACCCGGCCGCTGTGCCGGAAACCCTCCACGACGGCCTGCGTGGGTTCGGCACCATGGACGTACTCCTCCCGCATCCGGGAGACGAGGAAGACCTCGTAGTCCATCGCGAGTCCGAACACCACGCCGATCAGCACGATGGGCAGCAGGCTGACGATGGGGCCGGTCTGGTCGACGCCGAAGAGATCCTTGAGCCAGCCCCACTGGAAGACCGCGACCAGGACACCGAGGGTCGAGACCACACTGAGCAGGAAGCCCAGGGCGGCTTTGAGCGGGATCACGATCGACCGAAAGACCAGCAGGAGCAGGACCAGGGCCAGGCCCACGACGATGGCCAGGTAGGGGACGAGGGCGTCGGAGAGCTTGGTGCTGACGTCTATGTTGACGGCGGTCAGGCCGGTGACCATCAGGTCGGCGCCGGTGTCCTGGTGCAGGGCGCCGCCGTGGCCGCGGATCTCGCCCACGAGGTCCTTGGTGGCCTCACTGGTGGCGGCGCTCTTGGGAACGGCGCCGATCAGGGCCACGTCGCCCGCCTCGTTGAAGGAGGGAGGACGGACGGCGGCAACATCGTCCAGCTTGCTCAGCATGGTGTACGCGTCCTGGGCGGCGACCTTGGGACTGTCGCTGTCCCGGGCGTCGACGACCACGGTGAGCGGTCCGTTGAAGCCCGGCCCGAAGCCCTTGCTGAGGGTGTCGTAGGCGATGCGCTGGGTGCTGCCGGGAGGCTTTCCCGAGTCGTCGTTCAGGGCCATCTTCAGGGACATCGTGGGGATGGCCACCAGGGCCAGGCCGGCCACCGAGACGGCGAGCACCTTGACCGGGTTGCGGGTGACGAACCTCGCCCAGCGCACGCCCATCGACTCGCCCTCGCCGCGCTCCAGCGCCTTCATACGGCGGGTCAGCATCTTGCCCTTCATGATCCGCATACCGGCGAAGCCGAGCATGGCGGGCAGCAGGGTCAGCGCGATGACCACGGCCACGGCCACGGCGAAGGCGGAGGCCAGGCCCATGGAGGTGAGCATGGCGATGCCGATGACGCTCAGGCCGCTCAGCGCGACGATCACGGTCAGACCGGCGAAGACGACCGCGGACCCGGCCGTGCCCACGGCACGTCCGCAGGCTTCCTCTGGTTCGTGGCCGTCGCGGATCTCGTTGCGGTAGCGGGAGACGATGAACAGGGCGTAGTCGATGGCGACGGCCAGGCCCAGCATCAGTGCCAGGGTCGTGGAGGACGAGGCCAGGTCGAAGAAATGCGTGGCGAGCGTGACCGACAGGACGGCCGCGGCCACCCCGAGGATCGCGGTGAGCAGGGGCAGGCCGGCCGCGATCATCGAGCCGAAGGTGATCACCAGAACAACGGCGGCGACCCCGACGCCGATCAGTTCGGCCGCCTTGCTCGCCGCCTTGTCCTTGACGGCGTTGCCGCCCAGGCTCACCTTCAGGCCCGCCTTCTCGCCCTGGGCGACGACGTCGGTCTGGACGGCGTGGGCCGCGCCGCTGACGTCGGCCTCGGCGACCTTGTAGGACACCTGGGCGTAGGCGATGGAGCCGGACTTGCTGACCAGGCCGCTGCTGAAGGGATCGGAGACGCCCGACACCTGCGGCGACTTCTCCAACTTCGCCACCAGGGACTCGACCTCGGCCTTGTTGGCGGCGGAGGTGAGCTTCTGCCCACTGGATGCCTCGAACACCACACGCGCGGTGGCGCCGTCGGCGGAGGCCTGCGGGAACTCCTTCTGCAGCAGGTCGATCGCCTTCTGCGATTGCGTGCCCGGAACACTCAGGGCCCCGGAGGATGTGCCGGGCGCACTCATGGCGCCGATGCCGATGGCGGCCAGGACGGCGACCCACAGCATCACGACGACGCGTCGTCGCCGGAACGCCAGCCGGCCGAGCCGATAGAGGAAGGTGGCCACTGATTACTCCCACCAGGAGAAGAGATCATTGGGTGAGCTGGGCCTGACTGACCCGCGATCTCAACCTAGGAGCGGTATCGGGCGATCATCCCGTACCGCGGAACGGAATCCGGCGGAGCCGGCTAGTACCGCAGTACCAGTGACCAGTGACTTCGGACCGCGTCCGGGCCCGGCTCCACCACGTCGTCGGCAGGGACGATGCCCGTCACCAGGACAAGTACGTCATCGCAGTGCGCGAGCCAGGACGCCCCGGTGGTCCAGGACCCACTGCCAGGCAGCCTGGACCTCCATGACTGCGCCAGCGTCTCGAAGGCCGATCATCGCTCGGTCTCCCTTCTGCGCCGCAGCCTCGATGCCGCGCCAGCACCTGTCCTGCCACCACAAGATGGCCGGGACGAGGTCATCCCGATCGGCCAACTCGTAGGTGTCGGCGACCAACCGCAACCGCCGCGCGCTTTCGTCGATGTTCCACACCCCTGGACCGAGACCGATGTACTGCCAGCACACATGGGCGACATCGTGAATACGTGCGCCCGGAGCCGCCAGGTCCCAGTCGATGAACGCCACCGGGCGCAAGGCACCGCCGACTGATCGGTAGACCGTGTTCTTAGGCGAGAGATCGTTGTGACAGACGACCTCCTGCGACCCGGCCAGTTCGGTGCCTGCCGTCAGATCATGGAACTCCCGCACGAGCCGGGTGACCAGCAACAAACTCTCCTCGGTGCCGACAGCTGACGGCTGCTCCTGTTCCCAGGCCACGTGCCCGTCAAGGTAGGTGAGGACCTCACGCCCCTCCTCATCGAGGCCCAGGTACCGCGGTGCACCTGACCAGCCACGGACCTCAAGGAACCTCAGCAGTTCGGCCACGAACTCTGTCCTGGCCGACGCGGGGCGGCGCACCGTGGCACCGACCCGTACGACGTGATTGACGAAGCCACCCGGCAAAGACGATTCAGACATCCCTCTACTCTGAATCATCGTGGTGTCCCCCTTTGGCGCGAGCCCTCCAACTCGACAGTCGGCCTACCCACGCGGTTCGACCTCTCCGTCGGGAACCCGCACTGCTGCTCATCGAGGGAGCCTGCGCACCATGAACACGTCCACCGGATCCTCGAACTCGACGGTGAACCCGTGTCGTTCGTACAGCCGTCGGGCGGGACTGCCTTGCAGCAGGTTCAGCCGGACGAGGACATCGCTGCGATCACACCGATCCAGCAGTTCGCGCAGCACGCTCGAACCAATACCGCTGCCCTGAAGCGCCGGGGTCAGGTAGAAGTGCTCGAGCCAGTGAGAGTCGTCGGCCGGTCGCAGCGCCACGCAGCCGGCGAACACACCGCTCACCTCGATCACCCATGTGTGAGCCGGGTCAAAGCCGTCTCGCAACCGCTGCCGTACCCGATGCGCGTCGTACCGTCCGAGCCGTTCCAGATCCGTCCGAAGCACCGTCGCACGCAACTCGGCCACAGCCTCGACGTCCGACACCGACGCCTGCCGAATAGCCCAGTCCGCCATGATCGCCACCGGTCACCCTTGTCTTATCCGTACTGAGCGGGCCGAGCGCCCAGAGTCATGCGCACCGACGTGTCAACTCGGGGGAGCGTCGCCCGGGCGGACCAGTCCGCTCTCGTAGGCGAGGATGACCAACTGGGCCCGACTGCGGACGCCGAGTTTCGTCATGGCCCGGTTGACATGGGTCTTCGCGGTGAGCGGGGACACGTACAGCCGGGCGGCGATGTCCTCGTTGAACAGTCCGCCCGCGACCAGGGCGAGCACTTCGCGTTCCCGGTCGGTCAGTACGTCCAGCGCCGTCGCGGGGATCGGGGCGGGAG
>NZ_LIQZ01000527.1 GCF_001418655.1 Streptomyces phaeochromogenes | reverse complement strand
CCGACTGCCCCTGGTGCGGCTCCCGGCGGCTGCGCACCCGCCTGCGCACCCCGGACCTGCTCCAGCACAAGCCCGGCACCTTCGTCGTCGACGAGTGCGAGGACTGCGCCCACGCCTTCCAGAACCCCCGCCTCACCGCCGAGGGCCTGGCCTTCTACTACCGGGACTTCTACGAGGGCCACGAGCACCACGACACCCACGAGGGCTTCGCCGAGCGGATCCTGCGCGCCCGCGCCGGACGCAGACGCCACGAGGCCGCCGCCCGCGCGATGCTCCCGTACCCCGAACCGGAGAGCTGGCTGGACGTCGGCACCGGCCACGGCCACTTCCCGGCGGCGGCCAAGGAGTTGTACACGTACACGTCCTTCGACGGCCTCGACCCCACCTCGCGCGTCGAGGAGGCGCTGACGGCGGGCCGCGTCGAGGAGGCGCACCACGGCCGGCTGCCCGACCTGGTCGACCGGCTGCGCGCCCGCTACGACGTGGTCAGCATGTTCCACCACCTGGAGCACAGCCCCGACCCGCGCGAGGAACTGCGCGCCGCACTCGCCGTACTGCGCCCCGGCGGGCATCTGCTCGTCGAAGTCCCGGACCCGGACTGCGCGTTCGGGGCGCTGCTCGGCAAGTGGTGGGTTTCCTACTGCCAGCCGCAGCACCTCCACCTCATGCCGCTGCGCAACCTGCTCGACGAACTCGACGAACTCGGCTGCACGGTCGTCTCCACCGACCGCCGCGAACCGCACATCCCGTACGACCTCACGGGCGCCCTCGCCCTCGCGATCGGCAACCGGCTGCCGGGCGGCGACGAGCCCTGGCGCCCGAGCCCGCCGACCGACCTCCAGCGCACCCTCCGTACGGCCCTGACCCGGGCCACCACCCCGCTGCTGGCCTCCGCCTTCGCCCTGGACCACGTCCTGGCCCCGCTCCTGCGCCGCACCCGCTTCTCGAACGCGTACCGGATCATCGCCCGCAAGACGGCAGGCAGGCACACCCTCCGGCCTGCGCCGGCCCTTCCCCCTAACCCTTCAGGGTGAGCGCCTGTCCCGCCACCACCAGCAGTACGTGTTCGCACTCGGTCGCGAACGCCGCGTTGAGGCGGCCGAGTTCGTCACGGTAGCGGCGGCCGGAGGGGGTGGCGGGGACGATGCCGGAGCCGACCTCGTTGGAGACGGCGACCACCGTGCGGCGGGTCTCGCGGACGGCGGCCGTCAGCTCCTCCACCCGGGCCCGCAGCGCGCGCTCGCCGCCACCGCCCCACTCGTCGTCGTCCCACGCGTTCACCGAGTCCATCGCGTCCGTCAGCCACAACGACAGACAGTCGACGAGCAGCGGCGCCCCGTCGTCCTTCAACAGGGGTACGAGGTCACAGGTCTCGGCGGTACGCCAGGAGCCGGGCCGCCGCTCACGGTGGGCGTGCACGCGGGCGGCCCACTCGCCGTCCCCGTTCCGCGTCCCCCCGGTGGCCACGTACAGCACTTCGGGAAAGGCCTCCAGCCTTCGCTCGGCCTCCACGGACTTCCCGGACCTGGCCCCGCCGAGCACCAGAGTCCGCCGGGGCACGTCGGGCACGTCCTCGTACACCCCCACGGTCAGCGTCGTACCGTCCGGCACCGCCCGTGCCCCTGCCGCCGCGAGCCGCCGCGCCAGCTCCCGGCCGGGCGGCACGTCGTGGTCGAGGTGCACCGCGATCACGTCCGTGGCCGGCCCGACGGCCCCCGCCACCCGCAGCCGCGCCAGCGCGTCCGGCCGCCCGACGACATCGGCGACCACCATGTCGTACGCCCCGGCCGCCTCCTCAAGACCCGCGGGCGCCGCGCCCGGTGGCAGATACAGCAGCCGCTGGCCGTCCGGCCCGGTCACCGCGTAACCGGTGCCCGGCGCGTCCATCGGCAGGGCCCGCACCCGATGCCCCGTCAGCAGCGCCAGCTCCCGCCCGTCCGGCACCCGCCCCGGCTGCGGCAGCCCCGCGGGCACCTCCACCGCGGGCCCGTTGTGCGGATGCGACAACAACACCTGCCGCACCCCGCCCAACGACCGCCCGGCCCGGGCCGCGGCGAAGGCGGCCCCGGGCGTCAGATCCACCAACAACGCCCCGTCGACCAACAAGGCGGCAGCCGCGCGCGCGTCCACACCCAGCGCCACCGCGCAAGCAGCACAGGGACAGTCGGGCCGAGGCAGCCCCGAGGGCCCACCGGTACCAAGCAAAGTCACTTCCACGGTTCTGATTTTCCCGCGCGGCTCCGGGTCCCGCGCGTCAGGGGGTGACGATGGCGTGCCCCTGTCTTGTGTCTTTCAGGGGCGCGGGGCTGTGACATCTGCGGCTCCGCCGCGGGCGCGGGCACCCCGCCACAACCCGCAGACGTCACACAACGGTTCACGACCTGCACCTTTGAACACCGCACAACCACCGGACCGCCTAGGCTTCGGGGCGAGAGCCCGATCTTGCTGGGAACTTTGGGAGGCTGACATGGCGGCATGGACGTGGCGGTTCGAGAAGGCCGACGGGACGGAAGTCCAGCCCGCGGTCCAGCCCGAGGAGTTCACCACCCAGGGCGACGCGGAGTCCTGGCTCGGCGAACACTGGAAGGCGCTGGCCGAGGCAGGGGCGGACCAGGTCCGTCTCTCTGAGGACGCCACGGAGATCTACGGTCCGATGAGCCTGCACGCAGAGGCTTCCTAGGGCCCCGTAGCCCATACGCGTGAGGGCCGCGGCCGTACGAACGACCGCGGCCCCTGCGCTGCTCGCCCGCACCACCCGCCGGGTCACTGCTCGCCGAGCGTCACCTCGGCGTTCTTCTCGTCACCGTCGCGGGTGTACGTCACCCGCACCTTCTCGCCCGGCTTCCGGTCCGCGAGCGCCTCGGAGAGCGAGGTGACCGTGGTGATCCCGGTGTCACCCAGCCCGGTGATGACGTCCCCGCGCTCGATCCCCGCGTTCGAGGCCGCGCCGCCGTCCTTGACCTCGACCACCGCGACCCCGGCGGGCTGGTAGTCGGCGCCCACCACGGTCCGGGCGGTGATGCCGAGCGCGGCCCGCCCCGAATCGGTGACCCTGCCGTCCTCGACGATCTGGTCGGCGACCGTACGCACCATCGACGCGGGAATCGCGAAGCCGATGCCCGCCGCCGCGCCCTCGCCCATGCCGGGATCGGTCGCCGCGAGCGTCGGGATGCCGATGACCTGCCCGTCGAGGTCGACGAGGGCGCCACCGCTGTTGCCCGGGTTGATCGCGGCCGACGTCTGCACCATGTTGGCGATGGTGGCGCCCGTACCGCCGTCCGTACTGCCCTCGCTGACGGTGCGTCCGGTCGCCGACACGATGCCCTGGGTGACGCTGGACGACAGCCCGAGCGGTGAGCCCATCGCCAGCACGATCTGGCCGACGTCCACCTTCGAGGAGTCCCCGAACTCGGCCGCCTTCAGCCCCTCCGGCTTCCGGTCCAGCTTGATGACCGCGAGATCCTGCTGCGGGTATGTGGAGACGAGCTTCGCGGTCAGCTCGTCCTCGCTGTTGGCCGTCGTCACCTTGAAGGTCTTCTCGTCCCCGACCACATGCGCGTTCGTGACGATGTGCCCCTTGTCGTCGTACACGACCCCGGAGCCCAGATCACTGGTCGCCTGGATCTGCACGACCGACGGCAGGACGTCCTTGATCACCTTCTGGTAGTCGTCCTGCAGATCGTTCGCGGCCCGGGGAGCGGCGGCCCGTGCGGCCTCGGTGCCACCCTCGCTCCCGGTCGACGCCCCGTTGCCGGAACACCCGCCGAGCAGAACCACGCAGCAGCCGGCGATCAAGGGAAGGACACGGGCAAGGGCGCGGCTACGGGGCCGGGCGGGCGGCGACGCGACATCCATGCCCCGAGTCTCGCCTCGGGGCGGCGGGTCCGGCCTGCGGTGCGGGGCCGAACAGGGGGGTTCTCAGCCCCGTACGCCGCACAGGTGGAGCAGGGCCGCCACGCGGCGGTACGGATCGGTCCGCCCGGCCCGCTCCTCGGCGGCCAGCAGCGTCTCCACGTCGTCCGGGACGGCCGCGTCGTCCGCCGCGGTGTCCGTGAAGACCCGCACCCCGTACCAGGCGTGCAGTGGCGCCCCGATCCCGGCGAGGGTGCCGGTGAGCGCGTCGAGCCGGTCGGCCCGGACGTCGAGTCCGAGGCGGTTCGTGTACGCGCTGGTGTCGAAGGACGCCAGGGTGTCCGCCCAGTCGCCGGCCAGCCCCGGCCGCATGGCCAGCGCGTCGGCGTTCCGTACGAGCAGGGAGAGCAGTCCGCCGGGGGCCAGCATCCGGGCGAGCCCGGCGAGGAGGGGGTCGGGCTCCTCGACGTACATCAGCACGCCGTGGCAGAGCACCACGTCGAAGCTGCCCGGCAGGAAGTGGACGCCGGTGTCCCGCCCGTCGCTCTCGACGAGCCGCACGCGGCTGCGGATCCCCTCGGGCTCGGCGGCGAGGCTCTCACGTGCGACGGCGATCATCGTGGAGTCCTGCTCGACCCCCGTGACCTGGTGCCCGGCCCGGGCCAGCCGCAGCGCCTGCGTGCCCTGGCCCATGCCGACGTCGAGCACGCGCAGCCGCTGCCCGACGGGGAACCGCCCGGCTATCTGCTCGTCGAGCTGCCGGGCGACCAGTTCCTGTCGTACGACATCACGCAGACCGCCCAGCTTGCTCAGCCAGGCTTCGGCCGCGCCCCCCGCGAAAGATGCCGCGCTCAGGGCCGCTCTCCGCGCTTGACCTGCGGCTTCGGCAGCCGGAGGCGACGCATCTGGAGGCTGCGCATCAGCGCGTAGGCGACCGCGCCGCGCTTGGGCTCGTCCGGGAAGCGCGCGTTGAGCTGCTTCTTCATGCGGATCGCGATGCCGATCGAGTCGACGATGATCATCACGATCACGAAGAGCCACAGCAGCAGCGCCACATTCTGCAGCTGGGCGATCTGGACCATGCTCAGGACGAGGATGATCACCGCCAGCGGCAGGAAGAACTCGGCGATGCAGAACCGCGAGTCGATGAAGTCGCGTGCGAACTTGCGCACGGGGCCCTTGTCGCGGGCGGGCAGATAGCGCTCGTCCCCACTGGCGAGCGCTTCGCGCTGCTTCGCCATCTGGGTACGGCGATCGTCACGCTGCCGCTTGGCGGCCTCCTTGCGCGTCGTCGGCGTATTGGCCACGCTGCGGCGCTGGGACTGGGCCTCACTGCGCTTGGGCGTGGGCCGACCCTTGGGGGCCTGCGGGTCACGGGGCTGAGTGGAGTCGGTCAGCGCCTTGTCGGCGGGGGCCTTCTCATCCTTGGCACGGCTACGGAACACAAAACCCAAGGGTAATGGGTACGGAGGCATGGACGTCAGCCGAGTGGGGAACGATCCGGCAACACCGGTCGTCTGTAGGGGGACAAGGGAGCCTGAAAAGGGGTGGCCGCCTACGGTTCTCCGGGCCGACCCCGGGACGAACCCCGGGGGACACCTACTCCCTACGCCGGAGCAAGATCATTCACAGTCGTCCTTGGGGATGAGCGCATCCGTCCCCGAACAGTGCGGTAATGGATGCAGGGCCCGTACTGTGGGTTCTGTTGCAGTCGCTGGAGCTGGAGTCCGTCAGAAGGGGGCGCGCGAAGCCCATGAGCGGTGTCATGAAGCGTATGGGGATGATCTTCCGCGCGAAGGCGAACAAGGCCCTTGACCGGGCCGAGGACCCGCGCGAAACCCTCGACTACTCGTACCAGAAGCAGCTGGAGCTGCTGCAGAAGGTGCGCAGGGGAGTCGCCGACGTGGCGACCTCCCGCAAGCGCCTGGAGCTGCAGCTGAACCAGCTCCAGAACCAGTCCTCCAAGCTGGAGGACCAGGGCCGCAAGGCGCTTGCGCTGGGCCGTGAGGACCTGGCCCGTGAGGCGCTGTCGCGCCGTGCCGCGCTGCAGCAGCAGGTCACCGACCTGGAGACGCAGCACCAGACCCTCCAGGGCGAGGAGGAGAAGCTCACCCTCGCGGCGCAGCGGCTCCAGGCCAAGGTCGACGCCTTCCGCACCAAGAAGGAAACGATCAAGGCGACGTACACGGCCGCCCAGGCGCAGACCCGCATCGGCGAGGCCTTCTCGGGCATCTCCGAGGAGATGGGCGACGTCGGCATGGCCATCCAGCGCGCCGAGGACAAGACCGCGCAGCTCCAGGCGCGCGCCGGTGCCATCGACGAGCTGCTCGCCTCCGGCGCCCTCGACGACTCCTCCGGGCTCGCCAAGGACGACATCCAGACCGAGCTCGACCGGCTCTCCGGCGGCACGGACGTGGAGCTGGAGCTCCAGCGGATGAAGGCCGAGCTGGCCGGCGGTTCCTCCTCCCAGCAGGCGATCGAGGGCGGCAAGGACCAGACTCAGTCCCAGCAGCAGCCGCAGGACACTCCGCGCTTCGACAAGCAGTAGCCGCAGGCAGTAGTCCCACGCCGAGGAGGGCGTCATGATCGTACGGATCATGGGGGAGGGACAGGTGAGGCTGGACGACGGCCACCTCACCGAACTGAACAAGCTGGACGACGAGCTCCTGGCGGAGATGCAGTCCGGTGACGAGGAGGGCTTCCGGCGCACGCTGGGGGCACTCCTCGACGCGGTCCGCCACCTTGGCGCGCCACTCCCTGACGCCGCCCTCGAACCCTCCGAACTGATCCTCCCGTCCCCGGACGCGACCCTCTCGGAGGTCCGAGAGATGCTGAACGACGACGGCTTGATCCCGGGCTGACTTTTCCTCGCCCCCGCCGCC
>NZ_LIQZ01000526.1 GCF_001418655.1 Streptomyces phaeochromogenes | reverse complement strand
GTGGCCCGGTCCTGGCCGCGCTGGCCGCGCCGTGAGCAGGAGCTGCGGGCCCGCTGGCTGGCGAGTTGCGACACGGAGGCCGTCACGGCCACGCACCGCGGCTTCGAGAGCGAGGACTTCTTCGACTGGTGGCCGTCCGTTCCCGGGCCCACGGCGCTGTTGTACGGCGCGGACAGCCCCGTCGTCACCAAGGAAGGCGCGGCGGAGGCGGCCCGGCGGCTGCCGTCGGCCGTGCTCGCCGAGATCCCGGACGCCGGCCACATGCTGTTCTGGGACAACCCGCCCGCCGCGCTCACGGCCCTGCGCGAGGCACTGCGCCCGATGCCGACGTGACATCGGCGCGTGGGTACAGATCTGCGCGCGGGTTCCCGGAGATCGCCGGTCCGGCTGACGACTCGATCAAGTGCCGTGCTTAAGTGGGCTCCATGGGTGACGAAACCTCAACCCCGACGTCCACGCCTCCTGGCCCGCCCCCCGCGCTCACCGCCGCGCCCGGCTACCAGGTCCGCCGCCTCTACCAGGCGTATCTCGCGGCCTGGATCCGTGCCGTCGACCCGACGCTCACGGGCCCGCAGTTCGCGGTGCTCCAGGCTGTCGAAGCGGCACCGGGGAGCGACCAGCGCTCCATGGCGTCCGCGGTCTCCCTGGACACGTCGACGATGGCGGACGTCGCCCGGCGGCTGGAGAACCGGGGTCTGATCGTACGCAGGACGGCGGCGGACGACGGTCGCCGCAAGCTGCTCCATCTGACGGAGGAGGGCGAGCTGGCCCTCCAGGGCGCGAACCGCCGCGCGCGCCAACTCGACGAACGGCTGCTCGGACCCTTCGATCCCGAGCGGCGCGAAGAAGTCATGCATCTGCTCACGTCCCTCGCCGACCACTGGGAGGGACTGGCCGAGGACTCGTAACCCGCCGCGGAAGCGGATCCCCGGTCGCCGACCACCGTACGTATCCCACGTACGCCGGACACCTGGAGGATCCCGTGACCGAGACCATGAACGCGACCACGACCGATCACCACGTCGGCATGATCGTGCCCAGCTCGAACCTGACCATGGAGACAGAGCTGCCGCGCATGATGCGGCAGCGCGAGTCCCTGCTTCCGGAGGACCGGTTCGTCTTCCACAGCAGCCGCATGCGGATGCGGCACGTGACGCCCGAGCAGCTGCGCGCCATGAACGTGCAGACCGGGCGCGCGGCACTGGAGCTCGCCGACGCCCGGCCCGACGTGGTCGCCACGGCCTGCCTCGTGGCGATCATGGCGCAGGGGCCCGGGTACCACTGCACCGCCGAGGACGAGATCACCGGTGTGCTGCGCGCCGAGGGCTCCCGGGCGCCCGTGATTTCGAGCGCCGGCGCCCTGCTCGACGGCATCGGGGCCCTGGGGGCCGGGCGGGTCGCGATCGTCACGCCGTACATGAAGCCGCTCACCCGACTGGTCGCGGACTACATCGAGGACGCAGGTGTCGAGGTCGTGGACGCGCTGAGCCTGGAGGTGCCGGACAACCTGGCCGTCGCCCGCCTCGACCCGGCCGATCTGCGCGAGCACTGGAAGCGGCTCGACCTGTCACGGGCCGACGCACTCGTCCTGTCCGCCTGTGTCCAGATGCCTTCGCTGCCGTCGATCCAGCCGGTGGAGGAGGCGGCGGGGCTGCCGGTGCTCTCGGCGGCCACCGCCACGGCGTACCGCATCCTCGTAGAGCTGGGCCTGCCCACGCTCGTTCCCGGCGCGGGCAGCCTGCTCGGCGGCCAGGTCCCCAGCCCGGTGGGCGTCTGAGCCGATGCGGGGACATCCTCGAAAGGATCGACGCCTGGTGTACGGCGGGCACCCGCTTCGCCGTGGCGGGCGTGGTGCCACAGGGCCGTACGAACTCCTCGCCCCTACTTGACCGCCCCGGCCAGCCCGTTGATGAAGAACCGCTGCAGTGCGACGAAGATCAGGACGATGGGCAGCAGGGTGATGACCGATCCCGCGCACACCAGGGTCCAGGCGGTGGAGTTCTGGCCGATGAAGTTGAACATGCCCACCGACAGTGTGTGCAGTTCGGGGCGGGAGAGGGTGAAGACCAGCGGGATGAAGAAGCTGTTCCAGGCGGTGATGCAGGCGAACAGGCCGACGGTCGCCAGCATCGGCCCGGACAGCGGGAGCATGATCCGCCAGAAGATCTGGTGGAAGCTCGCCCCGTCCACGCGGGCCGCGTCCTCCAGCCCCCGGTCGATCGTCGTGAAGTAGCCCATGAAGAGGAAGGTGCCGAAGACCATGCCTCCCGCCGACTGGACGATGATCACCGACCAGAGGGTGTTGAGGAGATGGAGCCGCTGGATGAGGTCGAAGACCGGGATGATCGTGTAGCCGTGCGGCAGGAAGAGCGTGACTCCGACCAGGCCCAGCCAGATCTTCTTGCCCGGGAAGTCGGTGCGGGCCAGGACGTAGCCCGCCATGGAGGTGGCGAGGAGGGTGACGACGACCGTGCCCATGGCGAACAGGACCGTGTTGACGAAGAAGCGGCTGAAGTCCGCCTGTGTCCAGGCCTCGCTGTAGTTGGACCAGTGGAACTCGGAGGGGATCGGGTTCAGTCCGCCGGAGAAGAAGCCGTCGGTGCTCTTGAGCGAGCTGCCCAGCGCCCACAGGAACGGGTAGAGCCAGATGAGCCCGCCGCCGAGCAGCGCGAGATAGAGCAGGCCGCGCCGGCCCTGGCGCAGGCCCGGCCACGTCCGCGAGCGCGGGCGTGGCCGCGTGGACAGTGTGGTCATCGACGGAACCCCTTCACTGATTGGCGGCCGTGCGCCGACGGCTGATCTGGCGCAGGGCGAGGACCTGCAGCGCGGAGAAGACGATGAGCAGCAGCCCGTAGAGGAACGAGGCCGCCGAGGCCAGGCCGATGTCGGGCTGGGCGGCGGAACCCGGGGAGCCGCCGAAGGCCAGGTGGTAGATGTACGTGTTGACGACCTCGGTGGCGAAGTACGGGCCGCCGCCGGTGAGGACCTGCACGAGGTCGAAGACCTGGAAACTGCCGATGAAGGCCAGCACCACGATGACGACGCCGACTTGGCGCAGCATCGGGATGGTGATGCGGAAGAAGGACTGGACCGGTCCGCAGCCGTCGAGTTTCGCCGCCTCGTACAGCTCCGCCGGGATGGTCTGCAGTCCGGCGAGGAAGTAGACGAGGTTGTAGCCGAGGGTGTGCCAGATGCCGATCGCGATGATCACGGCCAGGGCGGTGTTCGGGTCGCCGAGCCAGTCGACGTGCCCGTTGGTCATCCCGGTCTTGGCCAGCAGGCCGCCGGCCGAGTCACCGAAGTTGGCGAGCATGAGCTGGATGACCACGCCGACGACCGCGGCCGAGGTGACGACGGGAATGAAGTAGACGGTCCGGAAGAACAGCGCGAACTTGAGCTTCGGGTTGTTCAGCACCAGCGCGAGCGCCAGAGCCATCACCAGTTGCACCGGGACGAGCACGAACGCGTAGACGAAGGTGTGCTTGACGGCGCCCCAGAAGATGCCGTCGTGCAGGATCTGCCGGAAGTTGGCGAGGCCCACGTACTCGCCCGGTGAGCCAATGCCGTTCCAGCGGTAGAAGGTGTAGCCGAAGGAGGCGAAGATCGGGTAGATCACGAAGGCCAGCAGCAGCACGGCCATCGGGGCCAGATAGAGGTACGACCACTTGGCGGCGCGGATGCGCTGCCAGAGGCCGTTCCGGGCTGCGAGCGGCGGTGCGGCCGGGGGCGTTCGTCGACGCTCGCGGGTTTCGAGGAGTGACATGGTGGCAGCTCACGCCTTCTTCGTGGTGTACGGCTTGGTGGGGTCCCAGTCGGCGAAGACGTAGTCGGACGTGCTGACCTTCTTGCCCTTCTTGGCCACCGCGGCGACCGCGTCCGAGAGGATCTGGAACTTCTTGTCGGCCAGGCTGCTCAGCGCGCTCTGGACGTCCTTGATCTGGCCGGTGTAGATACCGGTCACCACATCGCTGATGTCGGGCTTGGGCGCGCCGGGCGCGACGCCGGCCAGCTCCGGATTGCGTACGAGGGGCACCGGTCCGCGCAACACCTGCTCGGTCATGCCGACGAAGGCGGCGAAGGGCTTGGAGTCGATACCGTCCGGGTCGTTGCCCGCGGGGTACACGGAGACGCCGTTGAGGTCCTGCACCCAGCGGCGCCCTGCGGCGGGTGACGTCAGCGCGTCCAGCCACTGGAAGGCCTCGCGCGGCTTCTTGCTCTTGGCGGAGACGGCGGCGAAGGCGCCGTTGCCGACCGGGTCGGCGTAGTAGTAGCCCTTCGGGGTCGCGGTGGGCGAGGGCAGCGTGACCAGGCTGTAGTCGGTGAACTTGTGCTGGGTCCACTCGGGCTGGTTCCAGACACCGCCGACGGTCATGCCGAACTTGCCGCGCTCGAAGAACGCGCGGGCGGCCTCGTCGGAGAGGCTGACGGAGTTGGGGTGGAAGAAGCCGCGCTTCTTCCACTCGACGAACAGCTCGAAGAAGTCGGTGTACGCCCGGTCCGTGCCGTACGTCCACTTGCCGACGCGGTAGTCCATGCCGGTGGCCGCGCCGGTCGGGGCGCCGCCGGGGGCTCCCGCGCCGCGGACGAACAGGTCCAGCCACCAGGCGAGGACACCGATCCCGTCGGCGTTGCCGAAGCCGAAGCCGTACGACTTGCCGCCGCTCTTCTTGGTGATCGTCTGGGCGGCGCTGGTCACCTCGTCCCAGGTCCTGGGTATTTTGACGCTGCCGTCGGCGTTCGTGAGGCCGACGGACTTGAAGACGCCGTGGTGGACGTAGAGCTGGTAGAGCGGGGCCGATCCCTTCAGCGGGGCCGAGTAGACCTTGCCGTCGAAGACGTTGGCGCCTTCCAGGAAGGTGCCCTCGGGGAAGCGCGACTGCCACTTCGGCGTCGCCCACTCGTCGAGCGGGTGCAGCCAGCCCTTGGCGACCTGTTCGGCGACGCTGGGGACCTGCGGGATCATGAAGACGTCCGGCGGGTTGCCGCTGCGGTTGGCGAGCGCCACCAAGTCCGCGTATTTGGCGTTCTGTTGGGTGGTCTTCTTGACGCTGACGCCGCTGTGGGCCTTCTCGAAGAGTTCTGCCTCCTTGTCGACCCAGGGCGCCTGGGTGACGTACCAGTCCCAGTAGGTGAGCGCGTCCGCCGACGAGGAGGGGGAGCCGGAGCCGCATGCGCTCAGGCCGCCGCCCAGTGCCATGGTTCCGGCGCCGAGTGCGGCGGTGCGCAGGAGGCCGCGTCTGGAGACGTTCGACGAAGTCATCTGGAGTTCCTCCGAGGCGGAGAAGAGGGATGCGAAGAGAGATGCGAAGAGGCATGCAGAGGGATGCCGAGCGGCATGTAACGTTCACTGAACCGTTTACAGTAACCGGGACGTTAAGGGGACGTCTCACGGCCGTCAAGAGGTTCGACGAGGCTTTAGTGGCCCAACTGGGACGTTTTCCCGCGACCGTGGCATGCCTGACCAGCCCGGCAGACCCGACCTCGACCCGGGCGTAGAGAAACCCTCGCCGGTTGTGTAACTTTTTCATCGGTGTTACTCACATCGGCTGTTCACCGGGGCAAGGAGAAGCAGAGCATGGCTCAAGGTCGGGGTTCCGCAGGTCGGGCGACGATTCGGGACGTGGCGTCGCGCGCGGGAGTGTCCGTCGCCACCGTCTCGCGGATCCTCAGCGGGGCGTACACCGCTCCCCCGGCGACGCACGAGCGGGTCATGCAGGCCGTGCAGGACCTCGACTACGTGGTCAACGCCAACGCCCGTTCCCTCAACACGGCTTCGGGCATGGTGGCGATGGTGGTCAACGACATCACCTCGCCGTTCTTCATGAACGTCGCCTCCGGTGTGGAGGAGCAGGCCGTCGCCGACGGCCGGGTCTGCCTCGTCTGTTCCACCCAGGGCGTGCCGGAGCGCGAGCTGTCGGTGATCAACCTGATGCGCCAGCGGGGTGCGGAGGCGATCATCCTGGTCGGCGGCATGGCCGAGACCGAGGAGCATCTCGCCCAACTCACCGCCGCCGCCGAGGGGATGGACCGCGCCGGCGCCCGCCTGGTGCTGTGCGGCCGGACATGGCGGGGCGGCGCGAAGGCTCCGGTGGACGTGGTGGAGTGCGACATGGAGAGCGGCGCCTTCGCCGCCACCAGCCACCTCATCTCCGCAGGCCACACCCGGGTGGCCCACCTGGCGGGCCCGCACGAGTTCAGCGTGGCGGGCCAGCGCCTCGAAGGGTACGAGCGGGCGCTGCGCGCGCACGGCATCAAGCCCGATCCGGCGCTCGTCGCCGAGAGCGACATGACGCGCGAGTCCGGATACGAGGCGGCCTGCCGGCTGCTCACCGACACCGACGCCACCGCGATCTTCTGCGCCAACGACATGAGCGCGGCCGGCACCATCGCCGCCGCCCGCGACCTGGGCCGCTCGGTCCCCGACGACCTCTCCGTGATCGGCTTCGACGACATCCCGCTCGCCGAGGACCTCTACCCCCGGCTGACCACCGTGCACGTCCCCCAGCAGGAGCTCGGCCGCTCCGCGACCCGCCTCGCCCTGCACCGCCGTCCCACCGATCCGCAGAGCCGCCGCGTGGTGCTCGGCTCGCATGTCGTCGTACGCCAGTCGGTGGCACCCCCGGCCCGCCTCAACACCATTGGAAAGGTGGACAGTTGATACCTGAGGACCGGCTCCTCTCCCCGTACACCGGCTGGACGCGTACGCACTGGGAGGGGCTGGCCGACGCGCAACTGGCCGCCGTCCGCCCGTACGCCACCGACCGGCACGCCCTGATCCATCTGCCGGGCCCCGCCAGCCGCAGCGGCCGGCACAGCGACGGCCTCGAAGGCTTCGCCCGCACCTTCCTGCTCGCCGGCTTCCGCCTGGCCCGGTCCGGCGACAACGACCCGGGCGGCCACGGCAGTTGGTACGCCGAGGGCCTGGCCGCCGGCACCGACCCGAGCTCCCCGGAACACTGGCCGAGCATGCGCGAGTGCGGGCAGGCCAAGGTGGAGTGCGCGTCGGTGGCGATCGCGCTGCACGAGACGCGGCGCTGGATCTGGGACCGGCTGGACGAGGGCGTACGGCAGCGGATCGTCGCCTGGATGACGGACCTGCTCGACAGCGACGTCTCCGACAACAACTGGGTCTGGTTCAGGGCGATCACGTCGGCGTTCCTGCGCTCGGTGGGCGCCCCGTGGAGCGCGTCCGACATCGACCACGCGATCGCGCGGACCGAGGACTGGTACGCGGGCGACGGCTGGTACTCCGACGGGAACGGCGCGGGCGGACCGCTGCGGCACTTCGACCACTACTCGGGCTGGGCCATGCAGTACTACCCGCTCTGGTACTGCCGCATCTCCGGTGCCGACGCCGACCCCGACCTGCTCCCCCGCTACCGGGCCCGGCTGCGCGGCTACCTCGAAGACGCCCAGCACCTCGTGGCGGCCGACGGCGCCCCGCTGTACCAGGGCCGCTCCCTCACCTACCGCTACGCGACGCTCTGCCCGCTGTGGGTCGGCGCCGTCTTCGACGCCACTCCCCTGCCGGCGGGCCGCACCCGCCGGCTCGCGAGCGGAGTGCTGCGGCACTTCACCGAGGCCGGCTGCTTCGACGGGCGCGGGCTCCAACCGCTGGGCTGGCACGGAGAGTTCACGGCGATCCGGCAGCCTTACTCCGGGCCCGGTTCGCCGTACTGGTCGAGCAAGGGGTTCGCCGGACTGGTGCTGCCCGCCGAGCATCCGGTGTGGACGGAGAAGGAGGAGTCGCTGCCGATCGAGACCCGGGACGTGCGGCGGACGCTGACCGCCCCGGGGTGGCTCGTCTCCGGCACGGCCGCCGACGGGATCGTACGCGTCGTCAATCACGGCAGCGACCACGCCTACGGTGACGGCGTCGGCCCCGAGGCGGACGACCCGGTCTACAGCCGCCTCGCCTACGCCTCCCACGCCGCCCCCGACAGCACGGAGGCGAGCCTCAACGACCCGCTCGACTCGCACATCGCGCTGCTCGACGCCGAAGGACGCCCTTCCCACCGCCGCCCGCTGACCCGGCTGCACCTCGGTGTGCGCACCGCCGTCTCCCGCCACCGCGCCCACTGGCCGCTCGGCCCGGTCCCCGCCCCGTACGCCCATGACCCCGCGCCCTCCTTCCGTACGGGTCCGTGGATCACGACGGCGTCCGTGCTGAACGGGCCGCTGGAGGTCCGGCTGGCCCGGGTCGACGGTCCGGTTCAGGAGCCGCTGCGGCTGCGGCTCGGCGGGTACTGCCTGGCCGCCGCCGAGCAGCCGTTCACGCACGAGGGGACCGGGCCCGGCGCCTGGGTGCGCCGCCCGGACGGCCTGTTCAGTACGGTGGTCGCGCTGCGCGGTTTCGACGAGGCAGGCATCGCGACCGCGCGGGACGCCAACGCTCTCGGCCCGTACTCGGCGACACCCTGGCTCGCCACGACGGCCGAGGTCCAACCCGGCACGGTGTACGCCGCGTTGGTCTGCCTCTCCGGAGTGGTCGAGGGACCGGCCGCGGCCGAGGACGTACACCTGGAGGTCTCCTACGACGGCGACGGCGCCGCCCTCGCCTCCGTCACCTGGCCCGACGGCACCAAGGACACGGTCCGACTGGAGTCGCCGCGCTGACGAGCCCGACGGGCCCGACGAGTGGGTACGGAGTGGGGCGCGGGTGTCAGGTTCCCGCGCCCCACACCGGGATCAGGCGCCGTACGCCGGAATCAGGCGCCCAAGCCGCGATCAGGTGCCGTCGATGAGCCGGACGGCGATCGCGGGGCTGAACTGTCCGGCGGGGACCGTCGGCGCGATGCCACACTCCCCGTCGGAGTTGCCCGGTGTCTTGACCCACAGCAGCAGGTCCTCGCCCCCGCCCACCCGCGGGGTGACACCGAGCTTGCGCCCGGCCGGGTTGCACCACTCGCCGTTGGAGCCGTTGCCGTTGCGGCTGGTGTCCACGACGAAGTGGGAGCCGCCGCCCAGCGACGAGTTGATCGAGTTGCCGTAGGTCTCCGAGGACCCGGTGGAGTAGAAGTTCGAGACGTTCACGGCGAAGCCGCGGATGTTGCCCACGCCCGCGGAGTTGAGCCGGCTCGCCATGGTCGCCGGGGCGACCCAGTTGGTGTGTCCGGCGTCCAGATAGGCCCAGGTGTTGGGGGCCTTCTGCTGGAACATCTGGGAGGCGTACGCGAGCATCGCGAGCCGGTCGCTCACCTGCGCGCTGCTCAGGCAGCTGAAGTCGGACAGGGCGTCCGGCTCGATGACGACCACCGCGGGGCGGGTGCCCACCGCCGCCGCGAAGGTCGAGATCCAGGTGCGGTACTCGGCCACGCTGCCGGCGCCGCCTGACGAGTGGCCGCCGCACGCGTCCCGGAGCGGGATGTTGTATGCGACGAGGACGGGCAGCTTGTCGTGACTGTCGGCGGCGCCCACGTAGTTGGCCACGGCCGGACCGACCCCTCCGCTCTCACCTCCGGTGTACCAGCGGGCGATCGCCTGGGACGCGATGGACGACTGGATGCGCGCGGCCCGGGAGTCGGAGGGGTTGTTCCGGACCCAGGCGGCCGGGCCGGAGTCCGGGTTGGAGTAGAAGCCGCTGGTCAGGGAGATCGGACTGGCGGCGGACGCCGGACTGGACGCCACGAGCGACAACGGCAGGACGAGCAGGCCGGCCAGGGCGGTTCGGAGCAGGGCAGTTTTGAGCGGGGCAGAGGTGAGCAGGGCATTCCATCGCATGGTGAGTCCCTTTTCTCGGGCGGGGCTGCCGCGGGCCCCTCGGCTCGGCTCCCGCCCGCGCTCGTCCGGCGCGGGCGGGGCCACGGCGGTGGTCCGGAGACCGGTCTCTCAGCGCGCGGAGTCGGCGGTGAAGCCCGCCACCCAGGCGAGTGCGGAGTTCCAGTTGATGGCGATCTCGTTGGTCGAGTACGAGTAGATGTCGTCGATGTAGCAGGTGGCGGGGGCGCAGCCGACGAGGTTCTGTTGCGCGACCGGGTCCTGGAGGGCCGAGTCGGGGCCGCCGGCCAACGAACCGGGCGGCGGGGTCGGCAACTTGGGGTCGATCTGGTTGGCCCAGATGCGGTTGTGCTGGTTGTGGCTGGCCTGGGTGCCGTAACCGGTGACGAAGGACTGGTTGAGGGCGTTGCGGCCGAAGAGGTAGTCCAGCGACTCCAGCACGGCACCGCGGTAGACGTCGCGGTGGGTGATGTCGTAGGCGGTCGCGATGACCAGGGCGTTGTTCGCGGTGACACTGTTGGAGCCCCAGACGTAGACGCCGCCGGCGGGCAGGCTGGGGTTCGGGTAGCCCTGCGAACGCTGGTCCCGTACGAATCCGTCCGCGACGGCCAGGACCCGCTTGCGCGCGGCGGCGACCATCGGGGCGGGGAATCGGCTCGGCAGGCGGACGACGGTGAGGTCGGCCAGTGCGCCGGTGTCCCGCCAGGAGAACCCGGCCGAGGTGATCCTCGTGTCGATCCGGGACAGGTAGGCGCGGTCGTGCGTGGTGGCGTACAGCTCGGTGGCGGCCCAGGAGAACTCGTCGGTGACGTCCGTGTCGGCGTACGCTCCCCCGCCGACACTGCTGCTGCTCGGGGCGTACACGTCGGGGTGGGCGAGTGCGGCCTTCCAGGCGGTCTTGGCCGCGGTCAGGCAGGTGCGTGCGAAGGCCGCGTCGTAGCGGGCCCACACCCGGGCGCACTGGGCGCCGGCGGCGGCGAGGTTGAGGGTGGCGGCCGTGGACGGCGGGTGCAGATAGCGGGGCTGGGAGACGGAGTTCCTGC
>NZ_LIQZ01000525.1 GCF_001418655.1 Streptomyces phaeochromogenes | reverse complement strand
CTGGTGGGGCTGGTGGGGCTGAGGAAGGCTGAGGAGAACCACACCCCGGGCAGCCGCCACCGCACCGGCGAGGGCGATCAGGGTGCCGGCCGTGCCGTATTGGAAGCCCTCGCCGAGCAGGCTGATGCCGATGACGGACGCGGCGACCGGGTTGACGAGGGTGAGCAGGGCCAGCGGACCGCCGAGCCCACTGCGGTACGCCTTCTGGGAGAGCAGCAGCCCGCCCGAGGCGAACGCGACGGTGAGCACCGCGACCACCGCCACGCTCCAGGACGGCGTCGGCCCGACGGCGAGCTTCTGCGCCAGCGTGGAGCCGACCCCGGAGGCGATACCGGAGGCCGCGGCGAAGGCGAGCCCGCCGAGACCGGAACCGCCGGTGGCGAAACGAACGAGCACCGCGATGACACCGAAGGCGACGAGCGCGACGCCTAGAACCTCGCCGGTCCCCAGGGTGTCGTCAGGCGCGCGCCCCGCCGCGGTGGCGACGAGCAACGCGGTCAGCCCGAAAAGAGTGAGAGCCACACCGCGCCACTGCGCACCGGAGGTCCGCCGCCGGGCAACCAGCGCACCGAGGGGCACCGCAACGACCAGGGTCAGCGCCCCGAGCGGCTGCACGAGGGTCAGCGGCCCGTACCGCAGCGCGACCACATGCAGCAGCGCGCCGGAGACGTTGAGCCCGACGGCCCCCCACCACGAGCCCCGCACGAGCGTGCCCCGCAGATCAGCCGTACCGGCCGCGGTCCGCTCCTGAACCACGGCAGCCGCCGCGTAACAGAACGCGGAGACCAGAGAGAGCGCGAGCGCGAGAACCACCGGACTGCTCAGCATCGTGGCCCTCCCTCCCCTGCGATCTCTCTGCGATCACGATCGATACGAAACGGTTTCGTACACGAACGCTACGGGGGCCACTAGCGAAACGCAAGCGTTTTTTTAAGGGCATGGAAAAACCGCCCAGGGCGACGGGGCCCTGAGCGGCATGTGGAAACGCGCCCCTTAAGGGGCGCGGGGAACTGCGCAACAAGCTACAACGGGGCCGCAGCCAAAAACCGGCCCCCAGCGGAGCGCCTACGCGTCGAGAACCTGCCCGGCCCTCTTCACCACAGGCGGCTCGACACTCCACGGGAAGTTGATCCACTCATCCGTGCGCTTCCACACGTACTCGCACTTCACGAGCGACTGCGACTTCTCGTAGATGACGGCGGACCGCACCTCCGCGACGGCGTCGACGCAGAAGTCGTACACGAGCTTCAACGTCTTGCCGGTGTCGGCGACGTCGTCCGTGATCAGGACCTTCTTGTCGGAGAAGTCGATGGTGTTGGGGACGGGCGCGAGCATGACCGGCATGTCGAGAGTGGTCCCGACCCCGGTGTAGAACTCCACGTTCACGAGGTGGATGTTCTTGCAGTCGAGGGCGTACGCGAGCCCGCCGGCGACGAAGACACCGCCGCGGGCGATGCTGAGCACGATGTCGGGCTCGTACCCGTCGTCGGCGATGGTCTGGGCGAGCTCGCGGACGGCGGTGCCGAAGCGCTCGTAGGTGAGGTTCTCGCGCAAGTCGCTCATGTCATCACCCATATCTCCGCCACCTCCGCCACTCACACCTGGGTCCGATGGAAGTTGAGGAAGGAGCGTGAGGCGGTCGGCCCGCGCTGCCCCTGGTAGCGGGACCCGTACCGGTCGCTGCCGTACGGGAACTCGGCCGACGAGCTGAGCTGGAACATGCACAGCTGCCCGATCTTCATGCCCGGCCAGAGCTTGATGGGGAGGGTCGCGAGGTTGGACAGCTCAAGGGTCACGTGCCCGGAGAAGCCGGGGTCGATGAACCCGGCGGTGGAGTGCGTGACGAGCCCCAGCCGCCCTAGCGAACTCTTGCCTTCGAGCCGCGACGCCAGATCATCGGGAAGCGAGATGACCTCGTACGTCGAGGCGAGGACGAACTCCCCGGGATGGAGGATGAACGGCTCATCCCCCTCGGGCTCGACGAGCCGCGTGAGGTCCGCCTGCTCGATGGACGGATCGATGTGCGGATAGCGGTGGTTCTCGAACACCCGGAAGTAGCGGTCGAGCCGCACGTCGACACTCGACGGCTGCACCATGGATTCGTCGTAGGGATCGATCCGTACGCGCCCGGCGTCGATCTCGGCCCGGATGTCCTTGTCAGAGAGAAGCACGCCCCGAGGATACGCAGAGCGCCCGGGCCCACCACAATCCGGTGATCGTGGCGGACCCGGGCGATGACGAACAAGGCGAACGCGCGGTACCCGGCACTGCGTACTGCGCGCCTCGTGTACTCAGTGCTTCTGATACTCCACAGGTACGACGTTGCGGAGCCGGGCACAGCGTGGGCAACGGATCAGCCGGCCGGGGCCGAGCCGATCGGCCTGCTGCATCGGAAGCGAGGCGGTGCTGAACACGTGCCCTTCGGCACAACGGACGACGGTGCTGCGTTCCATCAAGTCCTCAGAGTCCCTTCCCCAAGAGCTGCGTCTGCCTGACGAGGAAGCGCCACATTACGGGACGAAGCGGACGACCCTCCAGGCGGCACTCCGATCCCGCGCAGCCCCTCTTCATCCCCTCCACCGTACGCCCCAACTCCCGCGCCCCGCAGCCCCGTCCACCCCCCGAAACAGCACCCGGCCCCACGGCTTCAGCGCCGGGGGCCTGGCATGAGGTATGGTGATTCCGCTTTTCCGACACCGGTCCAAACCGTCCGAACCGGCGACTTTCGCGGGTTTAGTCTAGTGGTACAACATCAGCTTCC
>NZ_LIQZ01000524.1 GCF_001418655.1 Streptomyces phaeochromogenes | reverse complement strand
CCCATCCCCACCCGTCGCCCGCGCATGTTCCTCCCACCCCGCGCGGAACCAGTTCAGCTGATGCCGTTGGAGTTCTTCCTCGGTGAGGACGCGGACGGATTCCGGCCCCGCCGCCCGGACCTTCTCGCCGAGCCCGATGAGGAGTTCGCCCACCAGGCGGGAGACACGTTCCGCCTCGCCGTCCGGGCCGCCGCCTCCTGGATTTCCCATGCCGCGCTCCCTCAAGGCCCCGCAGGCCAATGGCCAATAGCCCGAGTACTCCGGACCCCCGGCCCCTTCGCCGTCAGCCGCCGTCAGCCGCCCTCCGGCAGGAACTGCTGGGCCACCTTGGCGAACAGCTCCCGCAGTTCGGGCGGGACGCCCATGCGCAGGGCGGCCTCCTCGACGCTCAGCCACGGGCGGTCCTCGCCGCCCGCGGGACGCGCGCCGTCCGACACCGGCAGATCGTCCTCGGTGAGCCGGCCCGAGCGGATGAGCATCTCCCGCAGCGGCACGCCGAGTACGGCCGCGATACGCCGCATCGTCTCCAGGTCGGGCATGGACTGCCGCTGGAGCAGCCGGCTCACGGCGGCCCGGTGCACCCCGGCGTCGTCGGCGAGCTTCGAACGGCCGCCGCCGCGCGGGCTGTCAATGTCGTAGCCCCGGACGCGCAGCAGTCCCTCGATCCAGCCGGCAAAGTCGTCGAGGCCCGCGGCCCGGAAGTTGTGGTCGGCGCGGGCACCGGCCCGTGAGCTCGTCGAAGCCATGAGTCCGCTCTCCCCTCGTCGCCGAGGCAGCGTACCGATCGCACACGCACCAATATGTGTGCGCGCCCGCGCGTAACTGTGGAGATTCGGCAACTTCCCGCAGCTCAGGAGGGGTTGAGAGCTCGCCGTCACATCGACCTCCACGGAACGTAATCACTTGCGTACGCGCTCGCAACATGCAACCCTGTCCGCTCGTTCGCAACCATCGAACATATGTTCCCATAGATCGAAAGGGGTTGCACGTGCCCGACCAGCCGCCCGGAGCCGCCGCCACCACGACCACAGCCTCAGCCTGGCGTTCTGCTGCCGAACCGGTATCGCGCGGCTGCAATCAGCGCCCGGTCCACCGGCCGAACGAGGTCGCCCGATGAGCGAAGACCACGGTGGAGCCGTCTGGATCGCCTCGCTCGTCCGCCGCTTCCCGGACCTCGTCGACGAGTTGTCCCCCGCGGTCCACGGGGGCCTGCGTGAGCGCCGGGGCAACGGACCCGTCGGTGGTACGACCGCCCCGGTCCGCCTCTATGTCTCCGACGCCGTACGGGACATCACCGACGGAGTCGTCGAACTGGAGGAGGCCGTACGTGAACGGCTCGGTCTGCGGCCGGTGCCCCCGGCCTCCGTACCGGTACGGCTGCGCCGTATCGCCGGACTGCTGGACCGCATCGCCGCCGACCCGCTGCTCGCCCCGCACGTCGAGGACGAGACCCGGCGGATGGCCGCACGCTGCGCCCGCGCGCTCGGCGACCCGGAGCAGCTCGTACGGCTGCCCGGCCGCTGCCCCGCCTGCGACTGCGTCTCACTGCGGGCGTTACCCGAGCGGGCCGAGATCAGATGCGTCAATCCCGTGTGCGGGCGGTTACTGGAGGCCGAGCACTCATGACCGGAACCACGAACACCGGCAAGGCTGTCAACGTCCCTCTGATCACCACCGAGTTGGCCGCCGACGAGGCGGGCGTCACGACCGCGACCATCCGCAAGTGGGTGCAGCGCGGCCATCTGCGGCCCGCGGGCACGCAGGGCCGGCGGCGCCTCTTCCGCCTGGAGGACGTCTTCGCCGCCGAGCGGACGACGCACCTCGCCCGGCACCACCACCACTGATCCCACTGATCCCACTGAACCCGTTGGTCCCGCTGCTTCCGCCGTACGCGCGAGGGGTCCCGCCGCACCACGCGGCGGGACCCCTCATGCGTACGGGCCGAATAGCCGCCCGGCATAAGCCAGTTGCATGTTTCCCCGCCCGGTGTCACAGTGGATGCAGCGGCAGAGCTGCGCCCGGAGGACGGGCGGCGGACCTGCCGCTTCGTGTTGCCCGGAAACTCCCGGGCCAGGCCGCCCGGAGGCCCGGAGATCCCCGGAAACCCGTCTCCCGAAGGGAGCGTCCATGTGGCCATCCTGACCTTCCCCGACGCCGAGCAACTGGTCGTCGACTTCCTCAAGAACCGGGCCGAGCTGACCGGCGTCACCGTCGACAGCCGCCCGCCCGCCGGGTTCGACGGCACCCAGAAGGTGGTCCTCGTCTCCCACATGGGCGGCGCCTGGGTCGACGACCAGCATCTCGACCAGCCGCTGCTCGACCTGGAGGCGTACGGCCCGGACAAGCCCACGGCGCACACCGTGGCGCTGTCCGCCCGTGCCTGCGTCCTGGAACTGGCCGACACGGTGTACGGCTCCGCGGTCGTCGTCGATGTCTCCGAGGCCGACGGACCGCGCTGGCTCCCCGACTACACGCGGTCGGCGGCGAACCGCTACCGCTCCACGATCCGGCTGCTGCTGCGGCTCGGCTGAGCCCGGCCGCCCACCGTACGACCGATCTCCGTACGACCGCTCAAGTCCCTTACTCGAAAGAGGCGTTCGCATGGCAACGAACAACGGCAAGGAAATCCGTGTCGCCGGTACCGGCCGGGTCCTGGTGGCCCCCGCCGGCACCACCGCGCCGGCCAAGTCCGACGACGTCTGGCCGACCGGCTGGGTCGAGCTGGGATACACCTCCGTCGACGGCATCAAGCTCAACAAGAAGGACAAGATCGACCCGGTCGACACCTGGCAGTCGGCGAGCCCGGGCCGGTTCATCTACTCCGACCGCGACCTGACCGTGAAGTTCCAGCTGCTCCAGATGAACAAGAGCACGCTCTCCTTCTTCATGGGCATCCCGGCCACCGACATCACCCAGACCTCGGTGGGCGGAACCGCGGTGGTGGACACGTACGAGTTCCTGATCCCGAGTACGCCCGCGAAGGACGAGCGGGCCCTCGGCATCGAGTTCACGGACGGCACGGACGCCGTGTACCGCTTCATCCTGCCGCGCGGGCAGGTCACCGAGACCGAGGAGATGGGCTTCACGCGGACCGGTTCCGTGAAGCTCGGGGTCACCTTCACCGCGCTGGAGGCGGAGACCGCCAAGCGCGAACTGGCCAAGTGGATCATGAAGGACAAGGCGTACGCGGCTCTGTGACGGACCGCCCGTCCACCCTCTGATCCACCTTCTGTGACAGCCCTGTTCGGGCTCGTCACCCGGGGCGGCGGGCTCCCCCACCCGCCGCCCCGGCCCTCCGCATACGTCCGTTCGCACATGTACCTCTGTCCGCAAGGGAGTTCACCATGGCCGGATTCAACGTCAACGCGGCCCGCGCGCAGCGCCTGGAGGCGCTCGGCCGGGCCTGGACCTTCGAGCTCGACGACGACAGCTTCGAGCTGCCGACCGAGTTGACCCGCACCACGGCCCGCACGCTCCGCGACCTCGACGACAACGACGTGGACGGGCTGCTCCGACTCCTGCTGGGCGAGAAGCAGTTCGCCCGCTTCGAGCGGCACGACGTCACCATGCAGGACATCGCCGCTGTCCTGGAGGCCTACGGCAAGGAGACGGGGCTGGGCCTGGGGGAAGACTGAGCCTCGGCGAGCTGGTCGAAGAGCACGCCGAGGCCCTGGAGGCGGACCTGCTCCGCCACTACGGCGTCGACCTGCTGGACTGGCACCGGGGGCTGCTGTCGTCGCGGCGGCTTTCGGTACTGGTCCAGCACCTTCCGCGGGACAGCGCGACGGCCCGCGAACTGCACGGCGAGTCGGCGGACTGGTCGGTCACCGACTACCTGCTCGCCTCCGTCGTCGACCAACTCGCCGAGGCGAACTGGATGTTCGCGACGGTCAACCGGGACGAGGACAGCGAGCCGCTGGAGTTCCCCGAGGCCGTACCCCGGCCGGGCGACGAGCCTGACGTCAAGCCGGACGCCGGGTCGGCGCAACGGACTGCGACGCCGACGGCGGAAGAACTCATGAATTTCTTCCTCTGACGGCCGGCCCTGCGGACAACCGGTCAAAGGTGCGCGACAGCGGTGGCCACCAGAGAAACCGCGGCAACCGAGCCGATCACCCACGGCACCCTGCCGCTGCCGACTTCCGCTGTCATCATGGCTCCTCGCGGATCCCTCGGGTCGTACATCACATCAAGCTTTTCGCCCACGGCAGCGGGTGGGAACCGGTAGCTCTGCGTCTCGCAGGTATACACCGCTCCCTCGACGACAAAACGGAGCTGGAGACTGGTATTCCCCTCCGAGTTACGCCTGTGGTTGATGCAATCGGCCTGGACGACAACACCTCTGCGTCTGAGATTCCCGTCGCGCCAAACAAAGAGAGCGGAACCCAGTAACAAGGGAATACCCAAAATCATTACGCCGGGCGCATAGTCACGCAGAACCTCGAACATACCCAACTCCCATCCTCAGGCGACGCGCAACGCTTCCAAACCCTAGCGACCCCCCTTGGGGCTGCCTAGGGAGTCGCAGGCGCAGCACGCCTCCACCTTCGACACCACTCGGGAGAAAAGGTGAACCAGAGAACAAATGATGAAATTTATCAAAAGGTATCCGAGGTGAAGACGCTCCTCACAGCCAAACAGACCACCTGCCTGTCCAAAGCTCACTTCGATGCAGCCATCGAAAAGCTCTCAGGTCCGACACCTGCGACCTCTTCCAAGAATGCTCCCGGCGTAGCGGAGCAACTCGCCCCGCTGACCGGAGCTTCCGAAATCATCACCAACATCATCAAGAAGGAATGGATTCCCCTGAGCGTAGCGGCTATCGGCGTCCTGGGGATCAAATTTCTCAATTGGGAGGTGCTCGGAAAAAATCTACTGCGCGGTATTCGGTTGCAGTTGCAGCCGGAGAAATTTGTTGGAGTCGGACGGATCCAACAACCTCAAGCCGCCCCGCAGGCACCTATCACCAGTATCGATGTGGACCGGCTGAAAGGTATGCGCAGCGCCTCCATCTCTCTGTCCCGGGCGCTGAGTGACCTCACAAAAGAGGCGGGTAGTGCCGCGCGGCAGATCGCCTGACTCGGGAGGGGTTTCTCATGTCACTCGCACGTAGTTCCACCACCGCTGCGGCAACGCTTTCCCGCTTCCGTGGCGCAGCCGTTCAGGCCTCGAACTCCGTCCAGCAGTTGCGTACCGCGACCGCCGGTGCCAATCCCTCGCTGGACAGGATCCGGGGCGGTTCCGACAAGCTCAACACGTCGCTGGGCCGGCTGCGGACGGCCGCCTCGCAGACGGGCAGCGGCCTCTCGAAGGCCGGCTCCGGGGCCAAGGGCGCCGATGGCTCCCTCGCCAAGTCCAGGTCCACCACCGACAAGTTCAAGACCTCCCTCGACAAGCTCAAGTCCTCCGCCGACAAGGCCAAGAACGCCCTCAAGGACGTAAAGCAGCAGTCCGATGCCGTGGAGAAGTCCGTCGGGAAGGCCGGCAAGAACGCCGACAAGGGCGGGAAGTCCATGGGGAGTCTCGGGAAGGGGCTCAAGGGGGCGTCCACCGCGCAGAAGGGGCTCAACCTCGCCATGGCGTCCAACCCGTTCGGGCTGGTGATGACCCTGGTCGCCCCGCTCATCGCCCAGTTCGTGAACATGGACAAGGTCGCCGCCCTGGTCCGCAAGGGGCTCACGGCCGCGTGGAGTCACATCAAGAGCTCCTCGCAGTCGGCCGCGAGGATCCTCGGGCCGCTCTTCAAGGGCGTCGTGAACGGGTTCCTGACGCCCACCCGGATGCTCGTCCGCGGGCTCAACGTCCTGATCAGCGCCCTGAACCGCGTCAAGTTCAAGGTCCCGGACTGGGTGCCCGCCATCGGCGGCCGGGGCTTCGCGTTCAACCTGTCGCCCATCCCGGTGCCGCAGCTCGCGAAGGGCGGCGTCGTGCGGGCCCGTACCGGCGGCACGCTCGCGCTCGTCGGCGAGGGCGGTGAGCACGAGGCGGTCATCCCGCTGTCCAAGCTGGAGCGGATGCTCGGCTCCGGCGGTGGCATGCGCCGGCTCGCGGCGGCCGTCGAGGCGCTCGCCGAGCGGCCCGTCCAGATCGACGTGGACTCCCAGACCATCGCGCGCGCCGTCCAACTGGGGCAGCGCAAGCTCGCCCGGAGGTGAGGCAAGGACATGGCCAGGAACCTGTGGATCGGCAAGCCCGGTCTGCTGCGGGAGATCGACCAGGCCGCCAAGAGCTGGGACCGCAGCGCCGAGTTGAACGTCACCGAGTTCAAGTCCCTCGAAGGACGCGTCACCACCATCGCGCCGCCGCGCACGGTCCGTCGGCTCAAGTTCTCCTGGGACTGGCTCGAACCCGGTGACGCCCAGCACCTGACCCGGCTCGCCCGCCGGGTCAACGGCCCCGGTCTGCAAGGCAGTCCGGCGCCCTCGTACGGACCGCTCGCGGTCATCGACCCGGCCTCGGTCAACCTGCTCGGGCCGTACCAGGCCGCGGCCCAGAGCTCCGAACCCGGCGGCACCGACCACTGGTTCACCGTCTCCGGCTCCCTGGGCGTGCTCCCGTACACCGGTGACACCGTCATCGGCGACTTCGGGGAGAACACCCGGGTCGGCTGGAAGCACGGTCTGTGGGCCGGCTGGCCGGTGGCCCCCGGTATGCGGGTGTCCTGGCAGGTGCCGCCCGACTGGAACCCGGCACTCGCCACGGCCCAGCTGGACTGGAAGCGCGCCGACGGAACGTATCTGAGCACCACGGCCGCGACCGGCGCCGCCGTCACCGGCACCGCTCCCGCCGAGGCCGTCTTCGTCACACCGGTCGGCGGCCCCGGCGAGGCCGTGCTCGCCGGACTGGCCGGCGCCTGTCTGACGATCGACGCGGTCCCGGTCGCGTACGCGCTCGGCGACGGCTGCCCGGCGATGACCGTGACCGCGTACAGCGACGTCCCGGCGGCCCGGCTGCCGTACCGGAACATCAGCATCGACCTGGTGGAGGTGTAACAGGTGCAGGACTCAGACGAGTTGCTCGGCGCAGCCCTCGCCGCCCCGGACCGGACCCCGGCCCACGCCACCCGGCTCGGCGGCCGGGAGCTGGGCGCGCAGATCCAGTCCTGGAAGGTGGAGCGGGCCTACAGCACCGATCTGCCCGAAGCCCTGCGCGCCTTCTCCGGAAGCGCGTCGGCCCAGCTCGAACTGCTCCTCGGCGGCACCGGCGTGCCCGCGCCGCTGCTGTACTCGGCCTGGGCGGGCCGCGGCACCGGCGACGCCGTACGCCCCGGTCAGTCCGTCGTCCACCGGGCGGGCGCGAACGGCCGTACGGTGCCTGCCTTCCGGGGCACAGTGCGGTCCCGCGCGGCAGCGTCGGGCAGCGACACCGTCACCGTGCAGGCGCTGGACGGCGCGGAGCGGCTGCGCGGACCCGCGCAGCTCCCGCGGCCGTATCACGGTCTGCGTTACGGGCGTCCCGTGGCGAGCGCGACCTGGTGCGTGGACGAACTCCTGCGCCAGGGCGGCATCCACAGCTGTCCGCCGCCCCGGGGACCCGCCGTGGCCGAGGACCCCGCCAAGCCGTTCACCGTGCTCTACGCCTCGCTGCACGGCGGCTTCAACGCCTCGTACGGGCAGCCGGAGACGCTGCCGGACCCGGCGTCGTACTCCTGGATCCGGGACGGAGCCCCGTTCGACACGGCGCTCATGCCGAAGGCGGCCGGGCTCGAAGTGTCCTGGATGCCGCGGTCCCGCTTCGTCGTGGCCGGGAAGGTGTTCCAGGCCGAGCTGCATGTGAACACCGCCCTCTCGGTGGGCAGCGAACTGGAACTCAAGCTGGTCTTCGACCGCAGCGCGGGAGCGTTCGGGAACTACGCGCTGAACGTGTACTTCGCGACCGGCGTCGTGAAGATCACCTCGGGCACGGTCGACGGCGGCGGCACGGTCGCGAGCTGGACCATTCCCAAGCTCGCCTCCCTCAAGGGGGTGTGGCATCTCGGGTTCACGGTGGACACCCGGGCGGGAACCACCGGCGCGAGCACCCCGGCGACCGTGTACCCGCGGCTCACCGCCCCCGACGGGGAGTACGTCGTCCCGCCGACCGCGCCCTACACCTTCACCGAGGCATCCGCCCTCCAGCCTCCCTCCGAGCTGTTCCAGGTCAACCTGAAGACGGACGTGGCCGTCGAGTGCCTCCAGGTCACCGACCGTTCCTGGCCCGACCTGACCTCGTACACCGCCGACGAGTGGGAACAGAAGGGCCGTTGGGCCAGGGGCGCGGTGCTCGACGACGCGACGGTGCCGCTGTTCGACCTGCCCAAGGTCTCCGGCTCCCAGTGGGACGCCATCACCGAGATCGCCCGTGCCACCCTGTCCACCGCCGAGTTCGACGAGCTGGGCGTGTTCCGCTGGCGCGGCCCCGGCCGGTTCCAGTCGGTGCCGGCGCGGCCCGATCTCACGGTGACCACCCGGCGGGACATCGCCGCGCTCACCGTCTCCGAGGAGATCGACGCCTGCCGCAACTACTGCGAACAGCCCTACCAGGACTGGACGGGCATCAGCCACACCTTCAGCGACACGGTCACCGACACCGCCGTACGGGAGATCCGGCCGGGCAGCCCGGTAGAGGTCGCCTACGCCGTCGCCGAGGACGAACTCGACATCGGGCCGCTCCAGATCGAGGACGACGTGGCTCCGATCGGGGGCCACCGGGTCCGCTTCGGCAGCGCGGCGACGGGCGGCACCTCGGTCAAGGGCCGGGTGACGGTCGGCTCGCGGCGCGACGGCCCGAACTACATCGTCCGCTTCACCAACCACGGTACGGCGAGCGTCTGGACGGTCACCAAGGACGGCAAGCCGTCCGTGCAGATCGTGCCGCAGAAGCGGACCGGCGATCCCCGGCAGCGCTCGTACGCCTGGTACAACACCAACAGCCAGCTCCACTACGGCAAGCAGGTCTACCAGGCACCCGCGACCGAGTGGGTGCAGCAGCGGCAGGCCGCCTCGGACCTGTCGTTCGCCATGCTCGACGCCGGCCGCTATCCGGTGCCGGTGCTCGGCGAGGTGGAGGTGCTGCACGACCCCCGCATCCAACTCGGCGACGTCGTACGGGTGGTGGACACCAGCGGCGCCACGCTCGACACGCTCGCCTGGGTCGTCGGAATCCGCACCACCTGTGCGTCCGGCGCCGCGCCGCAGCAGACCCTGACCCTGCGCGGCACCTCCTACAACGGTGTCCCGGCCGACGCCGGGCTCACCCCGGACCCGCCGGTCGATCCGGGGTACGGCACGCAGCGCACGTACTCCCTGATCGAGGCGCGGAACGCGACGCTCGACGCCCTGACCACGAGCGGGGTCTCCTACCGCGAGCTGCTCAACGCACCGGGAGGTGCGGCATGAGCGAACCGCCCGTGCAGGAACCGCTGTTGGAACAGCTGCAGGAACCACTGCAGGAATCGCTGTTGGACCCCGTCGAGGAGGACGGCAACGTGGCCCATCCCGTCCCGATCGACAGCCCGACGACACGCGACGGGGACGGCGGCATGCCCCCGGATTCGCTGCCGCCGGTCCTGGGCGACTGACCTCGCGCCGCGTCTCCCCATCCCCGTAACGCCCAGCTCCCCAACTCCCCAACTCCCCGTCTCCCACAAGTTCCAGGAGGAAGCCGTCATGGCCCTGCTCACTCCGCTCGGCAGTCTCCCGTACCCGCAGCCGGCCGACGCCGCGAACATCCCCGTGCACATCCAGTCGCTCGCCGAGGCCGTGGACGGCCGGACCGTGCTGCGGTTCGCCGACGGCGCCGCGCGGGACGCCAAGGTGACCGCCCCGGTGGCGGGCATGCTGTGCTGGCTCAGCACGCCGAAGCAATTCTGGTACTACACCGGCAGCGTCTGGTCCCAACTGGCGCCCGCCCCGGTCCACAAGGCCAACCCGACGGTCGGCACCACCACCGCGACATCGTTCGTGGAGACACTGACGCCTTCCACCGGCGACCCGACGGCCGCCGCCTTCACGGCTCCGGCCTCCGGCTCCGTACTGGTGTCGGTGGGCGCGCGCATCAACAGCAGCACCACCGGTACGTGCTTCATGTCGGCGAACGTCAAGGCCGGTTCGGGTTCGACGGTCGTACTGGCCGCCGACGAGCGCCGTTCGGCCATCTCCACCGGCACGGGCCAGGTCTCGGCAAGTACCCAGTACCTGGTCAGCGGCCTCACCCCGAACAGCGCGTACACGGCTATCGCCGCCTACAAGTGCACCGCGGGAACGGCCACGTTCGCCTTCCGGTTCCTGACCGTCACCCCCGTGAACTGAGGACGTCATGGCCACACCCCTGACGGCCGACGCCCTCGCCCGCGCGCTGCGCGGCGAGGGCGTCGCCCTTTCCGAGCACTCCGACTGGCGTACGCACAACCGCAATCACAAGGGTCCCTGGGGTCCGGTGCACGGCGTGATGCTGCACCACACCGCCGGCACCGACAGTCTCCGCCTGTGCCGCGACGGCACCGGGGCGCTGCCGGGCCCGCTGTGCGTCGGGCTGATCACCAAGGACGGCACACTGCACCTGCTCGGGTACGGCCGTACCAACCACGCCGGTTCGGGTTCGAGCGCGGTCCTGGACGCCGTACGCGCCGAGAGGTCCGCGCTCCCCGCCCCCGGGCCGGACGCCGTGGACGGCAACGCCCGCTTCTACGGCTTCGAGATCGAGAACCTGGGCAACGGCCGCGATCCGTATCCGGCGGCCCAACTCGCCGCCGTGGAACGGCTGTCGGCGGCCGTGTGCCGTGCCCACGGCTGGTCGGCGGCAAGCGTGATCGCCCACAAGGAGTGGACGCGGCGGAAGATCGACCCGTCGTTCCCGATGGCGGTGATGCGCGCGCGGATCGACGCGCTGCTGGGCGACAAGCCCACTCCGCGCCCCACCCCCGTGGCGCACGCGCCCTTCCCGGGCGCCGCGTTCTTCGCGCCGGGCCGACGCAGTGAACTGGTCACCGCCGTCGGCAGACGGCTGGTGGCCGAGGACTGCGGCCGGTACGCGAACGGCCCCGGCCCCGTCTGGACCCGCGCCGACGTCCTCTCGTACGCGGCCTGGCAGCGCAAGCTCGGCTACGTGGGCGCGGCGGCGGACGGTATCCCGGGCCGCACCAGCTGGGACAGACTGCGCGTGCCGCGGGACTGACGGGCGACGGTCGCCAGAAAGCACTGGGAACCACCAGGAACCACCGAAGAGAACGAGGAGCACGAGGAGCAGCACGATGACCGAAACCGACGCCGATACCGATACCGATGCGGACGATCGCCGGGAGGTGTGCGATGACGGCGACTGAGACGGAGGAGGTGGTACTGGAGCTGGAGCGGCTGCGTCGCTCGGTCGACGTCGGTTTCGCGACCACCCGGGGCGACCTGGCGCTACTCCTCCAACGCGCCGACCAGACCGACAAGACCCTGGACGAACACGAGACCCGTATCGAGGCCCTGGAACGCACCCGCTGGCCCCTGCCGTCCCTGGCGGCGGCCACGTCGTGCCTGGCCCTGGCGCTGACGGTCTGGCAGACGCTGGGCCGATAGGCGCTCTACTCCTTGGCCCGCGCGGGCCCCGTGATCGCCTCCGTGACGACGAAACCCTTGGCGGGGCCTTCGGGGATGGTGACCTCGGTGCCGTAGGGGACCCGGTGGATGTCCTCCCAGTCGGCCCTGTCGGGGCGGGGCCCGGTGAAGAGGGTGACGGCGCCCTCACCGTCGTAGTCATCGATGATCACGTACACGGGAATGCCGGCGCGGGCGTATTCGCGGCGCTTCTTGATCCGGTCGCGATCCTGGTTGCGCTTGCCGGGAGAGACGATCTCGACGATCAGTTCGACAGCAGAGGCCTTGATGCCCAGGTCGTCCTCTGTCGCTGCCGGCTCCTCATCGCTTGGAGCCACGAAGCCATCCGGAATCCACGCCCGGTGCCCATGGATCACGTTTGTGTCATTCCAGGCAGCATGCTCACTGCCTCGCAAGAAGTCCGCCAGCGCGTCCCGCAAACGGTTGACGACACGAGCATGCGAATAACGGCCGGTGGGCGACACCTCGATGGCTCCCTCGATGATCTCAGCGCGGTAGCCCTCGGGGAGTTCCATGGCCTTCCATGCCTGCCACAGGACCTTGTCAAGGCCGGGCCCGTTCTCGGGCAGGCAGTGAGGCTCGGTCCTGATCTCGGTCATGGTCTCGGGCCTCTCGTGTGCAAGAGCGGTCATCGTGGCGTCACCTCCTCAAGTGTGGGCTGGGCGTGCTTGTGGCACAAGCAACGCCATCACGGTAGGCAGCCACATGGGCTCACCTGCGGAAACGTTCGCTGTTCACTCGAACAGATGAAGCAGAGACGACTCACCCCGCCCGCCGCGGTTGGCCACTCCGCGCGCCGATGGCCGGTCCGCCGAGTCCCGGTTCCGGGACCGGTCCCGGGAGCGAGCGCTACGTTCGGCGGGCTCGCTCGCGCCCGACGCCCGCCTCTACGTTCCGGAGCCTTGGATGATCTTCGGCATCCCCGTCCTGTGCATCTTCGCTTGGATGGCCTGGTCGGTCCTTCGGATGAGCCACTTGCCCGCCTGGCGTCAGTGGCTGCCCGCTGTACTGCTTACGGCTGCGGTGTCTTCCTGGTTTCTCCTCGCTGCTTCTGTCGCCTCCGACTCTTGGGGGTGGTTCTACCTGCCCGTCTGCCTCGCACTGGCCTCGTGGGCCGTGAGCTTGCGGGAACGCCGCGCGGCGGGCAGGCAAAAGGGCGTCGAGGCATCCGGTTGACGCTGGTCGGCAAACAGGCAAAGCAGAAACGACTCACCCCGCCGGCCGCAGCTCGAACCAAACCCCCTTCGCGTACCGCCCCGCCCTCTCGACGGCGACGCCCCATGTGTCCGCCACCTCCTCGACCAGGGCAAGCCCTCGCCCCCAGCAGGCGGCGACCCCCGCGGCCGGGCGCGCCACGACCGGTGGATCGGGGCTCTCGTCGAAGACGCTCACATGGAGCCGGGCCGGATTCAGCCGGATCCGCAGCATGGCGGCGCCCTTGGTGTGCAGATGGACGTTCGTGACGAGTTCCGAGGTGCACAGGGCGGCGGGCATGACGAGGGGTTCGCGGTCGTGCGTGAACAGGACGGCGCGTACGAAGTCCCGGCAGACGCGGGGCGCGGTGGCGTCCGCGGGGGCGAACAGGCTGTATTCGTAGGCGATTTGCGCGGGGCGGTGGGCGGCGCGGCGGGCGGGGTCCGTTGGCGTCGACTCC
>NZ_LIQZ01000523.1 GCF_001418655.1 Streptomyces phaeochromogenes | reverse complement strand
GCGTCGTGGCCGAGTTCCCGGGACCACTCCGGGAACTCGGCCACGACGCTTTTCCCTTGACGCCACGCCAGTAACTCCGGACCCCGCCGTTCCCTCACGGTGTGACGTGTGGCACCATGCTGGCCACCCCCACCGGCACAGCCCTCACAGGAGACACTTCCTAGTGCAGCAATCCGCCGTTCCGGAACTGGCACACACGCACACCCGTCCGATCCACTGGCTGGCCACGGCGACCGCCCTCGCCGGAGTGGTCGCGGCCTCGGGCTTCCTGCAGCCCGACCGGGCGACGGCAGCCCAGCACGGCCCCGAGTCGAAGACGGCCCCGGCCGCCGTGGCGCCCCCCGACCCGGCAGGCGTCGAATTCCCGATCGAGTGCGGTCCCACCGAGGCCGCTGTCCAGAAACAGGCTTCCGGCGACCTCGACGGCGACGGCCGCCCCGAGACGGTCGCGGTGGTCCGCTGCGAGGCCGGCTCCGGCACTCCGCCGAGCGGTGTCTACGTCGTCACGCGGTCAGCGGACGACCCGAAGGCCCGCGTCGTCGCCACGCTGGTCGACCCGAAGGAGCGTCTGAGCGTCGAGGAATTCGCCGTCCGTGACGCCACGATCACCGCGACCCTCCTCGGCTACTCGTCGCGCGACGTGCCGAGTTGCTGTCCGGACGTGACCGAGCGCGCCAAGTGGCAGTGGAAGAACGGCGCGTTCGTACGCTCGACACCGTCCGGGGCGCACAGCGTGTGAGGGCGGGGCCGGGCGTGAGAAATCAGACAAGCTGTTACGCGGGGTGGCCTTCCGGTCACTCCGCGTCGGGGCCGTAGACCTCGACCCTGTCCGAAACCCGACGCACATGGATGCAGTCGCCCGGGCACTCCTTCGCGGAGTCGGCGACATCACGCAGAAGCGTCAGCGGTACGGGCGTTGTGGCGCCCGGGGCCTGCAGCAGTTCGTCCTGGGAGCTCTTCACGTAGGCCAGGCCGTCGATGTCCAGCTCGAAGACCTCTGGGGCGTACTGGGCGCAGATTCCGTCGCCGGTACAGAGGTCCTGGTCGATCCAGACCTCAAGCCCCTCGCCGTCGACTCCGGCCTCCTGCTGCACGGTCTTTCTCCTGCCGTTTCCTGCGCCGAGCGGTCCGAAGACTTGGGAATCGGGCCAGCTCTGGCGGGTGTTGAACACTTCGACCCTACCTCCGTCGGCTTCCCAATCACGTTGTGTGGGTATTCCACTGGCGTGAGGGAGAGCGCAAGGGTGAAGATCGGACACACCTCGACCGTCTTTGTGATCTAGGGGTTTCAATCGACACCCACCCAGGTAGGGTCTGGAAGCGTCCAGCTCCCCTTGGAGGAGGTGAGGACCGTGGCAGCCCACGACGACGACATGAACCGCGGCATCCGCCCGGGACGAGGGTCCGACGACCCGTCCGGGCAGATTGCCTACCTTGAGCAGGAGATCGCCGTCCTGCGACGCAAGCTCGCCGACTCTCCGCGACACACGAGGATTCTCGAAGAGCGGATCGTCGAGCTGCAGACCAATCTGGCCGGCGTGTCCGCGCAGAACGAGCGGCTCGCCAACACCCTCCGAGAGGCCCGCGACCAGATCGTGGCACTCAAGGAGGAGGTCGACCGGCTCGCGCAGCCGCCGGCCGGCTTCGGTGTCTTCCTCGTCGCGAACGAGGACGGCACGGCCGACATCTTCACCGGGGGCCGCAAGCTCCGGGTGAACGTCAGTCCCAGTGTCGAGCTCGAAGAGCTCAGGCGTGGCCAGGAAGTGATGCTCAACGAAGCTCTCAACGTGGTCGAGGCCATGGAGTACGAGAGCGTCGGCGACATCGTCACCCTCAAGGAGATCCTCGAGGACGGCGAGCGCGCCCTCGTGGTGGGGCACACCGACGAGGAAAGGGTGGTGCGGCTCGCCGAGCCGCTGATGGATGTCACCATCCGCCCCGGCGACGCCCTGCTTCTCGAACCCCGCTCCGGCTATGTCTACGAGGTCGTTCCCAAGAGCGAGGTCGAGGAACTCGTCCTCGAAGAGGTCCCGGACATCGGCTACGAGCAGATCGGCGGTCTGGGCGGCCAGATCGAGATGATCCGCGACGCGGTCGAGCTCCCGTACCTCTACCCCGACCTGTTCAAGGAGCACGAACTGCGGCCGCCCAAGGGTGTACTGCTGTACGGGCCCCCCGGATGCGGCAAGACACTCATCGCCAAGGCCGTCGCCAACTCGCTGGCCAAGAAGGTCGCCGAGGTGACCGGACAGGCCACGGGCAAGAGCTTCTTCCTCAACATCAAGGGTCCCGAGCTCCTCAACAAGTACGTCGGTGAGACCGAGCGGCAGATCCGCCTCGTCTTCCAGCGTGCTCGTGAGAAGGCCAGCGAGGGCACCCCCGTCATCGTCTTCTTCGACGAGATGGAGTCCCTCTTCCGCACCCGTGGATCGGGCGTCAGCTCGGACGTGGAGAACACCATCGTCCCGCAGCTGCTCGCCGAGATCGACGGCGTGGAGGGCCTGCAGAACGTGGTGGTGATCGGCGCCTCGAACCGTGAGGACATGATCGACCCCGCGATCCTGCGTCCCGGCCGTCTCGACGTGAAGATCAAGATCGAGCGTCCGGACGCCGAGGCGGCCAAGGACATCTTCGCCAAGTACCTCACCGAGCGCCTCCCGCTGCACTCCGACGACGTCGGCGAGCACGGCGGCAGCAAGACCACCACGGTCCAGAGCATGATCCAGACCGCCGTCGAGCACATGTACACCGAGTCCGAGGAGAACCGCTTCCTCGAGGTCACGTACGCCAACGGCGACAAGGAAGTCCTGTACTTCAAGGACTTCAACTCCGGCGCCATGATCGAGAACATCGTCGGCCGCGCCAAGAAGATGGCGATCAAGGACTTCCTCGAGCACAACCAGAAGGGTCTGAGGGTCTCCCACCTGCTCCAGGCCTGCGTGGACGAGTTCAAGGAGAACGAGGACCTGCCGAACACCACGAACCCGGACGACTGGGCCCGAATCTCCGGAAAGAAGGGCGAACGGATCGTTTACATCCGGACACTCATCACCGGAAAGCAGGGCGCGGACACCGGACGCTCCATCGACACGGTGGCGAACACCGGTCAGTACCTGTAAAAGACAGGGTGGCTGCGGGTGCCCTCACTGGGTACCCGCAGCCGACTGTTTTCCAGGGCACAGCTGGAGCTGAGCAATGACGCAAATGATCTCCCCACCAGCGCAAAGGCGCTCTAGGCTCTTCGGTACCGCCGAGTCGCGCAGTGCGGGGACGGGCACCGCACACGCACCGGAGCGCCAGCGGTACTTGAGCTGCGTCCCCGACCGAGGACGCAGCCGGGCAAGGAGGGCCGCATGACCGTACGGCGAGTAATGGGCATCGAGACGGAGTACGGGATCTCCGTCCCCGGCCACCCCAACGCCAATGCCATGCTCACCTCGTCCCAGATCGTCAACGCCTACGCGGCGGCGATGCACCGGGCCCGGCGGGCCCGCTGGGACTTCGAGGAGGAGAACCCGCTGCGGGACGCGCGGGGCTTCGACCTCGCCCGCGAAACCGCCGACTCCAGCCAGCTCACCGACGAGGACATCGGCCTCGCCAATGTCATCCTCACCAACGGGGCGCGGCTGTACGTGGACCACGCACACCCGGAGTACAGCTCTCCCGAGGTGACCAACCCGATGGACGCCGTCCTGTGGGACAAGGCCGGCGAGCGCATCATGGCGGAGGCCGCGGAGCGCGCGGCCCAGCTGCCCGGCGCCCAGCCGATCCACCTCTACAAGAACAACACCGACAACAAGGGCGCCTCGTACGGCACGCACGAGAACTATCTGATGAAGCGGGAGACCCCCTTCTCGGACATCGTGCGCCACCTCACGCCGTTCTTCGTCTCACGCCAGGTCGTCACCGGAGCGGGCCGCGTCGGTATCGGCCAGGACGGGCACGAGCACGGCTTCCAGCTCAGCCAGCGCGCCGACTACTTCGAGGTCGAGGTGGGCCTCGAAACCACTCTGAAGCGCCCGATCATCAACACGCGTGACGAGCCGCACGCGGACGCCGAGAAGTACCGCCGCCTGCACGTGATCATCGGCGACGCGAACCTCTCGGAGATCTCGACCTATCTCAAGCTCGGCACCACCGCCCTCGTCCTGTCCATGATCGAGGACGGCTTCATCGCCGTGGACCTCGCCGTGGACCAGCCGGTGCGCACCCTGCACCAGGTCTCGCACGACCCGACCCTCAAGCGCCTGATCACTCTCCGTAGCGGCCGGACGCTCACCGCGGTCCAGCTGCAGATGGAGTACTTCGAACTGGCGCGCAAGTACGTCGAGGAGCGGTTCGGCGCGGACGCGGACGAGCAGACCAAGGACGTACTCACTCGTTGGGAGGACGTCCTGGGGCGCCTGGAGAGCGATCCCATGAGCCTGGCGGGCGAGCTGGACTGGGTGGCCAAGCGGGAGCTCATGGAGGGCTACCGGCGCCGTGACAGCCTCGAATGGGACGCCGCACGGCTGCACCTGGTCGACCTCCAGTACGCCGACGTGCGCTCGGAGAAGGGCCTCTACAACCGTCTCGTGGCCCGCGGCAGGATGAAGCGCCTGCTGGACGAGACGGACGTGGAGCGGGCCCGGACGAAGCCGCCGGAGGACACCCGCGCGTACTTCCGCGGGCGCTGTCTGGAGCAGTACGCGGACGACGTCGCGGCGGCCTCCTGGGACTCGGTGATCTTCGATCTGCCGGGCCGGGACTCGCTCCAGCGGGTCCCAACCCTCGAGCCGCTTCGCGGAACGCGTAATCACGTCAAGGAGCTCCTCGACCGCTGTCGTACGGCGGAAGACCTGGTCAGGGTCCTTTCGGGCGGCTGATCCGGTCGCCGAGGCCCTCGGGCCGATGCGGCAGGGCGAGGTGGAAAGAGGCGGCGTCCGGGAATCATCGAGGTGGCCCCCGGACGTTGTAGCAACTGCGGGGCCGATGTCGGACCCTGCTTGTAGGGTCTGATCAAGAACGTCGAACCGAGCGGGGTGAGGGTTATGGCGACCAAGGACACCGGCGGCGGACAGCAGAAGGCGACGCGCAACACCGAAGAGGTCGAGGAGGCGCCCGAGGCGCAGGCATCCGAAGACCTCAAGGAGCGCCAGGAGAAGCTGTCGGACGATGTCGACTCCGTACTGGACGAGATCGACGACGTCCTCGAGGAGAACGCAGAGGACTTCGTGCGTTCCTTCGTCCAGAAGGGCGGAGAGTAACCCCGGTTGTCCGCCCCGGAGTCGGCCCGTTCCATCGGGTCGGCGCCGGGACGGATGACTGGCGTAGGTACGGGTATGGTCCGTGCACAGATTTGATGATCGGCTCGGCCGTCCCCGGCGGGCCGCCGCCTACGTGGAAGGACATCGCGTGGAAGCCAACCCTCGTAGCACCGGGCGTCTGCCGGCTGCCTTCCTGACGCCCGGCTCGTCCTCGTTCATGGACTTCCTGTCCGAACACCAGCCGGCCATTCTCCCGGGCAACCGGCAGCTGCCGCCCATGAAGGGCGTCATCGAGGCACCGCACGGGACCACGATCGTGGCCGCCACGTTCCCCGGCGGTGTCGTGCTCGCGGGTGACCGTCGGGCCACCATGGGCAACATGATCGCCCAGCGCGACATCGAGAAGGTCTTCCCGGCCGACGAGTACTCGGCGGTGGGCATCGCCGGTACGGCAGGTCTGGCCGTGGAGATGGTGAAGCTGTTCCAGCTGGAGCTGGAGCACTTCGAGAAGGTGGAGGGCGCCACGCTCTCCCTGGAGGGCAAGGCGAACCGCCTGTCCACGATGATCCGGTCCAACCTCGGCATGGCCATGCAGGGCCTGGCCGTGGTCCCGCTCTTCGCGGGGTACGACGTGGACCGCGAGAAGGGCCGCATCTTCTCGTACGACGTGACGGGCGGACGCTCCGAGGAACACGGCTTCGCGGCCACGGGCTCCGGCTCGATCTTCGCCCGCGGCGCCATGAAGAAGCTCTACAGCAAGGACCTGACCGAGGACCAGGCCACGACACTCGTCGTACAGGCGCTGTACGACGCGGCCGACGACGACTCGGCGACCGGTGGTCCCGATGTCGCCCGCCGGATCTACCCGATCGTCACCGTGATCACCGCAGACGGATTCCGCCGCCTCACCGACGACGAGTCCTCCGAGATCGCCCGCTCGATCCTTGAGCGGCGCCTTGAGCAGCCCGACGGCCCACGGGCCGCGCTGCTCTGACAGCGGACCTCTTGTCAAGGTGATCGAGTGACTTCCACAGAAAGGGACGGATAGCCGGTGTCGACGCCGTTCTATGTATCACCCCAGCAGGCGATGGCCGACCGGGCGGAATACGCCCGCAAGGGCATCGCTCGTGGCCGCAGCCTCGTCGTGCTGCAGTTCGCCGACGGCATCGTGTTCGTCGGCGAGAACCCGTCCCGTGCGCTGCACAAGTTCAGCGAGATCTATGACCGGATCGGTTTCGCTGCCGCAGGCAAATACAACGAATACGAGAACCTCCGGATCGGCGGCGTCCGTTACGCCGACCTCCGGGGCTACACCTACGACCGTGACGACGTGACCGCCCGCGGTCTCGCCAATGTCTACGCCCAGACGCTCGGCACGATCTTCTCCTCCGCGGCAGAGAAGCCGTACGAGGTGGAGCTGGTCGTCGCCGAGGTGGGGGAGACCCCCGAAGGCGACCAGATCTACCGCCTACCGCACGACGGGTCGATCGTGGACGAGCACGGCTCGGTCGCGGTCGGCGGCAACGCCGAGCAGATCAGCACCTACCTGGACCAGCAGCACCAGGAGGGTATGTCGCTCGCCGAGGCGCTCAAGCTGGCCGTTCAGGCGCTGTCGCGCGACACGAACGGCACCGAGCGGGAGATTCCCGCGGAGCGGCTGGAGGTCGCGGTGCTGGACCGTACGCGGCCTCAGCAGCGCAAGTTCAAGCGGATCACCGGGCGGCAGCTCGGTCGGTTGCTGGAGGAGGGCGGGGCTTCCACCGCGGCGGAGGCCGAGGACCCGGAGGACGACGACTGACCTCCTCGACCTAGTTGTCTCTTGCGTGCCCCCGGCCTTTCGCAGGCCGGGGGCACGCTCTGTTTCGGGGCTGCGGGGTGTGCGGGTATGTCGCGCAGTTCCCCGCGCCGCTGGAATGCGTACGTCGGCTTTCTGCGCGCGGGTTGCTCTGGGCTGAGTGCGCAGTTCCCCGCGCCCCTGGTGGG
>NZ_LIQZ01000522.1 GCF_001418655.1 Streptomyces phaeochromogenes | reverse complement strand
GGGGGTTCGGGGGCTGGCCCCCAAGTAAGTGACGGGAATGGGTAGGGGCGGCGGGGGCGAAAGAAATGCAGGTCCTCAGGGCTCGTCCTCGCCCATCGCCAGGACCCGGACCGGGACGCCGTCGAGTTCGTCCGGGACCACGTCCTCGGGGCGGAGCCGGTCGCGGGGGACCTTGCGGGTGACGAAGACGACGATGACGTCCTCGCCGGACTCCTCGTCGCGCCCACTCCCGACACCGGTCACATTGGCCAGCGCCATCAGCCGTTCCTCATGGCGGTGGCTTGCCTGACGCGCGTCCACTTCGGCTCGCCTCCCATGGGTCGTACGGGTCCTTGGTATGGAGATTATTCCGACCAACAGTTCGCATGCGAGGACTGATGGGCCGTACGGGGCGGCATTGCTCCGGACGGGCGGAAGAGGCCGGATCCGCCCGGATTCACGCAAGCGAGCCCTGGGAAGTCGGCCCGCGTTCAACCGGCGTTCAGTCACGGGCGGGACCGTGTGGCCGACAGTCGGGTCCGCCACCCTCCACGCGTCACCACCCTCGCCACCCCCTCGCCACGGTCACACTCCACCGTCACAGGAGACAGCATGTCGCTCACCCGCAGGGACTTCGCCAGACGATCCGCGATCACCGGCGCCGGTGTCGCACTGATCGGCAGCGTCGGCACACTCGCCACCGCGCCCGGCGCCCTCGCGTCCACGGACACCGAGACCACGGGCGATGCCGACGACGCCGACCGGCACGGCGGAGGGCACGGCGGAGCCGTCGGCTACGGCCCGCTGCTGCCCGACCCCAAGGGCGTCCTCGCGCTGCCCGCCGGGTTCCGGTACCGCGTCATCACGTACAGCGGGAGGACCAAGCTGGAGTCGGGCGAGTTCACCCCCTCCAACCACGACGGCACGGCCACCTTCGACGGCCCGCGCGGCACGACCCTCCTGGTCAACAACCACGAGCTGAAGGGCCCGCGCGCCAACTGGAAGTACCCCGTCCCGCTCACCGAGGGTCTCGTCTACGACCCGGCCGCGTCCGGCGGCTGCACGGTCGTCGAGGTGCGCCCGGGCGGCGCGGTCGCCGAGTGGGTCGGCATCGCGGGCACCTCCACCAACTGCGCGGGCGGCAGCACCCCCTGGGGCACCTGGCTCACCTGCGAGGAGAACTCCGACCGCGCCGGCGTCAACGGCATGACCAAGGACCACGGCTACGTCTTCGAGGTCGACCCCAGCGACCGGCGCGCCAACCGCAACCCCAAGCCCCTGAAGTTCTTCGGCCGGTACGACCACGAGGCCGTCGTCATCGACCCCAAGCGCGGCCACGCCTACCTCACCGAGGACGCGTCCGGCCCCAACGGCCTCTTCTACCGCTGGACCCCGCCGAAGGGCTTCCACTACGGCCCCGGCAGGTTCCGTACGCTCGCCGACGACGCGGGCGTCCTCCAGGCCCCCAAGTGCTACAACTCCGGCGGCCACTTCATCGACGACCTCTCCCGCGCCACGAAGATCGGCACGGTGTACGGCGTCGACTGGGTGGACGTCCCCGACCGCGACGCGAAGACCGTCGACGTGCGCAAGCAGTTCGGCGCCGGCGAGATCACCCGCGCCCGCAAGCTCGAAGGCATGTGGTGGGGCGACGGCGGCGCGTACATCGTCTCCTCGTACGCCCGTGAGGAGAGCCCCGTCCAGCACGACGGCCAGGTCTGGTTCTACGACCCCAAGCGCCGCACGCTGACCCTGAAGGTCCTCCTCGGGGTCAACCCCGACCCGTCGGTGGACGGCGCCTTCGACGGTCCTGACAACATCACCGTCTCCCCGTACGGCGGACTCGTCATCGCCGAGGACGGCGAGGGCGTCTCGCACCTCTTCGGCGCGACCGACAGCGGCCGTACGTACCCCATCGCCCGCAACGACCTCAACATCGGCTCCGGGGAGGAGCCGGAGTTCAGCGAGTTCACCGGCGTCACCTTCTCGCCCGACGGAAGGACGCTGTACGCCAACATCCAGGAGCCGGGCATCATGCTGGCGATCACCGGTCCCTGGCGGCGTCAGAAGCGCGGCTGAGCTCCGCTTCGTACGGAGGCCCTTGGAGGGTGGAGTAAAGCCGTCGCCTCCCGTGTTGTAACACCAATTACAACCTGGGAAGCGTGGGAGGGGACGGGAGCCGATGAGCCTTCGCCAGTACGAGTACGCCCTGGCCGTTGCCGAGGAGGGCTCGGTGACGGCGGCGGCGGAGCTGCTGCACGTCGCTCAGCCGTCGGTGTCCCAGCAGATCCGCGGCCTGGAGCGGGAACTCGGCGTGCAGCTGTTCGCCCGTACGCCGACCGGACTGGTGCCCACGGTGGTCGGCCGCGCGTTCCTGCGGGAGGCGGAGGTCGCGGTCAGCGCGTCGCGGCGGGCCAGGGCGACGGCGCGGGCCGGTGCCGACGAGCTGGTGGGCGAGATGGTGGTCGCGGCGCAGATGGGATTCGGCACCCGGCAGCTGCCGGGCGCCCTGGGCACGCTGCGTCGCCGCTTCCCGCGGCTTGAGGTCACCGTCTTCGAGGAGCCGAGCTCCGCCGAGCTGGAGCGGCTGTGCCGCCGGGGCGCGGTGAACCTCGCCCTCATGGCGGCGTGCGAGCGGAGCCCCTCCGACGCCCACCACCTCGGCGACGAGAACTTCGTCGTGGTGCTGGGCGCCGGGCACCGGCTGCTCGCCGCGGACCGGGTCGAGCTGCGCGAGCTGGAGGGGGAGCCGTGGGTGAGGTTCGACCGGGACAGCGCGCTCGACGGCGTACTGCTGAACGTGCTGCGGGACAACGATCTGACCCCTACCCCGGTCGCCCGCGTGTCCCAGACGGCGACGGCGGTGCGCTGGGCCGCCCATGGGCTGGGGGTGACGCTCGTCCCGGCCTCCGCGGTGCCCCACGGCTACGAGCACCTCGCGCGTCCGGTGTTCCCGGTCGTGTCCCAGCCCGTCATCGCCGTGCTCCGGCACGGCTCGGGCCCGGCGGAGACGGCCCTGCTCGAACTCCTGCGTAAGGAGACCTGGTCCGAGTCGACCTGGTCCGAGTCGATCCGGTCCGAGTCGGCCTGGTCCGACTCGACTCGGTCCCAGTCTGCTTCCTTCTCGTGACGGCCGAGCAGAGATTCCGTTGGCTTCAGCCCCTGTGGAATTCGCCGCCGTCCACTACGAGATTGCTCCCCGTCATCCAACTCGCCCGGTCGGACGCGAGGAACAGCACCGCGTCGGCGATGTCGTCGGGCTGACCCTCGCGCCCCAGCGGCACGGTGGTGGTGTTCTGGCCCTGCGTGGGGTCCAGGCGCGCCCACTGCTCCCGCGTCAGTTCGCCGCCGGGGGTGGCCGTCCTGCCGGGAGTCACGGTGTTGACCCGGATCCCGGACGGAGCCAGCTCCAGGGCCAGGCCCCGGCTGTAGTTCTCCAGCGCCGCCTTCGCCGCCGTGTAGTGCAGGAACGGGGGCGGCGTGGCGGGGACCGCGGCCGAGGAGACGTGCACGATCACCCCCGAACGCCGGTCCCGCATCCCCGGTACCAGCAGCGAGTCCAGCCGTACCGAGGCCAGGTAGTTCAGGTCCAGTTGGTCCTGCCACTCCTCGTCGGGGATGGCGGAAGTGCTCGCGTACGGTTGCGCCCCACCCGCGTTGTGGACCAGGACGTCCACCCCGCCGAGCACCTCCTGCGCCGCTGCGGCGAGCGCCTCCGCGCCGGCCCGTGTCCGTACGTCGGCCGCGACGAAGGCGGCCCCCTCCGGCACCGTGCTCGTCGCCGACCTGGCGGTCGTGAGCACCTCGGCGCCCGCGTCCAGGAGTTGGCGCACGATGGCCGCCCCTATTCCGCGAGAGCCACCTGTTACCAGGGCCCGCTTTCCCTTGAGTTCTTGCGTTCCTGATTCGGGCTCGGTCGTCGTCATGCCGCCTGCTCTTTCAGTTGTGCGGATACGTCGTCGTGCGTATCTCGGCGAGTTGGTTCACCGTACGTTCGGGGAAGAACGAGGGGCAAAGACGTAAAGTCAGCAGGTGGTATAGGGAGTTCCTATGGCGGCTGTGGTGCCTGGGGCGCCTGTGGCCGGTGCACCTTCGGGAATAATCGTTCGCCCGGCCCTCGGTGTGCGTCCTAGAGTGATGAACGTCCAGGTGCGAAGGCAGGACCTACTTCCACTGATAATGGGGCGGCCACGGGTTCGAGTCCCGTCACCGGTACAACGCGCCGGTGTAGCTCAGGGGTTAGAGCACCTACGTCGGTTCCGCCGGCCTTGAACTCTGGACACCACAACTTCATGCACCTCCCGGTGCGATGGCGGCGGCTACTTCTCTTCCAAAGAATCCAGGCCGCCGCCGACTTGATCTCGGGAGGCGCAGCAAATGGTGTGTGCCCGGTGCGAAGGCAGCGGATACTTCGGGACTTGGTGGGAAACCGTGCGGGTTCGAACCCCGTCATCGCCTCGGGCGATGTGGCGGAACTGGAAAGACGCGCCAAGTTATAAGCGACCGCAGCCGACTTCGATCTCGGGCACGCTCCATTTGCTGTACCTCCCTCCGAAACACCACTGAATTCGGGGGAATTCATCATGGCGCGATTCAACACCAAGGCGGCCAAGGCCCAGGGCACTTCGCGGGTCACCTCGACCGGGCGCGTACTGCGCACGTACGAGGGCGGTCGCGGCCGTGAGCGCGACGCGCGCTCCGAGCTCTTCCTGCTGGCGATCGCCAACCTCGTCTCGCAGAACACCTTCTACGAGACCGGCGACGCCCGGGACGACCGGTTCGCCGCGCTCGTCCGTGAGCTGGCCGTCAGCGACCCGTCGTGGACGGCGAGCATGCTGGCCTGGCTGCGCGGCGAGGGCAACATGCGGACCGCGTCCATCGTCGGCGCCGCCGAGTACGTCAAGGCGCGCCTCGACGCGGGCGCCACGGACGGACCGGCGAACCGGCAGGTCGTCGCCTCCGTGCTGCGGCGCCCGGACGAGCCCGGCGAGCTGCTCGCGTACTGGACCGCGCTGTACGGCCGCAACATCCCCAAGCCCGTGAAGCGCGGCATCGCCGACGCCGTACGCCGGCTCTACAGCGGCAAGTCGCTGCTGAAGTACGACACGGCGTCCAAGGGCTACCGCTTCGGCGACATCCTCAACCTCGTGCACGCGGCACCGGACCCGGACAAGCCGTGGCAGGGCGAGCTGTTCCAGTACGCGCTCGACCGGCGGCACAATCCGGACACCGCGGTCGTGCCCAAGTCGCTGCCCGTCCTGGCGGCCCACCGTGACCTGATGGCACTGCGGCCCGCCAAGCGGCGCAAGGTGGTGACCGGTGCGCACGGCGCGCAGCGTCTCGCCGACGCGGGCATCACCTGGGAGGCGCTCGCCGGGTGGCTGCAGGGTCCGATGGACAAGGCGGCCTGGGAGGCCGTGATTCCGTCCATGGGTGCGATGGCGCTGGTGCGGAACCTGCGTAACTTCGACGAGGCCGGGGTTTCGGACGAGGTTGCTGCCCAGGTCGCCGCGAAGATCAGTGACCCTGCGGAGGTTGCGCGTTCTCGGCAGTTCCCGTTTCGGTACCTCGCCGCCTACCAGCACGCGCCTTCGCTGCGCTGGGCGTACCCGCTGGAGCAGGCGCTCGGGCACTCGCTCGCCAATGTGCCGGCGCTGGGTGGCAGGACGCTCGTGCTCGTCGACCGGTCCGGGTCGATGTTCTACTCGCGGCTGTCCGACCGCTCGGAGCTCAACCGGGCCGACGCGGCGGCGATCTTCGGTACGGCGCTCGCGCTGCGGGCCGCGGACGCCGATCTTGTCGAGTTCGGGACGAGCAGCGCGCGGGTGAAGTTCCGTCGGGGTGAGTCGGTGTTGAAGGTGCTGGAGCGTTTCGGTGATCTCGGTGGGACTGATACGACCGAGGCGGTGCGCAAGCACTACAAGCGGCATGACCGTGTGCTGATCGTCACGGACGAGCAGGCCACGTACAGCCACTACGGCGACCCGACCGAGCAGGTTCCTGCGCATGTGCCGGTCTACACCTGGAACCTTGCGGGGTACCGGGCCGGGCACGGGGCGTCGGGGGCAGGGG
>NZ_LIQZ01000521.1 GCF_001418655.1 Streptomyces phaeochromogenes | reverse complement strand
TTGGTGTGTGCGGGCGGCGGGGCGGTGGGAGCGGGGCCGCCGGCGTGGGAGCAGGCCGTGCGGGTCGGAGAGCGGCTGCGGCGGTGGCATCGGATGCGGGGCGAGTGGTGGGTCCTGGTCGCCGGGGCGGTGGTCGGTCTGCTCGGGGCGTCCGTGGTGCCGCTCGTCGCGGGTGCGCTCGGGGTGCCGCTGGTGCGACGGGCCCGGCGTGCCGGGGCGGCACGGCGGGCGCGGGAGCGGCGGGCCGACGCGGTGATCGCGCTGTGCGGGGCGCTCGCGGGGGAGGTGCGCGCCGGACGTCAGCCGGGCGAGGCCCTGCACGGCGCATCCCGTGACTCGGGCGGGCTCGGCAGCGCGCAGGCGGTGGTGCTGGCGGCGGCCCGGTTCGGCGGGGACGTGCCCGGCGCGCTCACCGACGCGGCACGACGACCGGGAGCCGAAGGACTGCTGGGCCTCGCCGCGTGCTGGCGGGTCGCTGTGGACAGGGGCGCCGGACTCGCGGCCGGGCTCGACCGGCTTGAGGGGGCGTTGCGTGCGGAGCGGGACCAACGGGCCGACCTGCGTGCCCAGTTGGCCGGGGCACGGTCGACGGCGGTGCTGCTGGCGGGACTGCCGGTGCTCGGACTGCTCCTTGGTACCGCGCTCGGCGCCGATCCGCTGCATGTCGTGCTGCACACCGGCGCGGGGCTGGGCTGCCTCCTCGTCGGCGGGGTCCTGGAGGGCGTCGGGCTGTGGTGGGTGCTGCGGATCGTACGAGGAGCGGAGGCGGGATGAGCGCGGAAGTTGTCCACAGGCTGGGGGTGGCGCTGTGTGTCGTGGTGGCGGTGTGGGCGCTCGCCCGGGCCCTGGGTGCGGCGCGGCGGGAGCGGAGGACGCGAAGGCGGTTGAAGGCCGTGGTGGCCGTGGGCACGGGGTCGGCGGGGTCTGCGGTGGAGTCGGCTTCCGGTGGGCGGCGCCTGGTGATGCGCGGTGAGTTGAGGCGGTGGCTGCCGGTCTTCGGTGCCCTGAGCGTCTGTTGGGCCGTTGTCGGAGGCGCGACCGGGGTCGTGGTCGGGCTTGTGGCCGGATTCGGGATGTGGCGGTGGCAGCGGAGACCGGCGCCGGTGGAGGAGTTCGACGTGGGGCTGGCCACGCGGCAACTGCCCCTCGCCGCCGATCTGCTGGCCGCCTGTATCGCGGCGGGTGCCGGTCCCGCGGTGGCAGCCCAGGCGGTGGGGGAGGCGCTGGACGGGCCCGTGGGGCAGCGGCTGGCGCGGGGTGCGGCCGAGGTGCGGCTCGGGGGTGAACCGGCCGAGGCGTGGCGGGGGTTGGCCGCGTTGCCAGAGGCTCGGGCGCTGGCCCGGTTGCTGGAGCGGGCGGGCGAATCCGGGGTACCGGCGGCGGGGCCCGTCGCACGCATCGCCGCGGAGGCCCGGGCGGAGTGGGGGCGTACCGCCACGGCCCGTGCTCGGCGGGCGGGTGTCCTGGTCACCGCGCCGGTGGGGCTGTGCTTCCTGCCCGCGTTCATCGCCATCGGCGTGCTGCCCGTGGTGATCGGGCTCGCGGGCGGGGTGCTGGTTGGGGGTGGTGGGTGACGTACGGGACGGGGTGAACGACGAGTGATCAGGGCCGGTCAAGGGTCAGACCAACGGGCCAAGGTCCAAATTCAGAAGTCAAGGTCAACGGAACAGAGCTGTACGGGGGTTCGGATGAGCAAGGCGATGCGGCGAGTACGAGTACGAGTGCTGGGGCCGGTGCGGGCGTGGGTCCTGGCGGGCCGGGGCTGGAAGGTGCGGAGGGATGCCGGAATGGTCACCTCCGAGTACGCGATGGGGTTGATCACGGCGGTGGGGTTCGCCGTGGTGCTCTACGAGGTGCTGACCAGCGGGCAGGTGCGTGGCGCTCTGCAGGACATCGTGGGGCGGGCGCTCAATGGGCAGTTCTGAGGCTGGGTCGTCCGGTGCGGACGTGCCTCTGGAGATGTCCCGGGACCGGGGTTTCGTGACGGCGGAGGCGGCCGTGGTGCTGCCCGTGCTGGTCGCGTTCACCATGGCGCTGGTCTGGGCGTTGATGGCGGCTGCCTCGCTGATCCAGTGCGTGGACGCGGCCAGGGCGGGGGCCCGAGCGGCGGCCCGGCAGGACCCGCCGGGCACGGTGCTGGCGGCGGCCCGTGACACGGCGCCGAGCGGCGCGCGGGTCACCGTCCGGAGAGAGGGCGACCTGGTGCGCGTACGGGTCGAGGCGAAGGCGCCGGGGCCCGACGCGCTGACCCTCGACCTGACGCACGAGGCCGCGGCCCTGGCCGAGGAGACGGTGGGGGCGGGCGGATGAGGTGGGCAGGGTCGCGGTTGCGTACGAGGGCTTTCGCGAGGGCCCCCGCCAAGGTCTTCGGGTCGGACCGAGGGTCGGCGACCGTCTGGACCGTGGGTGCGATCGCCGTCCTGTGCGTGGTGTTCGGCGCTGTCCTCGCGATGGGGCAAGCGGTGGTGATTCGCCACCGGGCGGGCGGAGCGGCCGACTTGGCGGCGCTCGCGGCGGCCGACCGCTGGATGGACGGCGGGACGGCGGCCTGCGAGCAGGCGGACCGGGTGGCACGGGCTCAGGGCACCCGGGTCGTGCGGTGTGCCGTCCAGGGCGAGATCTCGGACGTCACGGTCGCGGCGGGACGGGGACCGTTGACGGCGGAGGTGCGGGCCAGGGCGGGGCCGGCGGGGCCTGTAGGGCCTGTGGTTCCGGCCGGTCCTCCTGGCTCGGCGGGCCTGGAGGGCCCGGAGGGATCAGCTGGTCCCGGAGTACCTCCGGCGCCGACCGGAGCGCCCGTCCGAGCCGTCGAGGAGGCGGGACCGTAGCCCTCAATCCTCACCCTCACCGCTCAGCCCTCAGGCCTCGCCGCTCGCCGCACCCTCCCCGGCCGGCTTCTCCGGTGCCCCCTTCAGAAGCACCGTCAGCAACCGCACCGCCCCCCGTTTGTGCAACGGCTCGTTGCCGTTGCCGCACTTGGGGGACTGGATGCAGGACGGGCAGCCGGCGTCGCACTCGCAGGAGGCGATGGCCTGGTGGGTGGCGGTGAGCCACTCGCGGGCCGTGTGGAAGGCGCGTTCCGCGAAGCCGGCGCCGCCCGGGTGGCCGTCGTACACGAAGACGGTGGGCAGGAGGGTGTCCGGGTGCAGCGGGACGGAGACGCCGCCGATGTCCCAGCGGTCGCAGGTCGCGAAGAGCGGCAGCATGCCGATCGACGCGTGTTCGGCGGCGTGCAGGGCGCCGCCGAGGATCTCGGGGTTCACGCGGGCGGCGTCGAGCTGGTCCTCGGTGACCGTCCACCACACGGCCCGGGTGCGGAGGGTGCGGGGCGGGAGGTCGAGCTTGGTCTCACCGAGCACCTCGCCGGTGATGACACGACGACGAAGGAAGGAGACGACCTGGTTGGTGACTTCGACGGAGCCGTAGCACAACCGGCCGTCGCCCCAGGGGACTTCGACATCCGTCTCCAGGACGGAGATGGCGGTGGTGTCGCGGGCGACCGTCGAATACGGGGGGTTGGCCTCCTCGACCAGGGCGACGGAGTCGTCCAGGTGCAGCTCCTTCACCAGGTACGTACGGCCCTGGTGGAGGTGGACGGCGCCCTCGTGGACGGTGGCGTGCGCCGCCGCGGCGTCGACCGTGCCCAGCAGGCGCCCGGAACCGGCCTCCACGATCTGTACCGGACTGCCGCCCCCGCCGCGGATGTCGGCCAGATCGGCGGCCCGCTCCCGGCGTGTCCAGTGCCATGCCTTCGTACGGCGGCGCAGCAGCTTGGCGGCCTCCAACTGCGGCAGCAGCTCGGCGGTGGCGGGGCCGAAGAGGGGCAAGTCGTCGTCGGTCAGCGGAAGTTCGGCGGCAGCGGCGCACAAGTGGGGTGCGAGGACGTACGGGTTGTCGGGGTCAAGGACGGTGGATTCCACCGGTTGGTCGAACAGGGCCTCGGGGTGGTGGACGAGGAACGTGTCCAGCGGGTCGTCGCGGGCGACCAGGATCGCCAGCGCCCCTTGCCCGGAGCGGCCGGCGCGGCCCGCCTGCTGCCACAGGGAGGCCCGGGTGCCCGGGTAGCCGGCGATGACGACGGCGTCCAGTCCGGAGACGTCGATGCCGAGTTCGAGGGCGGTGGTGGCGGCGAGGCCGAGGAGTTCGCCGGAGTGGAGGGCCTGTTCCAGGGCTCGGCGTTCCTCGGGGAGGTAGCCGCCGCGGTAGGCGGCCACGCGGCGGGCCAGGGAGCGGTCGACCTCGGCCAGGCGTTCCTGGGCGATCACGGAGATCAGCTCGGCGCCGCGGCGGGAGCGTACGAAGGCGACCGAGCGGACGCCCTGCACGGTCAGGTCGGTGAGGAGGTCGGCGGTCTCGGCGGTGGCGGTGCGGCGGACGGGAGCGCCCTTCTCGCCGTGGAGTTCGGTGAGGGGCGGTTCCCAGAGGGCGAACACCAGTTCACCGCGGGGTGAGGCGTCGTCGGCTACCTCCAGCACCTTCAGGCCGGTGAGGCGGGAGGCGGCGACCGAGGGCTCGGCGGCGGTGGCCGAGGCCATGAGGAAGACGGGAGACGATCCGTAACGGGCGCACAGGCGGCGCAGCCGGCGCAGCACTTGGGCGACATGGGACCCGAAGACGCCCCGGTAGGTGTGACATTCGTCGATGACGACATAGCGCAGGGCGCGCAGGAAGGAGGACCAGCGGGGGTGTGAGGGAAGTATCCCGCGGTGCAGCATGTCCGGGTTGGTGAGCACGTAGTTGGCGTACTGGCGTACCCATTCGCGCTCCTCGACGGGCGTGTCCCCGTCGTAGACCGCGGAACGTACGGCATTGCCCAGGGGTTGTGAAAGTTCCTTCACGGACCTGCGCTGGTCCGCTGCCAGCGCTTTCGTCGGGGCGAGGTACAGCGCTGTCGCGCCACGGCCGTTCGGCGCCTCGGAGCCGTCGAGGAGCGTCGACAGGACCGGGACGAGATACGCCAGGGACTTCCCGGAGGCCGTGCCCGTGGAGACGATCACAGACTCGCCGTCGAGGGCGTGCTCGGCGGCGAGTGCCTGGTGGGCCCAGGGGTGTTCGATTCCCGCGGACTGCACCGCGGCGATGACCTCCGCGCGGATCCGGTCGGGCCACACGGCATGACGACCCTCACGTGGGGGCAAGTGCTCCGTATGAGTGATGCGCGAAGCCCGGCTCGGCCCCGAGGCGAGCCGGTCCAGGATCTCGCCCGGCGAGGGGCGGGATGCGGTGTCCGTCGAGGTTCGATCGGATCGGTGATTCTTGGCCATCGGCATCGAGTGTGTCACTGGCGTGACGGACAATGGACCCAAGGCGTCGTGCACGCCTGCCGGTAAGTGATTGAATGCCATCGCGGCTGGCGAACCATCCTGGGGGCTCTGCCGAGGTGTCCCTTGGGATGACCGCTCGATAGCAAGGTGCTGGAGGATCCGTGGACCTGTCCCTGTCGACCCGTACCGTCGGCGATCGTACGGTCGTCGAGGTCGGTGGCGAAATCGATGTATATACCGCGCCCAAGCTGCGCGAGCAGTTGGTCGAGCTGGTGAACGACGGCAGTTTTCACCTCGTCGTAGACATGGAGGGCGTGGACTTCCTCGACTCCACCGGGCTCGGCGTTCTGGTCGGCGGCCTGAAGCGGGTGTGTGCCCATGAGGGTTCGCTCCGGCTCGTCTGCAATCAGGAGCGCATTCTGAAGATCTTCCGCATCACCGGCCTCACCAAGGTGTTCCCGATCCACACCTCGGTCGAGGAAGCGGTGGCGGCCACCGACTGACCGGCCGTGGACCGGCCCGTCCCTGACTGGCCGGTCAGCGGCCGACAGCCGGATCCCGGACCGTGTCCGGGAGGCAGAAGTCAATGGAGGGGGGCCGGGTCTCGGCGACCCGGCCCCCCGACCGCACGCCCGTAGTTCCGAGGGGGATGCATGGCCACCGTTGAACTCCGCTTCAGCGCGCTGCCCGAGCACGTCAGGACCGCCCGACTGGTGGCGGCAGCGGTGGCGCGCAGGGCCGGAGTGGACGAGGCCGTTCTCGATGAGGTCAGGCTCGCCGTAGGCGAGGCCTGCACCCGGGCCGTCGGCCTGCACCAGAGTGGCGGAATCTCGGCGCCGGTGCGGGTGTCGCTGATCGAAGAGGAGAAGCAGTTCTCCATCGAGGTCGGCGACGAGGCCCCGCACACGGTTCCCGGCGACAAGACGCCGGGCGCCCATGGTGGAGCCAGTGACGCGGACGTCGAGACCGAAGAGGACGAGATGGGCCTCGCGGTCATCAGCGGCCTCGTCGACGACGTCGAAGTGACCGCCGGTGAGAACGGCGGCCTGATCAGGATGAGCTGGCCCACCACGCCGCCGGCTGCGCTCGTTCCCTGATCCACCCCCTGGTACTGCCCCACATGTGCGAAAGGGCCCTGCTCAGCAGGGCCCTTTCGCATGTCCGGGCCGGCTCGACGCCCTGCCCGGACCTCATGCGCGGTCACCTCCGGACCTCATGCGCGGCCATCTCCGGATCAAGATCCGTGTTTTCGTGAATTAATTCACTATCCGGATTACGATCAACAATACGATCGTCTTTACGCCACGCCGGGCGCCAATTGATCACGCGTCAATGCTTTTGGGGCATTACCACTTTCGGGTTCCGTGATGGTCCGTGGATCATTTGCTGAAGAGCATGTGAAGGCTGATTCCACTTACCGCGCACTGTTTTGATCAGGTTCCGGTACCTACAATCCGTCCACATCTTGAGCTCGGTCCAAGCGTCAAGGAGGACGAATGGCGGGGCTTTCTACCCCTCATCAGTTTGACCAGCCCACTACCTTCGCAGCCGCAGTACTGACAGACGACAACCGTCTGATCGTGATGGTCATCGCGGCCGTCGCCCTTGCGGCGCTTGTCGTCGCCGGGGTCCTGGTACGCCAGGTACTCGCGGCGGGCGAGGGCACCGAGAGCATGAAGGAGATCGCGGTGGCGATCCAGGAGGGCGCGAATGCCTACCTGGGCCGGCAGATGCGAACGCTCGGCGTTTTCGCCGTCGTGGTGTTCTTCCTGCTCATGCTGCTGCCCGCGGACGACTGGAATCAGCGCGCCGGACGATCGGTCTTCTTCTTGATCGGCGCGGCGTTCTCGGCGACCACCGGCTATATCGGCATGTGGCTCGCCGTACGCAGTAATGTCCGCGTGGCCGCCGCGGCCCGGGAAGCGACTCCGGCAGAGGGTGAGCCCGAAAAGGATCTCACCGCCGTCTCGCACAAAGCCATGAAGATCGCTTTCCGCACGGGCGGCGTCGTCGGCATGTTCACCGTGGGGCTCGGACTCCTTGGTGCGTCCTGTGTGGTTCTCGTCTACGCGGCCGACGCGCCCAAGGTTCTGGAGGGCTTCGGCCTCGGTGCCGCGCTGATCGCCATGTTCATGCGTGTCGGCGGTGGCATCTTCACCAAGGCCGCCGACGTCGGCGCCGACCTGGTCGGCAAGGTCGAGCAGGGCATTCCGGAGGACGACCCGCGCAATGCCGCGACCATCGCGGACAACGTGGGCGACAACGTCGGCGACTGCGCGGGAATGGCCGCCGACCTCTTCGAGTCGTACGCCGTCACGCTCGTCGCCGCGCTGATCCTCGGCAAGGCGGCGTTCGGCGACTCCGGGCTCGCCTTCCCGCTGATCGTGCCCGCGATCGGCGTACTCACCGCCATGATCGGCATCTTCGCCGTGGCTCCGCGCCGATCGGACCGCAGCGGGATGAGCGCCATCAACCGCGGGTTCTTCATCTCCGCGGTGATCTCGCTGGCGCTCGTGGCAGCGGCGGTCTACGCCTATCTGCCGTCCTCGTACGCCGATTTGGACGGCGTCACGGACGAGGCCATCCTCGGCCACGCCGGTGACCCGCGGATCCTCGCGCTCATCGCGGTCGCCATCGGCATCGTCCTGGCCGCGCTGATCCAGCAGCTGACCGGCTACTTCACCGAGACCACCCGGCGTCCCGTACGGGACATCGGCAAGACCTCGCTGACCGGCCCGGCCACCGTCGTCCTCGCCGGTATCTCGCTCGGTCTCGAATCGGCCGTCTACACCGCCCTGTTGATCGGCCTCGGCGTGTACGGGGCCTTCCTGCTCGGCGGTACGTCCATCATGCTGGCGCTCTTCGCGGTGGCCCTGGCCGGTACCGGTCTGCTCACCACGGTCGGCGTCATCGTCGCCATGGACACCTTCGGTCCGGTCTCCGACAACGCGCAGGGCATCGCCGAGATGTCCGGTGACGTCGAGGGCGCGGGCGCGCAGGTGCTCACCGACCTGGACGCCGTCGGCAACACCACCAAGGCCATCACCAAGGGCATCGCCATCGCCACCGCGGTACTGGCGGCGGCGGCGCTCTTCGGCTCGTACCGCGACGCGATCCTCACGGCCGCGAACGAAGTGGGCGAGAAGGTCTCAGGGCCCGGCGCGCCCATGAACCTGATGATGGACATCTCGCAGCCCAACAACCTGGTCGGGCTCATCGCGGGCGCCGCGGTCGTCTTCCTCTTCTCGGGGCTGGCGATCAACGCGGTCTCGCGGTCCGCCGGGGCCGTGGTCTACGAGGTGCGGCGGCAGTTCCGCGAGCACCCCGGGATCATGGACTACACCGAGAAGCCCGAGTACGGGCGCGTCGTCGACATCTGCACCAAGGACGCGCTGCGCGAGCTGACCACACCGGGTCTGCTCGCCGTACTGACGCCGATCGCGATCGGCTTCACGCTCGGGGTCGGCGCGCTCGGCTCGTTCCTCGCGGGAGCCATCGGCACCGGCACGCTGATGGCGGTGTTCCTCGCCAACTCCGGTGGCGCGTGGGACAACGCGAAGAAACTCGTCGAGGACGGCCACCACGGCGGCAAGGGCAGCGAGGCCCATGCCGCGACGGTGATCGGTGACACGATCGGCGACCCCTTCAAGGACACCGCGGGGCCGGCGATCAACCCTCTCCTGAAGGTGATGAACCTGGTGGCGCTGCTCATCGCGCCCGCGGTGGTCAAATTCAGCTACGGCGAGGACAAGAGCGTGGGCATGCGGGTTCTCATCGCGGTGCTCTCGCTCGCCGTCATCGTGGGCGCGGTCTACGTGTCCAAGCGGCGAGGCATCGCCGTGAGTGACGAAGGCAACTCCGAGCGGGTTGCCAAGTCGGTGGATCCGGCGGTGGTTTCGTAGCCATCGGATAACCGGCCGGGTCATCGCCCGGTCGGGTTCCGCTCAACGGGCGGGCGGACGGCGCGTATTGACGTGCCGTCCGCCCGCCCGTGTGTGTCCACGCCCTGGCCGTGAGCCTTATCTCTCTTGGTGCAAATGGCTTCAATAACGGATGAAGTGGACCTTCGTCACGCTGGTGTCGCCCACTTGGCGTGTATGTTCCGGGGCCGAGAGCCATGGAAGGGACCAATCCGGTGAACAAGAAGCTCGCGGCCGCACTGTCCGGCGGTGCGGTACTGGTACTGGCGCTGTCGGGATGCAGCAGTGACGACAGCAGCGACAAGCTGAACTCCTGGGCCAAGCAGGTGTGTGACGCGGTGCAGCCGCAGGCGGTGAAGATCGAGGCCGCCAATACCGCGATCCAGAAGCAGACCTCGGACAACAGCACCCCGGCGGACGTCCAGAAGACCGACTCCAAGGCCTTCCAGGACATGTCCGACGCCTACAAGGCGATCGGTGCCGCCGTGGACAAGGCCGGGGCGCCCGACGTCGACGACGGCGAGAAGAAGCAGAAGGACGCCGTCACGGAGCTCAACACCATCTCCTCCTCGTACGCCGGCCTCAAGAAGCAGGTCGACGGCCTCGACACGAAGGACCAGGCGAAGTTCGCCGACGGTCTCAAGGGGATCGCCACCGAGCTCGACAAGCTCAGCCAGAGCGGCAACGACGCCCTCAAGAAGCTGGAGGAGGGCGACGTGGGCAAGGCGATGGCCAAGCAGGAGAGCTGCAAGTCCGCCTCGACGTCGCCGTCGGCGAGCAAGGCCTGAGACCTGGGAACGAGACCTGCCCCCAGGGGCATCGATCGTTCGTCAACCGAAAGAGGGCCCGGTACGCGCGCGTACCGGGCCCTCGGCCTGTCTCCACGGACGCCGCCCGCCGAGACAGGACGGGCCGAGACAGGCCGAAGTCCGGTGGTCCGGCCGACCCGGCTGTCCACAGGGCGCGCGCCGCGGCGGCGGGAGCGGACACAATGGAGGCGTGAGTAACAGCAGCCTGGCACCGTTGCCCTCGTCCGACCGCACCGACGTCACCGCACGCCTGCGGGAGGCCCTCCTGGGCGCCTCCTTCAGCGCCGACGGGCTGCTCGACCTGCTCGGCGCCGCCGCGTACGCGGCGCTGGCCCGCAGCGAGACCGTGCCCGCGCTCCGGGCCACCCGGGGCGACTCACCGCTGGAGGCGCTCGTCCGCCTCTTCCTGCTGCAGCAGCCCGTGCCGCACGCGCGCGTGGCGGACGTCCTGCCGGTGGCGGACTGCCTGGAGAGCGGCTGGCTGACCCGGACCGGCGGGGACGAGCTCGCGGCGACCGTCGACGTACGGCCGTACGGTGGCCCGGGCGGCGAGGACTGGTTCATCGTCTCGGACCTCGGCTGCGCGGTCGGCGGGGCCGGCGGCATCGGCAGCCTCGACGAAGGAGTCGTACTCGGCGTGGGCGGTGCGTCCACGACGCTCGCGGGCATCACGGTGCGTACGCCGGTGGGCTCGGCCCTCGACCTCGGCACCGGGTCCGGGATCCAGGCCCTGCACGCCGCGCAGCACGCCACGCGCGTGACCGCGACCGACCTCAACCCCCGCGCGCTGCACATCACCGCGCTCACGCTCGCCCTGTCCGGTGCCCCGGCGGCGGACCTGCGCGAGGGCTCCCTCTTCGAACCGATCGCCGACGACGAGACGTACGACCTGATCGTCTCCAACCCGCCCTTCGTGATCTCTCCCGGCGCCCGGCTCACCTACCGCGACGGCGGGATGGGCGGGGACGATCTGTGCCGCACGCTCGTTCAGGAAGCGGGCGACCGGCTGAACGACGGGGGGTACGCGCAGTTCCTCGCCAACTGGCAGCACGTGGAGGGCGAGGAGTGGCAGGACCGGCTGCGGTCCTGGGTGCCGCGCGGCTGCGACGCGTGGATCGTGCAGCGCGAGGTCCAGGACGTCACGCAGTACGCAGAGCTGTGGCTGCGGGACGCGGGCGACCACCGCTCCGACCCGATGGAGTACCAGGCGCGGTACGACGCGTGGCTGGACGAGTTCGAGGCGCGGAAGGTGAAGTCCGTCGGTTTCGGCTGGATCACCCTGCGCAAGTCGGCGGCCATCCAGCCCTCGGTCGTCGTGGAGGAGTGGCCGCACCCCGTCGAACAGCCGCTCGGCGACACCGTGCGCGCACACTTCGACCGCGTGGACTATCTGCGGGCGCACGACGACGCCGCCCTGCTCGCCGGGCACTTCAGGCTCGCGGGCGAGATCGTGCAGGAGCAGGTCGGGCTGCCCGGCGCCGAGGACCCCGAGCACGTCGTGCTGCGCCAGCACCGCGGGATGCGGCGGGCCACGAAGGTGGACACGGTCGGTGCGGGCTTCGCGGGCGTCTGCGACGGCACGCTGAGCGCCGGCCGGATCCTGGACGCCATCGCCCAACTCGTCGGAGAGGACCCGGTCCTGCTGCGGGACCGGACCCCGTCCCAGATCCGGCTGCTGGTCGAGCAGGGGTTCCTTGAGCCTGCCCGGTGAGCCGTCCCGGTGAGTCTTCCCGGGGCCGGCGAGAGAGTGTCCCGGTCCGGCTTTCGTACGACGAGGAACCGGCCCGCACATGGCCACCGTGCACGACCTGTTGATGCACGAGGGGCCAGGACCGGGTGATGCACGAAGGGCCCGGACCGGGTGACGCACGAGGGGCCCGGACAGGGCTCGGTGTGCCGACGCCCGGCCGGTCTCCGACCGAGGACTCCCGGACCGGGATCCCGCACCGGGGCGTGAAACCGGCCAACAGGGGGCGGTGTGACGGATTCCGCATGAGGGCGCAGGGAGCTGTCCGCTCCGCGTTCACCCGGGGTTGGTGTTCCGGCCGCCCGGAGGTGTCAGCGTCCCGGTGCTGGGTACCAAAGGCCGGAGGAGACGAACCATGGAGAGCGGACCGGCGATCTTCACGGGATCGGTGTTCGCCCTGTTCGGAGGCGGTCTCCTGCTGTGGACGGCCGTCCGGCTGCGGCAGCGCGCCCCTGTCGCCCACGGAGTGCATCCCATGGCCTCCGCGGCGGTCGCGGCCTTCGCCGGGACGTCCGCGCTGGTCCTCGCCGTGTGGTGTTTCACTCGTACCTGAGCGTCGCTCCTTCCGGCGACACCCCCGGAGTCCCTCGGCCGAGCCGGCCGGGTCGGCCGCGAACGTTCACCTTCGGTGTCCGGGAATCGACGGCCGGTCGGCCGTCGCGGACAAGGCCCGGGGCCCTCCGGAACGCGGACCTCCAGTAACTGAGAGGTCACCCTCCGGATAGGTCCGAAACGGCAGGTCGGCACTCCGGGCGGCAGGAATGGCGGGAGTCGGGTTACCGTTCGAGTGGCCGTTGCGGGCTTTTCCCGTTTGACACGGGGGCGGGATGTACCGTCACACTCCGCAGCGTCAGCATGACCCGACCCCCGGGTTCCAGGCCTGGGGCGAGACCCCCTGCGTCGACCGGAGAGAAGAGCGAAGTTGTCCCCGACCAGCGAGACCGCACACGGCGGCCGCCGACTCGTCATCGTCGAGTCGCCCGCCAAGGCGAAGACGATCAAGGGCTATCTCGGCCCCGGCTACGTCGTCGAAGCGAGCGTCGGGCACATCCGCGACCTCCCCAACGGCGCCGCGGAGGTGCCCGAGAAGTACACCGGCGAGGTGCGCCGCCTCGGCGTGGACGTCGACAACGACTTCGAGCCGATCTACGTGGTCAACGCCGACAAGCGGGCCCAGGTCAAGAAGCTCAAGGACCTGCTCAAGGACTCCGACGAACTCTTCCTCGCCACCGATGAGGACCGCGAGGGCGAGGCCATCGCCTGGCACCTCCAGGAGGTGCTGAAGCCCAAGGTCCCGGTCAAGCGGATGGTCTTCCACGAGATCACCAAGGCCGCGATCCAGGCCGCCGTCGCCAACCCGCGCGAGCTCAACCAGAAGCTGGTCGACGCCCAGGAGACCCGCCGCATCCTCGACCGTCTCTACGGCTACGAGGTATCGCCGGTCCTCTGGAAGAAGGTCATGCCGCGTCTGTCGGCGGGCCGTGTCCAGTCCGTCGCGACCCGTCTCGTCGTCGAGCGGGAACGCGAGCGCATCGCCTTCCGCTCCGCCGAGTACTGGGACCTGACCGGCACCTTCGGCACCGGCCGCGCCGGTGACGCGAGCGACCCGGCCTCCCTGGTCGCCCGTCTGACCACGGTCGACGGCAAGCGCGTCGCCCAGGGCCGCGACTTCGACTCGCTCGGGCAGATCAAGGGCGCGAACACGCTCCACCTCGACGAGGCCAACGCCCGCGCGCTGGCCGCCGCCCTGGAGAACACGAACTTCTCCGTACGGTCCGTCGAGTCGAAGCCGTACCGCCGTTCGCCGTACGCCCCTTTCCGTACGACGACGCTCCAGCAGGAGGCCAGCCGCAAGCTCGGCTTCGGTGCGAAGGCCACGATGCAGGTGGCGCAGAAGCTGTACGAGAACGGCTTCATCACCTACATGCGTACGGACTCCACGACCCTCTCGGACACCGCGATCACCGCGGCCCGGGCCCAGGTCACGCAGCTCTACGGTGCGAACTATCTGCCGGACAAGCCGCGTACGTACGCCGGGAAGGTCAAGAACGCGCAGGAGGCGCACGAGGCGATCCGACCCTCGGGTGATCGTTTCCGCACACCGGCCGAGACGGGTCTGACCGGTGACCAGTTCAAGCTGTACGAGCTGATCTGGAAGCGGACCGTCGCCTCCCAGATGAAGGACGCGGTCGGAAACTCCGTCACCGTGAAGATCGCGGGCACGGCCTCCGACGGCCGTGACGCCGAGTTCAGCGCGTCCGGCAAGACCATCACCTTCCACGGCTTCCTCAAGGCCTACGTCGAGGGCGCGGACGACCCGAACGCCGAGCTGGACGACCGCGAGCGCCGGCTTCCGCAGGTCAACGAGGGCGACCCGCTGTCCGCCGAGGAGATCTCGGTCGACGGCCACGCGACCAAGCCCCCGGCCCGCTACACCGAGGCCAGCCTGGTCAAGGAGCTCGAAGAGCGCGAGATCGGCCGCCCGTCGACGTACGCGTCGATCATCGGCACGATCCTCGACCGCGGCTATGTGTTCAAGAAGGGCACGGCACTCGTGCCGTCCTTCCTGTCCTTCGCCGTGGTCAACCTCCTGGAGAAGCACTTCGGGCGGCTCGTCGACTACGACTTCACCGCCAAGATGGAGGACGACCTCGACCGCATCGCGCGGGGCGAGGCCCAGGCCATCCCGTGGCTGCGCCGCTTCTACTTCGGCGAGGGCGACGCGACCGGCGCCGCGGAGGCGGGCAACGGCGACGGGGATCACCTCGGCGGTCTGAAGGAGCTCGTCACCGACCTCGGTGCCATCGACGCCCGCGAGGTGTCGTCGTTCCGCGTGGACGGCAGCGACATCATGCTGCGCGTCGGCCGCTACGGCCCCTACGTCGAGCGCGGCGAGAAGGACTCCGAGAACCACCAGCGCGCCGACGTGCCCGAGGACCTGGCACCCGACGAGCTGACCGTCGAGCTCGCGGAGGAGCTGCTCGCCAAGCCGAGCGGTGACTTCGAGCTGGGCGCCGACCCCCAGTCGGGCCACCAGATCATCGCCAGGGACGGCCGCTACGGCCCGTACGTCACCGAGGTGCTCCCCGAGGGCACCCCGAAGACCGGCAAGAACGCCGTGAAGCCGCGTACGGCCTCGCTGTTCAAGTCGATGTCCCTCGACACGGTGACGCTGGCCGACGCCCTCAAGCTGATGTCGCTGCCGCGCGTCGTCGGCAAGGACGCCGAGGGTGTGGAGATCACCGCACAGAACGGGCGCTACGGGCCGTACCTGAAGAAGGGCACCGACTCGCGCTCCCTCCAGGCCGAGGACCAGCTCTTCACGATCACCCTCGACGAGGCCCTGGCGATCTACGCGCAGCCCAAGCAGCGCGGGCGCGCCGCCGCCAAGCCGCCGCTGAAGGAGCTCGGCGCGGACCCGGTCAGCGGGCAGCCCGTCGTCGTCAAGGACGGCCGCTTCGGTCCGTACGTCACCGACGGCGAGACCAACGCCACCCTGCGGTCCGGCGACAGCGTCGAGGAGATCACTCCGGAGCGCGGCTTCGAGCTGCTCGCCGAGAAGCGGGCGAAGGCGCCCGCCAAGAAGACGGCGAAGAAGACGGCCGCCAAGAAGGCCCCGGCCAAGAAGGCGCCGGCGAAGAAAACCGCCGCCAAGAAGACCGCGGCCACGAAAACGGCGGCAAAGAAGACCACTGCCAAGAAGACGACCGCAAAGAAGGCGACGGCTTCCCAGGCGACGGCCGAGGACTGAGGCCCACGCCCACGAAGCCGACGAGGGCCGAGGCCTCGGGGCACCGCCTCCGGTGAGGGCCTTCGGGTCCCGCTTCCGGAGGCGGCCTTCGGGTTCCGTCTCCGGAGAGGGCCTTCAGGTCCCGTCTCCCGCTGGTGATCGAGTCCTTCACCTTTGGTTCGTAAAACGAACGCTCCCGCACCACTTGGTGTCGGGGGCGTTCGCATGTTCGGGGGCCTATTCGGGGAGTCAGTCCCTCCCGATAGGCTGGCAGGATGACGCGAGCCGAGCAGCCAACGGCCCACAACCCGGCCCCCGACGACGCCCTGGTCGCAGATTCACGGGAGCGCGCCGTCCGGGCGCTGCTGCGCGTGCCGCAACTGAGGCGCTTGTGGAGCGCCCAGCTGGTGGGCGGCATCGGCGACGCGCTCGCGCTGCTGGTGCTGGTCCTGCTGGCCCTCCAGGCGGCGGTCGCCGACGGCTCCTTCGGAGGCGGCTACCGCGGAGTGGCCCTCGCCGTGTCGGCGGTCTTCGGGGCGCGGATTCTCGCCACCCTGCTCTTCGGGGCGGTCCTGCTCGGCCCGCTCACGTCCCTCACGTCACAGGAGGGCCCGCTCGACCGCCGCTGGACCATGGTCGGCGCGGACGGTGTGCGGGCCGCGCTGCTGATCATCGCGCCCCTGTGGATCGACTGGACGCCGGAGAACGCGCTGGCCGTGCTCCTGGTGACGGCCTTCGTCATCGGGGTCGCCGAGCGCTTCTGGATGGTGTGCCGCGAGAGCGCGGCGCCCGCCCTGCTGCCCGCGCCGCCGCTGGAGGGCGCGACGGTACGCCCGCTGCCGGACCACATGGACGCGCTGCGGCGCCTGTCACTGCGTACGGGATTCGCGGCGGTACCCCTCGCGGGTGCCACGCTCGTCGTCGCCGGGCTCGTCAACAACCTGCTGGGCACCGGGCTGGAGTGGTTCGCGCAGCACCAGGCCGCGCTCGCCTCGTACGTCTCCGCGGGCCTGTTCGCCGCGTCCCTGTCGGTACTGACCTTCCTCGAACTGCCCGACGCGCGCACCCCGCGCGCGCGGTCGCCGCTCGAAGGGCTGCGCCGCCCCAAGACCGGCACCGGCATCGACAAGGGCCGCACCGGGGCCATCCCGCTCCTGGTGCTCGCCTGCGCGGCCGTCGCCGGGGCGATCGCGGCGGCCGTCGCCGTCTCCGTGCTGCACGCCAAGGACCTGGGCGGCGGGCCGGTGACGTACGGGCTGCTGGTGCTCGCGCTGACCGGCGGTGTCGTGATCGGCATCCGTACGGCCGCCAAGCTGCTGCCGTCCCTGTCCCGGCGCCGGCTGCTCGCGCTGGCGATCGCCTTCACGGGGATCGCACTGCTCGCCGCCGGCCTCGTCCCGGACGTCACCACGGTCATCCTGATCGTCGCTCTGGCGGGCATCGGCGCGGGCGTCGCCGCCAACACCGGGCACGCCCTGCTCGACCAGGAGGCCGAGGAGTACCGGCGGACGCGTACGACGGAACACCTGCACGCGGTCGTACGGGTCTTCGTGGCCCTGGGCGCGCTGGTGGCCCCTCTGGTGGCCGCCGCCATCGGCCCGCACCGCGTGGAGAACGGCAAGTTCGTGTTCGCGCACGGCGGCGCGGCCTTCACGCTGATGCTGGTCGGCGCGCTGCTGCTGCCGGTCGCCGCGCTGGTGCTGGCCAAGGCCGACGACCGCTCCGGAGTGCCGCTGCGGCACGACCTGCTGGACGCGCTGCGCGGTGGGGACGATCCCGCGCAGGCGGCTGCCGTGAAGGGCTTCTTCATCGCCCTGGAGGGCGGCGACGGGGCCGGGAAGTCGACCCAGGCCGAGGCGCTCGCCGAGTGGATCCGCGCCAAGGGGCACGAGGTCGTGGTGACGCGCGAGCCGGGTGCCACGCCCGTCGGGAAACGGCTGCGGTCGATCCTGCTCGACGTGTCGTCGGCGGGTCTGTCGCACCGCGCGGAGGCGCTGCTGTACGCCGCCGACCGTGCCGAGCACGTGGACACGGTCGTGCGGCCCGCCCTGGAGCGGGGCGCGGTGGTCGTCTCCGACCGGTACATCGACTCCTCCGTGGCGTACCAGGGGGCCGGGCGTGACCTGTCCCCGACCGAGATCGCCCGTATCAACCGGTGGGCGACCGACGGGCTGGTGCCCCATCTGACCGTGCTGCTCGACGTGGCGCCGGAGACCGCCCGTGAGCGGTTCACGGAGGCTCCGGACCGGCTGGAGTCGGAGCCCGCCGAGTTCCACGCGCGCGTGCGGTCCGGTTTCCTGACACTCGCCGCCGCAGACCCGGCGCGCTATCTGGTCGTCGACGCCGGGCAGGAGCCCGAAGCCGTCACGACAGTGATCCGGCACCGGCTCGATGTCGTACTCCCGCTCTCCGAGGCCGAGATCAAGGCCAAGGAGGAGGCCCGCAAGGCCGCCGAGGAGGAGGCGCGTCGGCGCGCCGAGGAAGAGGCCGCCCGCAAGGCCGAGGAGGAGCGGCTGGAGCGCGAGCGCCAGGAGCAGCTCGCCCGGCTGCGCGCGGAGGAAGAGGAGCGCAAGCAGCGCGAGCTGGAGGAGGCCCAGCGGCGCGAGGCCGAGCGGCAGGCCGAGGAGGCCCGGCAGCGCGCCGAGGCGGCACGCGTGCGTGCCGAGGAGGAACGGGTACGGCGGCTCGCCGAGGAGCAGGCCCTCGCGGCCGAGGAGGCGCGCCGGCGCAAGCAGGCCGAGGAGGAGGCGCGGCTCCGGGCCGAGGCCGAGGAGCGGCGGCTGGAGAAGCAGCGGAAGGCCGAGGAGGCGTTGGTCCGGGCCGAGCAGGCCCGGCGGGCGGCGGAGGCGCAGAGGGAGGCGCAGAGGGAGGCGGAGGCTTCCAGCGCGGCTGCGGCGGCTGCCGCGGCGGCGGAGGCTTCGAGTGCGGCTACTGGTGCTGCGGATTCCGGGGCCTCTGGGGCTGCCGGCGGGTCTGGAGGGTCCCGCGGTTCCGGTGGTCCGGCGGCCGGCCGTGACAACGAGACGGTGCCGACGCCCGTCGTGACACCCACGAACGCGTCCGGAGGGCCGGCCGACGAGACGGCGGTGCTTCCTCCGGTGCCGCCTCGCGATGCCGGGCCCGACGACGCCGAGACGACCGTGCTGCCTCAGCCTCCGGCGCCGCAGGGACCGGGGCCGTACGGAGCGGCCGACGAGACCGCTGTGCTGCCGCCGGTGAGGCCGGGTTCGGCTGCCGACGAGACGGCTGTGTTGCCGCCGGTGCGGCCGGGTTCCGCCGCGGACGAGACCGCTGTCCTTCCTCCCGTACGGGATGACCGTGGGGGCGGCGAGCAGGGGAGCGGTCCGGCGGACCGGGTGCCCCCGGGGTATTTCCGTGACGAGCGGCCGGGGCAGGGGAACGAGGGCACCGACGCCCGTACGCGCGAGTTGCCTCAGGTCGACGAGGACGGCACGCCTCGGCGACGGCCCCGTTCGGACTGGGCGGAGGAGACTCCGCTGGACGACCTCCCGACGCTGGCGGACGAACTGCTGGGTCCGCGTGACGAGGATGAGCCGGACGAGGGTCGGGGGCGTCGGCGGCGCTGACGGTGCTGACGGTGCTGACGGTGCTGACGGTGCTGACGGGCGGATCGAGGCCTGTGCCCGCCGGTCTGTGGCCGGGGGCGGGTGTCGGCGGTGATTCGGTCTGTGCGGCGGGTGCCGACAGCGGGCGCTGATGGCGGGTGCCGATCGTGGGCGCCGATGGTGAGGGCGGGGGCCGTGTGGACCGCGTTGTCAGTGCCCTCCCGCACAATGGGTTGCGCAAGGCACCGGTGCGACGGAAGGGCGGCATCCCATGACCGTGTGGGACGACCTGGTGGGCCAGGAGAAGGTGAGCGCGCAGCTCGACGCCGCCGCCCGGGACGCCGACGCCCAGGTCACGGCGGTGGTGGACCACACTCCGGTGGCCGAGGCGTCGAAGATGACGCACGCCTGGCTCTTCACGGGGCCGCCGGGCTCGGGCCGTTCCACCGCCGCGCGGGCCTTCGCCGCGGCCCTCCAGTGCGTGAGCCCCGACCGGGCTCTCGGCGGATCCCCCGGCTGCGGGTTCTGCGACGGATGCCACACGAGCCTGATCGGCACCCACGCCGACGTGCAGATCATCCGTACCGACCTGCTCTCCATCGGTGTGAAGGAGACCCGCGATCTCGTACGCCGGGCACAGATGTCCCCGGCGGGCCGCCGCTGGCAGGTCATCATCGTGGAGGATGCCGACCGCCTCACCGAGGGCGCGGGCAACGTCCTTCTGAAGGCCATCGAGGAGCCCGCCCCCCGCACGGTCTGGCTCCTGTGCGCACCCTCCATCGAGGACGTGCTGCCCACCATCCGCTCCCGCTGCCGTCACCTCACGCTCCGGACGCCTCCCGTGGACGCGGTCGCCGATGTCCTCGTACGCCGTGATGGCATCGAGCCGGACGTGGCGGCTGCCGTGGCCCGCGCCACCCAGGGCCACATCGGGCGCGCCCGCCGTCTCGCCACGGACAAGCGCGCCCGCGAGCGGCGCGCCGCCGTCCTCAAGCTGCCCCTCCGTGTCGACGACGTGGGCGCCTGCCTCAAGGCGGCCCAGGAGCTGATCGACGCGGCCTCCGAGGACGCCAAGCAGGTCGCCGAGGAGACCGACGTCAAGGAGACCGAGGACATGAAGGCGGCGCTCGGCGCGTCCCAGGGCGGCCGGATGCCGCGCGGCACCGCAGGCGTGATGAAGGAGCTGGAGGACAAGCAGAAGCGCCGCAAGACGCGTACGCAGCGCGACAGCCTGGACCTGGCCCTGATCGACCTCACGGCCTTCTACCGCGACGTGCTGGCCCTCCAGTTCGGCACCAGCCTCGCCCTCGCCAACACGGAGCTGCGGGACACCCTGGACCGGCTGGCGCGCGGCTCGTCCCCCGAGACCACTCTGCGCCGGATAGAGGCGATCGCCGCCTGCCGCGAGGCCCTCGACCGGAATGTGGCACCGCTGCTGGCGGTGGAGGCGATGACTATGGCGCTGCGGGCCGGTTGACGCGGGCCCGGGACACACGCTGCGTCTCCCGCCCGGAGTTCCTGACGCACGCCGTCCGTCCCTGTCCGGAGTTCGTGAGGCACACTGCCTGTCCCGCCCGGAGTTCCTGACGCACGCCGCATGCCCCGCACGTCCTGTCCGGAGTTGACGGCGTCACTCGTACGAGGTCGGGTTGACGACTGTAAGCGACCGATTCATCGCGCAGGGTTACGCTCGCTCGATGTACACCAGGCGCCGGCCCAGGTCACCTCGGGCCAACCGATCCCTTCGCGCGTACGGCACGTTGCTCGCCGCCGCCGGACTGCTCGTCTCCGCCTGCTCCGCGGGGAGTTCGACGAGTTCCGCGAGCCCGGCCGGGACGGCGGCGCTGCGCGTGCTGCCGGAGGCCACCCCGTCGGCGCTGGCCTCGTACTACGGTCAGCGGCCGGTCTGGCGCGCCTGTGGTGTCGCAGGCTTCGAGTGCGCGACGCTCAAGGCCCCGCTCGACTACGCCGAGCCGGCCAAGGGCGACGTCCGGCTGGCCGTCTCCCGCAAAAAGGCCACGGGGCCGGGCAAACGGCTCGGTTCGCTGCTGGTCAACCCGGGCGGGCCGGGCGGTTCGGCGGTCGGCTACCTCCAGGCGTACGCCGGAATCGGGTACCCGGCGAAGGTCCGCGCCCGCTACGACATGGTGGCGGTCGACCCGCGCGGCGTCGCCCGCAGCGAGCCCGTCGAGTGCCTCACCGGGCGCGAGATGGACACGTACACGCAGACGGACACGACCCCCGACAACGTGCGTGAGACCGGTGAACTGGTCGATGCCTTCAAGGAGTTCGCGGAGGGATGCGGGCAGCGCTCGGGGAACCTGCTGCGCCATGTGTCCACGGTCGAGGCGGCCCGTGACATGGACATCGTGCGCGCGGCGCTGGGCGACGAGAAGCTGACGTACGTGGGCGCTTCGTACGGCACGTTTCTCGGGGCGACGTACGCGGGCCTGTATCCGGAGCGGGTCGGCCGGCTCGTCCTGGACGGCGCGCTGGACCCGTCGCTGCCCGCGAGGAAGACGAACCAGGACCAGACGGCGGGCTTCGAGACGGCGTTCCAGTCCTTCGCCAAGGACTGCGTGCAGGAGTCGGACTGCCCGCTGGGCGGCGCGGGCACGACGACGGAGCAGGTCGGCAAGAACCTCAAGGCCTTCTTCCGGCAGCTGGACGGCGCCCCCATCGAGGCGGGCGACGCGGACGGCCGCAAGCTGGGCGAGGCGCTGGCGACGACGGGCGTCATCGCCGCGATGTACGACGAGGGGTCCTGGCCCCAACTGCGCGACGCGCTCGACATGGCCATGAAGGACAAGGACGGCGCGGGCCTGCTCGCCCTCTCCGACAGCTATTACGAGCGCGACTCCGACGGCAAGTACGAGAACCTGATGTTCGCCAACGCGGCGGTCAACTGCCTGGACCTGCCGGCGGCCTTCTCCTCGCCCGAGGAGGTGAAGGAGGCGCTCCCCTCCTTCGAGCAGGCCTCTCCGGTCTTCGGCGAGAGCCTCGCCTGGGCCTCCCTGAACTGCGCGTACTGGCCCGTGAAGGCGACCGGCGAAGCCCACAGCATCGAGGCGAAGGGCGCCGCCCCCATCGTCGTCGTCGGCACCGTCCGTGACCCCGCGACCCCCTACCGCTGGGCCCAGGCCCTCGCCGCCCAGCTCTCCTCCGGCACCCTCCTCACCTACGAAGGCGACGGCCACACGGCCTACGGGCGGGGCAGCGCCTGCATCGATTCCGCGATCAACGACTACCTCCTCGAAGGCACCCCTCCGAACAACGGAAAGCGCTGCTCAGGGGCGTGATCGCGCGGTCGGCCCGGGGTGCTCCCAAACCCTGTACGGAGCACCCCCCGATACTGTGTAGACTTACGCACGTTGCCGATCGCACCATAGTTCTGGCAGCACGCCGCCTTAGCTCAGATGGCCAGAGCAACGCACTCGTAATGCGTAGGTCTCGGGTTCGAATCCCGAAGGCGGCTCTGTGGAAGCCTCAGGACTCACTCGCCGTGACCTGGGGCTTTTGCTTTTACCGGATACGGCGACGACGGCGAGCACGAGCCGCGCGACTGCCAGCGGTCTCAGTTCTGGTCTCAGTTGAGGGTTCCGGCTGGGGCATGAAGTGGTCTCCCATCCGGCGCATGGCGTCCTTCGAGAGGTGTGACCTTCCCTTCACGTACCGCCGTGTCTGGCTGATCTGTGTGTGCCGCAGGATCTCCATGATCGTGGGCATGTCCACCCCCCAGCTCGTTCAGGATCGTGCCCACTGTGTGGCGACTTCCGTCGTAGAGGCGACGGTCACCGATGCCCGCTTCCGCCAGAAGCTCCTTAAACTCCTCCCAGTCGTCACGGGGGTCGATGGGGCGGCCATCGGACCGGGTGAACACGGCGCGGCCAGGCCGGATCTCCCCGCCTGCGGGCATGGCTGCACGCCGCTGAAGCGGAGATATGCGCCTATGCCGGAATGCCTGACGACTGCCAGCGGGCACTCGATGCGGCCATGGCGACCATTCCGCCCGGCTCCGATGATCGAGACCCGGACATGGTGAGCATCTTCCTCAATGGCGCCCACCTGGCCCGATGGCGGGGCAACGTCCTTGCTCTGTTGGGTGACGACGAGGCGGTGACCAGCCTGTACGGCGCCCTGGAAGTGGTGGACCCGTCCTTTGTCCGAGCGCAGGCGGGACTTCATGTTGACCTCGTACAGGCTCACTTGGCGCGAGCCGAGTACGACGACGCGAACACGCACCTCAGGCAGGCGCGGCTGTTGGCGAGCCGCACCGGTTCGGTGCGGCAGCGCCGCCGTGTCGACCTGCTCAGTGCGCGGCTGTGAGCCCCGGATTGCCGCGGCTCGCCAGGATGTGGAGGAGGGCCACAAGAGTGCCTGAGGCCATCAGCTCACCGCGCGCCATCAGCCCTTGAATGTCGGTCAGCGACACCCATTCGATGTGCCCCGCCTCTTCCAGGTCCGTCGGCGAGCCAACCTGTTCGGCGCCGTGGCCTACGAAGATCTCGTGAGGTGAGTCGACCATGCCGACCATGGGTTGATACGTGACGATGTGCTCCACGGACTTGGGCCGCCAACCTGTCTCTTCCACGACTTCTCGTAGCGCCGTGTCCGCGGGGTCCTCCTCGTCGTCCACGATGCCGCCAGGTACCTCCCACCCCCACTGTTGTGGGACGAAGCGGTAGCGCCACATCATCAGTACGCGGTCTTGGTCGTCCAGGACTGCGGTGATCGCCACGTGATGGAGCTTCACCACGTGATGCTCGAACCGTGCCACGCCGGGTGGTTCCACGTCCCAGAGCTGAAGCTTGACCCAGCGATTGTCATAGACGTCGCGCTCACCATGGATGCGCCAAGGCTCTAGCCCTTCAGGCGTGTTGACGCTCACCCCGCCAGGAACTCGGTATGAACTCCGCCCGCGAACCTCCAGGGCGCCTTCCGCCACGAGTCGCGCGAGTACTTGCCGCAGTGCAGTCCGGCCGATGCCGAGTTCTTCAACGAGCGCGCGCTCTGAGGGCATCTTGTCGCCGGGCGCGTACTCGCCTGAGGCGAGCCGCGTACGAATCGTCTCGTAGACCTTCGCCGTCTTCGGTCCTATCCGCGGAGCACTCTCCGTTCTGAGTTGGTGCGTACCAGCGTAGTGGGATACAGCCAGGATGCCGGGTGCTCCGTCCCGACGGGTGTAGTGGTGCACTCATGAGTTAATTCCGGCGATTTAGGATGCATGTTTATCAAATTAGGGCGTGGGTTCTTCGGTTCGCGCCAGAAGTCGCTGCGCTAAGTCATGACTCCCGCGTCGACGGATAATCTCGACGTCATCAGTGATCCTTGCGCGCGGGATTCCCTGCAAGATTGTGTCGGTGAACCTGTCGCCGAAATGTTCTCGTAAGCGCTCGACCACACCCTCCAAGTGGGTGCAGTCTAGTGCGCATACCCCTTTCAGAACTTTATCTCTTGATTGAAGTTCTTTCAGTCGATTGAGGTAGGTTATTACCTCGAGAACTCGATGGGGTTTGCGTCTCGATCCCGCCAAAGATAAAAGCGTATCTGCGTCGGCGCTCAGTCTGGCAGTTCGTAGCCCCTCGATCGCCTTGCGCATGTAGATGGGTGCTTGAGTCGACGCCACGTCCCCTAGAAAGTCCCATGTGTGCTCACCCATCTCGGCGAGTCTGAGTCCTACGACGATGGCGGGGGTGGCCTCGGCGCCGTGATAAATAGCGGCAATCCACAGCAGCTCTCCCACTGTTCGATCGTTTTTCGTTGGCCTCACTCGTCTACCAAACTCCGACGTCTCATGGACTTGCGGAAATTTTGAGTCGAGTACCCTCAAGGTTTGAAGGACCTCTTGGGGGCTTTCTTTCCCTGCCGTTCTGATGAACTCAGAGATATCCATCTGCGCTTTCAACATCGGTGCGATAATGCGGGGTAGCCAAGACGACGTTGGGGTACCGTGGCTGTTTTCAACGATCTCCACCAAGTCAAACATTTGCGCTTGTCGGAGAGGTTCTAGGTTCCAGGGGGTGGTCTGCGTATTGGGCATTGGGGAAGTGGTGGGATTCTTATCCGCTGTGATGAATTCGCGCCACCTCGACTGTTCAATCTCATGCGCTGGTAGTGGAATCCCGCTGATGCGCGCATGTTCTGCTAAAGCCTCGATCAGTGAGAGAATCTGGGAAAGATTGAGGGGGCTTTTACCGGAAAACTTATCCTGGATGGTGGATCGCGCCATGGGCGCGTTCCTTCCCTGTCTGCTGATTAGATTCGCGATCTCGCGAACGCTTGGGCTGCCTGCGCGCACTCGTAGTTCTCGCAGTCGACTCGCCAGGTCCAAGATCGCTCCCTCTGGTGTCCGGCAACGTCCGGCTCCGTCCGGAGTCGTCTGGCTGGTTGGAAGAAACCCTAGGTGGGCTGGATCGAACCTGTCCGAGCTTTGACGGACGCTGCCGATGGGTTGGCTCTGCTGACGCCGGACAGCTTGCCTGATGTCTGACGGAGAGCTCCGACTCCCGCGGCAACCTGGGGCAGCGGAGCGCTGAGTTGCTGAGGCTCAGACAGAGCCTTCTGGCTTTAAGACGACGCGGAGGTCGAACGTGATTGAGCCCTACAGTCCCTCCCCCCAGGAGCGGAGCGAGGGCAGCCCTCGCAGGGCTAGCTGGCTGTTGCCTGCGATGACGGCCCTGGCGAGCTTGATCGGTGCGGTTGCTGCGTTGATCACTGCGCTACGTAGTTAAGGCGTCAACTCAAGCGCCCAATTCGGCTCTAGAGAGCACCCTTGTGGCAGCGGCTGGCTGGAGGTTGCCGTGGACGACATCCGTGGATCGGCGATGGGCCCGTCCAATCACTGTAAATCTTCCGGCTTCACCCTCGCAGGTTCGAATCCTGGCGCTGCCGCATGACCGAAAGGGCCTGTGAACAGCAGCAATGCTGATCGCAGGCCCTTTCGGCGTTCCCGAGGCGCGGGGCATCTATCTGCGGGACGCGCCATGTGGCTGACATTGGGTTGGTGGTGTTGGGAGACTGCGTGGGTGGTGCCCGATTTCGGGCGCGTTGGGGAGTATCGGGGGCGTGGTCGTGGCTCGTTGGGTTTCAGGTGTGTGCGCGGTGGCGGCTCTGCTGGTGACGGCTGGGTTGGCGGTCATGCTGGTGATGGGTCGGTTGAATGAGGCCTCGCAGGTGGCCGGGGTGGTGGGGACCGTGCTGTCGGCGGCGGGGCTGGTGGTGTCGGTCGTGGCGTTCTTCCGTACCGCTCCCGGGCCGGTGCGGCGGGTGCGGGGTGGCAGCGTGGCGGTCGCTGGTGATGCGAACGGCGCTGCTCTGGGTGAGGATTCACAGGTTGTCGGGCCGGCATCCGCTCGTGCGCCCAGTGCGGGCGGCGGACAGGTGGACGCGGAGTCGGGGCCGGACGGTATCGCTGTGGGCGGCGACGCGAACGACGCGGCGCTGGGCAAGCGCGCCAAGCGGACCCGCTCTTGAGCAGGGGCACCGGCGCGGACGACAAGGACGGCGTCGGCGGTGTGCCCCGTTTCGTGGGCCGCCGCACTGTCCGGGCCGGGGAGGTCGCGGTCGGCGGTGACGCGCCGGGTTCCGCGCTCGCGCCGGGCTCGCGCGTGATCAACCACAGCACCGTCAACAACGTCCTGCCTGAGGTGCCGTGGCCGTTGCGGGTGGGCGCGGTGCCGCCGCTGGCATCCTCCTTCCAGCGCCGGCCCTCTCTGCGGTCGCTGGTGGAGGCGGCCCGCGCCGACGGCCAGGACGTGGTGCTCGCGCAGCCAGCTGAGTCAGGGCGGGTGCTGGTGGGTGAGGGAGGGGTCGGTAAGTCCCAACTGGCTGCCTCCTACTACATGGACTCCAACGCGGACCTGGCGGTGTGGACCACGGCTAAGGGCGGAACGGGGCAGCTTGTCGCAGACTTCGCGGAGGCCGCAGCCCGGATCAGGGTTCCGGGTGTGTACGGCGAAGATGACCAAGCCGATGCACGGGCCCTGCTGGAGTGGCTGCAGGCCACCGACCGCAGCTGGCTGGTGGTGATCGACGACGTCGAGGACTTGGACCAGGTACTGGACTGGTGGCCCCGCCTTCACCCTCGTGGCTGGGTGCTTGCCACCACCCGCCAGCGCAAGGCCCTGGCCGCCGGACGCACCCGCGTCGACGTGGACGTCTTCACCGAGGCCGAGGCCCACGACTACCTGCATCAGCGTGCCCCCGGCCTGCCTGACCACCCCGGCACCTGCAACGACTACCGGTGCCCGGCCGCATCCATCGCCAGCCTGCTGGGGCGGCTGCCGCTGGCTCTGTCACACGCGGCCGCCTACCTGGACAACAACCGAGACATCACCCCCGCTGCCTACGCGCGGATGCTGGCCGAACCCGGCCGGATGCTGGCTGATGTGCTGCCTGGCGACGGCGCCGATGGCTACGCGCGGGCCGTGCACACCACCATGCTCATCAACCTCGACGCCGTCCAAGCACAAGAGGCTCGCCCCGGCCTGGCCCGCGCGATCCTGGACACCGTCGCTCGGCTGGACCCCAACGGTTCCCCCGCCACCCTGTGGACCAATCCCGAGGCACTTGCCGCCCTGACCGGGCCGGGCCCTCGGTGGTGGCAGCGCCTTAGTCGCCCGCGCACGTCCCGCAACATTCCCGGACTGAGCGGGGTGCACGCCGACCAGATACGCGCGTGCCTGCTCCTGCTGGACCGCTACAGCCTGACCACCCACCAGCCCCCCAGCGGGAACGGGGGCCTTGGACTGGTGCGCATCCATGCTCTGACCGCCCGAGCAGCACGCGACACCACCCCCGTGAAGGAGCGCCACCCGCTCGCCCGCCGCGCCGCCGACGCTCTTTTGGCCCTGTGGCCGGGCCACGGACGCGACCCGGTTCTGCAGCAGACCCTGCGCGCCAATGCCACCGCCTTGCACGAGAGTACGACCTCGGCCCTCTACCAGCCCGACGCACATGCCGTCCTGTTCGAGGCCGGCACAAGCCTCGGCCAAACAGGGCAGGTCACCGCCGCCCGGGACTATTACAGCAATCTCACCGACACAACCACCCACCACCTGGGCCGGGACCACCCCGACACCCTTACTGCCCGGCACAACCTCGCCCGGTATCGGGGGGTGGTGGGGGATGTTCAGGGTGCCGTCGATGAGTTCGCTACGCTGCTGATCGACCGGATTCGGGTGCTGGGGCCGGATCACCCCGACACTCTTTCCACGCGCCACAACCTCGCCCGGTGGCGGGGGGTGGTGGGGGATGTTCAGGGTGCGGTCGATGAGCTTGCTGCGCTGTTGATCGATCAGATTCGGGTGCTGGGGCCGGATCACCCCAGCACTCTTTCCACGCGCCACAACCTCGCCCGGTGGCGGGGGGAGGCTGGGGAAGTTCACGGCGCGGTCGATGAGTTCACCGCGCTGTTGATCGATCGAGTCCGGGTGCTGGGGCCGGATCACCCCGACACTCTTTCCACGCGCCACAACCTGGCTTGGTGGCGGGGGAAGGTGGGGGACGTTCAGGGTGCGATCGATGAGTTCGCTGCGCTGTTGATCGATCGAGTCCGGGTGCTGGGGCCGGATCACCCCGACACTCTTTCCACGCGCCACAACCTCGCCCGGTGGCGGGGGG